>NZ_WIVZ01000045.1:0-38874 GCF_009600325.1 Pseudomonas sp. FSL R10-2189
GATATGTACTCAAGTCAAGAGCCCCCTCACCCTAGCCCTCTCCCGAAGGAGAGGGAACCGATTGGGGGATGCTGAAGGTATTCGGTCGCCTGTTTAATGCGCGACAGCGCGGCGGTGTAGACGGGCAAGGGTCATGGCGGTGTCTTCGATCATGTCTTCCTGGCCACCGACCATGCCACGGCGGCCCATTTCCACGAGAATTTCCCGGGCGGATACGCCGTATTTTTTCTCGGCGCGCTTGGCGAACAGCAGGAACGAGCCATATACCCCGGCGTACCCCATGGTCAGGGCATCGCGGTCGCTGCGGATCGGGAAGTCCATGATCGGCACGACCAGGTCTTCGGCCACGTCCTGGATGCCAAACACGCTAACGCCCGTGTCGATGCCCATCCGGTCGCACACCGCAACCAGCACTTCCATGGGCGTATTGCCCGCACCGGCACCCAGACCCGCACAAGCGGCGTCAATACGGTTGGCGCCAGCGGCAATGGCGGCAATCGAGTTGGACACGCCCATCGACAGGTTGTGATGACCATGAAAGCCGATCTCGGTGTCCGGTTTTAGTGCAGCCCGCATCGCGGCCACACGGGCGCTCACTTCATGGGGTAACAGGTAACCCGCCGAGTCGGTCAGGTAAATGCAGTTGGCGCCGTAGCTTTCCATCAGCAGGCCTTGCTTGACCAAACCTTCCGGGCTGTTCATGTGGGCCATCATCAGAAAACCGACGGTGTCCATGCCCAGCCCGCGCGCATGGGAAATGTGCTGTTCGCTGACATCAGCCTCTGTGCAGTGGGTGGCAACCCGAATGGTATTGACCCCCAGCTCGTGGGCCATTTTCAGGTGGTCGACGGTTCCGATGCCCGGTAGCAGCAAGGCCGATACCTTGGCCTTTTTCATCAGCGGGATGACGGCAGACAGGTATTGCTCGTCCGTGTGGGCCGGGAAGCCGTAGTTCACCGAGCTGCCGCCCAGGCCGTCGCCGTGGGTGACTTCGATCAGTGGCACACCCGCGGCATCAAGACCACAGGCGATGTCTTTCATCTGCTGCAGGCTGATCTGGTGCCGCTTGGGATGCATGCCGTCGCGCAAGCACATGTCATGAACGGTGATGCTTTTGCCGCGAAGATCCATGGTCGGCTCCTTATGCGTGGGCGGTTTGAGCGATGGCGTGCAAAACAAGTTCGCCCTTGAGGATTTCTTCGGCGAACATCTCGGCTGTGCGCGCTGCAGCGGCGGTCATGATGTCGAGGTTGCCGGCGTACTTGGGCAGGTAGTCCCCGAGGCCCTCGACTTCCATGAAAATCGACACCCGATTGCCATCGAATACCGGGCCGTTGACCAGTTTGTAGCCGGGCACATAGCGCTGCACTTGCTCGATCATGGCCTCGATGGCAGCGGTAATGGCTGCCTGATCGGGCTCTGTAGCGGTCAGGCAATGCACAGTGTCACGCATGATCAGCGGCGGTTCGGCCGGGTTAATAATGATGATTGCCTTGCCTTTTTTTGCACCGCCGACTTTTTCGACGGCACTTGAAGTGGTTCGGGTGAACTCGTCGATGTTTTTCCGGGTGCCGGGGCCAACTGATTTGGACGCCGCCGTGGCAATGATTTCGGCGTAGTCCACCGGCTGCACGCTGGACACCGCCGCAACCAGTGGAATAGTCGCCTGACCACCGCACGTGACCATGTTGACGTTCATGATGCCCAGGCCCAATTGAGCCTTGAGGTTGACCGGGGGCACGCAATACGGGCCGATTGCCGCCGGCGTCAGGTCGATCATCAACACACCCAGGGCGTTGAGCTTTTGCGAGTTCTGCGCGTGCACGTAGGCCGAAGTGGCGTCGAAGGCGATCTGGATGTTGTCCTCCAGAACGTGTGGCAACAAGCCGTCAACCCCCTCAGCGGTGGTTTTCAGGCCCAGCTCACGCGCGCGTAGTAAACCTTCGGATGCTGCGTCGATACCGACCATCCATACCGGTTCCAGCACATCGCTGCGCATGAGTTTATAAAGCAGGTCGGTGCCGATGTTGCCCGGCCCGATCAGCGCACATTTGATTTTGCTTCTCATGGTATTTGGCTCTTGGGGAGGGAAGGGGGCGTCAAGGGACAAAACGCAGGCTGACGTCGCCGAGCCCGCTCATGGACAGGCTGATATGGTCACCGGCCACCACCGGTACCAGCGGTGCCAGTGCCCCGGAGAGAATGATTTCGCCCCGGCGGAACGGGATACCCAGTTCGCCCAGGGTATTGGCCAGCCAGGCAACAGCTGCACAAGGGTGGCCCTGTACCGCCGAGCCCAGGCCTGAGCCTGCCGGGTTGTGGTTTTTCAGCAGTTGCATGTGTACGGCGGCCAGGTCCAGCGAGCGCGGGTCGATGCGTTGCGGCCCAAGGGCAAATACACCGCAGGAGGCGTTGTCGGCCACGGTGTCCTGGATGCGGATCTGCCAGTCGTGGATGCGCGAATCGACAATTTCAAAACAGGGCACGACCCACTGGCTGGCGGCCAGCACGTCTTCTGGGCTGATGCCCGGCCCGTGCAGGTCTTCACCGAGAATAAAGGCAATCTCGCCTTCAGCACGTGGCTGGATCAGGTTGTAGCGGGCCAGGCTGACATCGCTGCCATCGGCAACCTGCATCGCGTCTGTGAGAAAGCCGAAGTCCGGTTGGTGAACATCGAGCATTTGCTGCACAGCAAGGCTGGTGACACCGATTTTTTTGCCAACGACCCTTTCACCCAGGGCTTCACGGCGTTTTAGAAATTGCAGGGAGATCTGGTAGGCCTGCTCCAGGGTGATCTGCGGATAACGGCGGGTCAGCGGGGCCAGTGTCTGGCGGTTGCGCAGGGCGTTGAACAGTTCGTCACCGAGCGCTTTGATCAAGTCTGTGTCCATGGTGAGGACTCCGGAGGGATTGCAAAGCGGGAGAGAAAAGGCCGGCCCAGCGCATCAGGGCTGGCCTTGAAGGGTGTTTAACCTGGCCAGACGGTGGAGTCGGCGCCGCCATCGACATCGATGATCTTGCCGGTTACCCAGGCCGAGGCAGGGCTGGCCAGGTACAGCGCAGCGGCGGCGATATCCTGAGGGGTGCCCAGGCATTTGAGCGGGGTGTTGGCTTCCATGACCTCGCGCATGGCGCTGGGCATCACGCCGCTGAGTGCTTCGGTCAGGGTCGGGCCAGGCGCCACTGCGTTGACCCGGATGTGCGGAGCGAAGTCCTGGGCCAGCAGGCGGGTCAAGTGACTGAGAGCGGCCTTGGCCGTGCCATAGGCACTGAAATGGCGCTGCGCATAACGCGCCGCCACCGAGCTGATATTAAGGATGTTGCCGCCACCGGCTTCGAGCATCAGCGGCACACACAACTGGCAGAACGCATAGGTGGTGGCCACGTTGAAATTCAGCACCTGGGCAAACGCTTCTGGCGTCATGCCCAAGGGGTCGTTGGGGCCGCCGCCGCCCACGTTATTCACCAAGTGGGTGATGCGGCCCATGTGTTCGATGCTGTGGCGCACCAGCGCCAGGCGTTGCTCGCTGTCATTGACGTCACAGGTCAGCGCCAGGGCGCGCCGACCAAGGCCACGGACTTCGTCGGCGACAGCCTCAACCTCGGCCAGCGAACGTGCCGTACACACCACGTCGGCGCCGGCCTCGGCAAACGCCAGGGCAATCGCCCGACCGATGCCCCGGCCACTGCCCGTGACGATGGCGACACTGCCGTGCATCTGGAAACGCTGCAAAATACTCATGACCACTTGCTCCATGGGGTCGACTGTTAATAGCGCCACTATTGCAGTCGCCCCCATGAGCAGCATCGTCTTATCGGACTAGCGCCCGTCGGCACGGGCTGAAGGTTTGCGGCCCCTAGTCCGCTTTGACGATGAACAATGCCCGGCTCAATCCGATGATCCGTCACACCTCGCGCAGTGGCGCAGTGAGATCGGGAGAATTGAGTGATGCACAGCATGCGTGAAAAGACCCAGGACGAGTGTGATCTGCTTGAACGTGCGCAGCGCCTGGTGCCTGCTCTCAAGGCGCGCACGGCGCAGGCCGACCAGGATTTGAAAGTGCCGGTGGAAAACATCGCCGAACTGCAAAACTCCGGTTTGCTGCGGGCTTTGCAGCCACGGGCATTTGGTGGCTACGAAGTAGACCCGCGAACGTTTTTTGAAATCCAGACCATCCTTGCCCAGGGTTGCATGTCGACCGCCTGGGTTTACGGCGTGATGGGGGTTCACCCCTGGCAACTGGCGCGTTACCCGATTGAGGCACAGCGCGAAGTCTGGACCGATGACCACAACGCGTTGATCTGCTCGACATACATGCCTGCGGCCAAGGTCACGGTGGTTGAAGGCGGTTATCGCATCAGCGGTCGCTGGGGGTTTTCCAGCGGCAGCGAGCATTGCCAGTGGGTGTTTCTGGGCGGCATTCTGCCGGCCGATGGCGAATACGCCGCCGAGCACGGCACCTTCCTGCTGCCGCGCAGCGACTATCAGATCGAGCGCAACTGGGATGTGCTGGGCCTGCGGGGCACCGGCAGCCACGACATTGTGGTCGAAGATGCCTTTGTGCCGGCTCATCGCGTGCAACGCACCAATAACTGGACCCTTGAGGCGACGCCGGGGCGCGAGATCAACAAAAACCCGATCTACGCCATTCCGTTTGCCCAGGTGTTCTCCCGCGCGGTCTCGACTTCGGCCATTGGCGCGCTGCAAGGCGCCATCAATGAGTTTCGCGACAACGCCGCCCGCCACATTGGCAAACACGGAGCGCGCACGGCGGATGATCCGGTGGCACAAACCGCCATTGCTGAAGCGATGATCACGGTCGACAGCCTGCGCCTGGTGCTGGAACGCAACTATGAACACCTGATGAGCCTGGCCCGTGCCGGTGAATACCCGGACACCGAGACGCGCCTGCTTTATCGCTACCAGTCGGCGTATGTCACCAATATCTGTGCCGAACGGGTCAACGACCTGCTGCGCAGCATGGCGGCCTCGGGGTTGTACAACACCAACCCGGTAGCGCGGCTGTTCCGCGATCTGCATCAGGCCCGTGGCCATATCGCCAACAACTACATGGCATACGGGCGCAGCTACGGCGCGGTGATGCTCGGCCTGCCCAACCCGGACCCTTACGTCTGAAGCCGTTGCGCCGTAATGAACCTTGGGTTTACACCTGCCCGTCGTTGGGGCGGGTGGTCATGAGTACATGATCTATGAGCAATTATCTGGCCCTGCGTGTGGCACGTGTGATCGAGGAAACCGCCGATGCGTCTTCCGTGGTGTTCGACGTGCCCGCGCACCTGGGCGAACTCTTTTCGTATAAGCCCGGCCAGTTCCTGACCTTGCGCGTGCCCTTTGAGGGTGGCTGGCTGCCGCGCTGCTATTCATTGTCGAGTACGCCACTGCTGGATGAGCCGTTGCGCGTGACGATCAAGCGCGTACACCAGGGCCGCGCGTCGAACTGGTTGTGCAGCGAATTACAGGTGGGTCAGACGATTGATGTGCTGCCACCGGCGGGGGTTTTTGTGCCTCGCAACCTCGACGGCGACCTGCTGCTGTTCGGCGGCGGCAGTGGGGTAACGCCGGTGTTGTCGATCCTGCGTTCGGCCTTGCTTGCCGGTACGGGACGCATTCTGCTGTTTTATGCCAACCGCGACGAAGCCTCAGTGATTTTCAAGGATGAGCTCAAGGCCCTGGCCAGCGCTTATGCGCAACGCCTGCAAATCGTTCACTGGCTGGACTCGGTACAAGGCATCCCCAGCGTTGAGCAACTGGCCGAACTGGCGCGGCCGTTTCTGCATGCCCAAGCGTTTATATGTGGTCCGGGGCCGTTTATGGACGCGAGCGTCAACGCGCTCAAGCGCCTGCGCATGCCGGATCGCAATGTGCATGTTGAGCGGTTTGTCTCATTGCCCGGTGAAGGTGAGCTGTTATCGGCCAGCAGCAGCGAAGCGGCGATGGCCGCGCAGTTGCTCGTGCGTCTGGACGGCGAGGACTACCAGTTGCCCTGTGACAGCGGCGAAACCGTGCTCAATGCCATGGAACGCGCCGGTCTCAAACCACCCAGTGCCTGCCGTGTCGGGGGCTGCGCGTCGTGCATGTGCACCCTGGAAAGCGGCGATATCGAACTGCTGTACAACGACGCGCTGGATGCCGGCGAGCTGGCCGAAGGCTGGATTCTGGCCTGTCAGGCGGTCCCCACCAGCGCGCAATTGCGCATCCGCTTTCCTGAATAATCAACACGAGCCCACGATGAATCAGAGTCTGAACCTTGCTGCGTCCTGCAATACAGCGCCTGTCACCCTGGCCCAATTGGTGTTTAGCAGCGCTGAACAGTTTGCCGGGCGCACGGCCATCGAGGAAAACGGCGAAAGCATCGACTTTGCGCAATTGCCTGAGCGGGTCATGGCCTTTACCCGAGGCTTGATGGCGATGGGTATTCAGGCCGGGGACAGGGTCGGCATTTGGGCGCCCAACAGCACCGACTGGATTCTCGCGGCGTTGGGCATTCATTGCGCAGGCGCTGTGCTGGTACCTATCAATACCCGCATGAAAGGCCTTGAAGCGGCCGATGTGCTGGAGCGCAGCGGCTGCCGCCTGCTGTTTATCCAACAGCGTTTTCTCGAGGTTGATTACCCGGACATGCTCGCGCCCCATCGGCCAGCCAGCCTCGAACACCTGGTGGTGCTGGAGGGCGACCGCCCTCAGTCGCCAGCGGACCTGACAGTAACGCAGTTCCTGCGCAGTGCCGCGATCATCGATGTGCAAAGTGCTCGACGCCGGGCATTGGCGATTGGTCCGGATGCCATATGCGACCTGCTGTTTACCTCCGGCACCACCGGCAAACCGAAAGGGGTGATGAGCGCTCATGGGCAAAACCTGCGGGCCTTCCGTGAGTACGCGAAGATTATTGGCCTGGTGCCGGGCGACCGTTACCTGATCGTCAATCCGTTTTTCCATGCATTTGGCTACAAGGCCGGGTGGCTTACGTGCCTGATTGCCGGGGCAACCATCCTGCCGCATGCGGTGTTCGACCCCGAGCAGGTGTTCCAGCGCATTGCCCGCGAGCGCATCAGCGTTTTGCCCGGCGCACCGACGCTTTACCTGTCGTTGCTGGCCCATCCGCAACTCAAGCAGACCGACCTGTCGAGCCTGCGTATTGCCGTGACCGGCTCGGCCAGCATTCCCCCAAGCCTGATCGAACGCATGCGCAATGAGCTGGGCTTTGCCGTGGTCACGACTGCCTACGGCCTGACTGAGTGTGGCGGCCTGGCGACAATCTGCGACCCGCAAGACTCGGCGCAGGTCATTGCCGGGACGAGTGGGCGGCCCATCGCCGGGACTGAAGTGAGCATCCGCGACCCGCACAACCAGGCACTGGACGCAGGGCAGACGGGGGAAATCTGTCTGCGGGGTTTTCACGTCATGCAGGGCTATTTCCAGAACCCTGAAGCCACCCGCGAAGCCATCGACAGGGACGGCTGGCTGCACACCGGCGATGTCGGTCGCCTGGATGAGGCAGGCAACCTGATCATCACTGACCGCTTGAAAGACATGTTTATCGTGGGCGGTTTTAACTGCTATCCGGCAGAAATCGAAGCCGCATTGATCCGCCACCCGGCAATTGCCCAAGTGGCGGTGATCGGCCTGGCCGATGCGCGCATGGGCGAAGTCGGTTGTGCCTGCGTCGTGCTGCGCGAAGGCGCAGAACTCAACGAAGGGCAATTGATCGCCTGGAGCCGCGAACACATGGCCAATTACAAGGTCCCGCGCCGGGTGTGTTTTCTCAGCGCGTTGCCGCTTAACCCGTCGAGTAAGGTCGCCAAAAACGAGCTGCGGGTGATGCTCAGTGACCCTGTCAGCCCTGAAAGCACGCCTTACCCGTAAAAAACAACAAAAACAGGAGAAGAGCATGGCCATGCACAATACGGTTGCACGTCATTGGGGGCACCGGGTTATCGGTGGCAACCTGCTAGTGACCGCCATTACTTTAGGCAGCCCCGCCGCTTACGCCGCGCCTACCCTCCAGTTGGGGGAGGACACAACACTGGATTCGTCGCTGACGGTTAACTACACGGCCTCCATGCGCACGGCCAAACAGGCGAACGAATACCTCAACGACCCCAACAACGATGACGGCACCCGCAACTTCAAACGCGGCTCGTTGATCAACAACCGCATGAGCCTGTTTGGCGAGCTGCAACTCAAGCACGACAACCTCGGGGCGGTGTTGCGTGGCAGTTACTTTTATGACGACGTCTACAACCAGCGCAACGCCAACGACTCGCCAGACACCGTGAACAAGCTCGGGCACAACGATGAGTTTACTGATCGCACCCGTAAACTCAGTGGCAACAATGCGCGCCTGCTGGATGCTTATGTGTATGGCAACTTCGATGTCGGTGAAACCCAGTACTTGTCGGTCAAGGCTGGCCGGCATTTGGTGGCATGGGGCGAAAGCCTGTTCTGGTCCAACATCAGCCAGGGCCAGGCCCCGGTGGATGCCACCAAGTTCAACGTACCGGGCACCGAGGCCAAGGACTCGTACCTGCCGGTAGGCCAGGTGTCAGCGTCGTGGTCGCTGAATGAAAACCTGGCCCTGGTCGGTTACTACCAGTACGAATGGGATAAAACCCAACTCAACCCGGTCGGGGATTACTTCGGCAGCGACACTTTTGGCCCCGGCGCCGAGTTTTATCGACTGGCCAGCGGCCTGGTCAGCAGCTTGCCCAATGGCGCGGCAGTGGCCTATGCCGGCGAGAAAGACCCCAGTAACAGCGGCCAGTGGGGCCTGGGTGTGCGTTACCGGATTACCGAGAACACTGAAGTCGGCTTGTTCCACTACCGCTACAACGAGCGTATCGCGTCGTTGTTTTTCGACTTTAGCGGCACTACCCAATACTCGTCGAACAAGGGCATTGGCCATAGTGGCGACCCGATGACTTATCGCCTGGGTTACTTCGAAGACGTCAAACTGACCGGTATCAGCTTCAGTTCCAAGGTCGGCGACTCGGTGCAGTACGCAGGTGACTTGAGTTACCGCGACGGCGCATCGGTGTACCTGAACAACGGCGCCCCTACGACCGGGCAGATCTGGCAAGGCAACCTCAACGCCTCGTACATCCTTGGCCCGAGCTTCCTCGCGCAACAGTCCACGTTCATGGCCGAAGTGGTGCATCAGCATATCGCCGGCGTCGATAGCCTCACGATCACCGGCGGCGGGGAGGGGGTAGACGGCACCTTCGACAAGTTCCTCTCGGCGACCCAGACCCGGGGTTCAACCCTGTTGGGTATTGGCGCGTACATGGACTATCCGTCGATTGCCAACGGAGTGGACCTGAACACCAAAGTCGTGTGGACACAGAACGTCGACGGCAGCGCTTACCAGGGCTTGGGCCGCGATGAAAAGCGCCTGACCGTAGGTGGCGACTTCAAATACCTGGGCAACTTCCAGGTCGGCATTACCTATGTGGCCTACCTGAGTTCGCCGGATATTGCCCAAGGTCGTTTGATGGCCGACCGCGATTACCTGTCGCTGAATGCCAAATACGCCTTTTGACCAGCATGGCTGCGTCGCGACACGGCGAGGCAGCCATCTTTTGTAGCCTGATAACAATAAAGAGAGGCCCGTCATGAACCCTCGTTCAATCCCATCGCCATTCAGCCCTGTCACGATTGGCCCGTTGACCTTGAAAAACCGCTTTATCAAGGCGGCCACCAACGAAGGCATGAGTACCCAGGGTGTACCGTCCAAACAGTTGGTGAGGCTGCATTCGGCCCTGGCCGAAGGCGGCACGGCACTGACCACCGTGGCTTACTGCGCGGTGAGCAGCGATGGCCGCACCTTGCCTAACCAGTTGATCCTCATCGAGTCCAGCCTGCCGCACTTCAAGGCATTAACCGATGGTGTGCATCTTGCCGGTGGGCTGGCCAGTGCGCAGATCACCCACGGGGGCTGTTTTACCTTTATTCGAGAACGCTCGACCAAACGCCCGCTGTCTGCCAGTGGCGGGTTTAACAAAATTGGCTTGATGAGCGGCATGTTCCTTAAACAGGCCATGAATGAAAGCGACATGCAGCACGTGGTGCGTGACTTTGCCCACGCGGCACGCCTGGCGCGCCAAGCCGGTTTTGACGCCGTGGAAATTCACATGGGCCACGGTTATCTGCTTAGCCAGTTCATTTCGCCGTTGTACAACAAACGCCGCGATCAATACGGCGGCAGCCTGGAAAACCGCCTGCGTTTTCCGCGCCGGGTACTGCGCGCGGTGCTCGATGCGGTGGGTCAGGACATGGCCGTTATCTGTAAATACAGCATTACCGAAGGCGTACGCGCCGGTAACAGTGCCGAAGACGGCGCGCAGATCGCACGTATGCTGGAAGCCGAGGGTGCGCACCTGCTGGTGCTCAGTGCAGGGATGAACGCCGAGTCGATCACTACGATGTTTGGTTCTTCCTTTCCCAAGGAAAACCGCGTGCAGCAGAAAAACAAAATCATTGCTTTGGCCATGGCCATCCAGCGCCGTAAAGAGCCGACTGTGGAATTTCGCGAGCTGTATCTGCTGGAACATGCACGTAAAGTCCGTGCGGCAGTGAACATGCCTCTGGCCTATTTGGGAGGCGCCAGGAGCCTGGCCAGCATCGAGCAGATCATGACCGAAGGCTTTGACCTGGTTGCCATGGGCCGGGTACTGCTGGCGGAAAATGACTACGTGAACAAGCTGGCCAGAGGTGCCAGCCGTGATTCGATCTGCACCGCCTGCAATCGCTGCGTGGCCATGATGTACACCCCGGGCGGAACCTCCTGTGTGCTCGGGCAGCCCGGCGATGCGCAGCTCAACCGGCAACCTGCTGCATCGGTCTGAGCGCATGTTGGCGTTTCAGGCGCAAAAGATCGCTCCTAGCAAACATGAAATAAGTGACTGATTCTAAAGGTCCTGTAGGAGCGAGCTTGCTCGCGATCTGTTGATCTTGATCTGGCTTTTGCTCTTGATCTAAGAGGCCCCGTTAAACCACGCTGGCCGATCGCGGCGGCCCTCGGAGCAAGGCCTGTGGTGAGGGCATGCCGAGCCACAGCGAGGCACCGAGGGGTTGGGGCAAAAAGCGTTTGGCCACTTTGCGCTTTTCAAAGTGGCACGGCGTAAGGCCGGAACCCTAAGTGGCCGTTGCCACAGCAACGGATATGTACATAAAAGCCAAAGCCCCCTCACCCTAGCCCTCTCCCGAAGGAGAGGGAACCGATTGGGGGATGCTGAAGATATTTGGTGGCCTGTTTGATGCGCGACAGCGCGGCGTCGAAGTCGGGGGCGGTAGCCCCTACAAGGACTAACCCGGCAGGACGCCGGGTTGGTCTGAACCGATTAGCCGTTTTGCAGGAAGTCGATGCAACTGCGGTTGAACAGTTCGCGGTGTTCTACCTGCACCCAATGCCCGCAGCGGTTCAAAACGATGAAGCGGGCATTCTGCGCGCCGTCGATGATGCGCTGGGCGCCGCTAACGGGGTTGAAGTGGTCGTTACTGCCCCAGAACCCCAAGATCGGGCATTGGATCTCAGCCAGGCGTGCCTCCATGTTGGGCACCATCATGGTACTGAAGAGGTTTTTCGGCTGGGTGATCGCCACCGCCACCCGTTCCTGCAGCAGGCTTTGCGGCAGTATCGACGCATCGAACAGTTGCAGGCTCATCATGCTGCGCATTTCGTCCATGCCGATCGGCCCGGCATTGTAAAGCGAGACCATGCGTACGATGCCTTCCATCTTGAAGTAGGTTTCGCGCTCTTCAACACCGCCCGGTGCCAGCAGGATCAGGCTTTGCGGCAGTTGTGGCAGGCGCAGGGCCAGGCCCAGGGCGATCGCCCCGCCCAGTGAGTTGCCCAGCAAGGTGCAACGCCGCACACCGATGGACTCCAGGAAGGTGGCCACGCACTCAACAAAAAACTCCAGGTTGTACTGAACGTCTTCGGGCTTGTCTGAGCGACCAAAGCCCGGCAGGTCGAGGACGATATTGCGATAACCGGCGGCGACCAGTTGTGGATAGTTGCCCTTGAAGTTACTGAAACCGCTGGCGCCCGGTCCGCTGCCGTGCAGCCAAAGCACCACGGGGCCTGCGCCTTCATCCAGATAGTGCAGGCGCAAGCCGTTGGGCAGCGTTGCGTAATGGCCGACGGGCAAGGGCAGGTCTACGGGTTGGTTCATGGGGTTCTCCATTGTCTGCGGATTGGACAGCGCAGTCGCGCACCGAGCGCGAGTCGCACGTGCCCATGCTGTTACTCCCCGACCTCGGCGGCATCGTCCGTTCAGACCACGCTGCGCTAGTCCCATCGGACGATGTATGCCCAGGCCCTTGGCGCTAATCATTCAAGGCGCGGCGCTACTGCACGGGCAGCAGCTCGCAAACTCGGAGATTGCGAATGAAGTTACTCAACAAAGTGGCCTTTGTGACCGGCGCCGGGCAGGGCATGGGCCAGGCCATCGTGCGCGGGTTTGTCGACGAAGGCGCCCGCGTCGTGGCTGTCGACTTGAACCAGGCAGCGCTGGCCGAAAGCCTCGCAGACCTGGGCGACAAGGTGCTGGCCCTGGCGTGCAACGTGGCTGACAGTGCCAGCGTGGCCGATGCAATGGGCCAGGTAGAACAGCACTTCGGCGGCCTCGATATTTTGGTCAACAACGCCGGGGTAGGGGGGCTGGACAGCTTTCTCGATACCTCTGACGAGAGCTGGGCGCGGGTAATAGGCGTGAACCTGGGCGGCACCTTCATCTGTTGCCGCGAAGGCGCCAGGCTGATGCTCAAGGGCGGCCGCAAGGGCTCGATCATCAATCTTTCCAGCACGGCTGCGCTGACCGGCGACGGCCCAAGCCATTACTGCGCCTCAAAAGCCGCGGTGATGGGCCTGACCCGTTCGATTACCCGCGAACTGGCGCCCAGCGGCATCCGCGTCAACACCCTGGTGCCGGGGCCGACCAACACGCCGATGATGGCCGGGATCCCTGATGAGTACATGCAGGCGCTGCTTAAAAACGTGCCGCTGGGAAGAATGTGCGAAACCAGCGAAATCGCCAAAGTTGCGGTGTTCCTCGCCAGCGAAGACGCCAGCTTCATGACCGGGCAAAACATTGCTGTGAACGGCGGTATGGCCTTTATCTGATCCAGGAGCGTGCATGAACACTCGTCTACAAGGAAAAATCGCCTTCGTCACTGGCGCCGGTTCCGGCATCGGTGAGGCCACCGCGCTGCGCTTTGCCGAAGAGGGCGCCACGGTGGTGCTGTGCGGGCGCCGCATCGAGCCGCTGCAAGGCGTTCAGGAAAAAATCCACGCCTTGGGCGGGAAAGCCGATATCGCTGTGGCGGATGTCAGTAACGAACAGGCCTATGTCGAGGCGCTGCAAGCCACCGCGCAGCGTCATGGCCGCCTGGATATCCTGGTCAACAACGCCATGGCCTACACTTGGGGCGGGATTGAGGCGATGACCACTGCCGACTGGCACGCCAACTTCACGACCACCGTGGATGGCACCTTTTGGGGCACCCGCACGGCCATGCAACTGATGAAAGCCCAGGGTGGCGGTTCGATCGTCAATATCGCTTCTATTTGCGGCCTGTTTGGCACGGCGTGGATGGCCGGCTATTCGGCGGCCAAGGCGGCGGTGATCAACTTTAGCCGCGCGGCAGCCAGCGAGGGCGCCCCGCACAATATCCGTTGCAACGTGATTATTCCCGGCGTGGTCGATACCCCGGCCACCGCCGGTATGCTCGGGGACGCCAAGACACGCAGCAACACCGAGAAAGTCATCCCGATGAAACGGGTCGGCTTGCCGCTGGAGCTGGCCAACGCGATTCTGTTTCTGGCCAGCGACGAAGCCTCGTATGTGACGGGCGCGAGCCTGGCGGTAGACGGCGGGCGCGGTTCTGACCTGTACACGGTGCTCGACTGATGAACCAGGTCACAGACACATTACTGGCGCGCATCGACCGCCTGGAGTCGCTGGACGCGATCCGCCAACTGGCCGGCAAGTATGCCCTGGCCCTGGACATGCGCGACATGGATGCCATGGCCAACTGCTTTGCCCCGGACGTGCGCGTGGGCCGCGATAAAAGCGGGCGCGCGCACCTCAAGGCGTGGCTGGACGAGACCATGCGCAATCAGTTTCACGGCACGTCTCATCACCTGGGACAGCACATCATCGAGTTCAACGATGCCGATCATGCCACCGGAGTGGTCTATTCCAAGAACGAGCATGAGACCGGCCCTGAGTGGGTGATCATGCAGATGCTGTACTGGGACGATTACGAGCGGATTGACGGGCGTTGGTGCTTTCGTCGACGCTTGCCGTGCTACTGGTACGCGAGCGACCTTAACAAGCCACCGATTGGCGGCCTGAAAATGCGCTGGCCGGGGCGCGAGCCTTACGCGGGTACGTTCCATGACCTGTTCCCGTCCTGGGATGCGTTCTGGGCACAGCGACCGGATAAAGACGCGTTGCCGCAGATAGCCGAACCAGCGCCGCTGGAAGGCTTTCTCAAGACCCTGCGCCGTGGCGCCGACGCCCCTAAAATTCGCGTGCGCTAAGCAACTCGCCCTGAGCAAGCATGACTCACCCGGCTGGATGCCGGGTGAGTCATCTTGATCAGCCGTGCCGGGGTTCGCGGGGCATGCACAGGGCGCGCTCGGCAATGACGTTGCGCTGGATTTCGTTGCTGCCGCCGTACAGGGTGTCGGCCCGTGTGAACAAGAACAACGATTGCAGCCGGCTGAGCTGGTAAGGCGCGCCGTCGAGGATTTCTGCGTCCTCACCCAGAACGTCCATGGCCAGCTTGCCCAGATCGCTGTGCCAAGTTGACCAGGCCAGTTTGTAAATCATTGCTTCACGCCCCAGGCTGCCATCTTGTGGGCCTGAAAGCATGCGCAAGGAGTTGTAGCGCAATACCTTGAGCCCGGCCCAGGCCTGAGCGATGCGCTGGCGCAATATCGGGTCGCTCGCAGCGCCGTTGCTGCGGGCGATGCGGATGATCTCGTCGAGTTCGTTGTGGAACTGCATTTGCTGGCCCAGCGTCGACACGCCGCGTTCGAATCCCAGTAGCGCCATGGCGATTTTCCAGCCGTCACCTGGTCGGCCAATCAAATTGGAAGCCTGGGTAACGGCCTGATCGAAAAAGACTTCGTTGAACTCGCTGGTGCCGGTCAGTTGCTGGATCGGTTGCACGCGAATGCCGGGCTGAGCCATCGGTACCAGCAAAAATGACAAACCGTGATGCCCCTCGCTGCCGGGCTCGGTACGGGCCAGGACAAAACACCAGTCGGCTTCATGGGCCAACGACGTCCAGACCTTTTGCCCGCTGATAAGCCAATGCTCGCCGCTGGCATCCAGCTTTGCCCGGGTTTGCACGTTGGCCAGGTCCGAACCGGCTCCCGGTTCCGAGTAGCCCTGGCACCAGAACTGGCTGCCATCGAGAATGCCGGGCAATAAACGTTGCTGCTGGGCCGGTGTACCAAACGCGGCGAGTGTCGGGCCCACCAGGCCTTCGCCGATATGACCCATGCGACCGGGGCCACCGGCGCGGGCATATTCTTCGTGAAAGATCACTTGCTGGCTGATGGATAGCCCGCGCCCGCCGTGGTCGGTGGACCACCCCACACCAATCCAGCCGCCGCTGGCCAGCTCACGCTCCCAGGCTTTGCGCTCTTCGGGAAGGCTGTGCTCGTCACCGGGTCCGCCCCTGAACCGCAGGGGTGAGAACTCACCGCTCAGGTGCTCGGCCATCCACTGCGCGACTGTTTCCCGGAATGTCTCATCGGCGCGGCTGAAACCGATTTTCATGCTGAATCTCCCAAAAGGTGTCCGGCGATACGCTCGCGATGCAGCGCCGGGTTGCCGAGCAGTTGTTCGCTGGCACGGGCACGTTTGAAGTACAAGTGAGGGTCGTATTCCCAGGTAAAGCCGACGCCGCCATGCAGTTGGATGGACTCGGCGGCGCAGAGAAAGAACACCTCGCTGGCATGGATTTTTGCCGTCGCTGCGGCCAGTTCGAGCTCCTTGGCGACGTTTGCATCCCCGTCCGCGGCCAGCCGTTCCTGAGCCACGCACGCGGCGTAGTAGGCCGCCGAGCGTGCGCATTCAACGTGCAGCATCATGTCGGCGCAGCGGTGTTTGATTGCCTGAAAACTGGCAATGGTGCGCTTGAACTGACGGCGTTCGGCAATGTACGCAAGGGTCAGGTCAAGCGCTTGTTGCGCGCCCCCGGTTTGCTCGGCGGCCAGCCCGATGGCAGCAATCAGCAGGGTGTCGCGCAGCACCGTCCACCCCTGGTCGGGGCCACACAGCTGCTGTGCTGTGTTGACCTGCACCTGATGCAAGTCGATACGTGCCAGACGGCGGGTTTGGTCCATTGTCGGCAGAGGGGTGGCGATGACTCCCGGTGCAGTTCCCGGCAAGGCAAACAGGCGGATGCCCTGTGCCCCGTGAGAACCGGGCGCGCGGGCAGCGATGATCAATACATCGGCGCAAGCGCCATCGATCACTTGAGCGTAGTGGCCGCTAACCGTCCAGCCGTCTCCCTGGGGCTCGGCCACGGCCTGCACGCTGTCAGCTTCCAGCCCGGCCACACTGGCAAAAGCCAGGGTGGCGCGGGTGTTGCCGCTGGCAATCGCCTCCAGCCATTGCGCCTGCAGCGCCTCGTTGTTCCCCATTAATAAAGCTGGGGTGGCCATGCAGGCCGTGGCGAACAACGGCGAGCCAAGCAAAAAGCGGCCGCTTTGTTCCATCAGGATGGCCAGTTCGACAAACCCCAGGCCCATGCCACCAAAACGCTCAGGAACCATCAGCGCAGGCCAGAACAATTCCTGGCCGATGCGCTGCCAAACGTCTGGGTCGTGGCCATCCGGGCGCATCATCGCGGCACGCACGGCATGGGAATCGCTGGCCTGGGCGAGAAATCGCCCGGCGCTGTCACGAATCATCAGGTGCTCTTCGGTAAAAGCAAACTCCATGGGCACAAGTCTCGGTAAATAGCGGAGGGGTGCACGAAGTCTGCCGCGCTCCCCGCACGCGACGAATCACTAAAACGGACTAGAGACCTGCTGGCGTTAGGGACTGGGGCCAACGCTCTTGGCGCGGCAGGGGGGCTTAGTCTCAACGGACGATGAAGGGGCGGGAGGGGCTTAGCACAATGCTCGTCACGCAAGCCCTTCAGTCAACGAGGACCCAGGCATGATCGACATTCGCGGTTTGAGCTATTTCGTCTCGCAGATCGAAAATCTCAGCCATTGGCAGCGTTACGCCGAGGACGTGCTGGGCATGCAAGTGCTGCCGGCGCCGGGCGGTGGTTTGTACGTGAAGATGGATGAGCGGCCCTTTCGCATGCTGATTGTCGAAGGCAGCGAGCCGCGTTACCTGGCGTCCGGCTGGGAACTGGCCAGTGAACCGGCCTTTCTCGCCGCGATCGAGCATCTGAATGCGGCGGGCATCGAGTGGCAGGCAGGCAACGCTGACGAGATCAATCAGCGCGGGGTGCAAGCGCTGATCAAGGTCAACGACCCGTCGGGCAATTGCCATGAACTGAGTTGGGGGCACCGCTCTGACTGCCTGCCGTTTGTGTCGCCCCAAGGTGTGCCGCGTTTTATCACCGGCGACATGGGCCTGGGCCACACCGTGCTGCCCGCTCCGAATTTCGACGCAACGCTGGCCTTCGCCAAGGATGTGCTGGGGTTTGAACTGTCGGACATTTTCAACTTCCGTCCCGACCCGGCGGCCCCGGCAATCCGTATTCACTTTTTGCATTGCCAGAATGCCCGCCATCACAGCCTGGCACTGGCCGAGTACCCGGTGCCGTCAGGCTGCGTGCACGTCATGGTCGAGGTCGATTCGATGACCGAAGTCGGGCGCGCCCATGACCGGCTGCAAGCCCATGCGGTGAATCTGTCGGCGACCCTTGGCCAGCACCTCAACGACCGCATGACCAGTTTTTACATGAAGACACCGTCCGGTTTTGACCTGGAATACGGTTTTGGCGGGCTGCAAGTCGATTGGGCCGAGCACTCGGCCTTCGAATTCACCCGCGTAAGCATTTGGGGGCACGACTTTTCGGTCGGCCAACAGTAAGGAGTTGTCATGATCAATAAGCAACTGACAGCGGCCGATGCGGTCGCTCAATTACGCGATGGCATGACCATCGGTTTCGGTGGCTGGGGCCCGCGCCGCAAGCCCATGGCGATTGTCCGTGAAATTCTTCGTTCGCCGGTCAAGGACCTGACCGTGGTCGCTTACGGCGGGCCGGAAGTCGGCATGCTCTGCGCGGCGGGCAAGGTCAAGAAGCTGGTGTTCGGTTTTGTCACCCTGGATGCCATTCCGCTCGAACCCTACTACCGAAAGGCCCGTGAAGCGGGTGAGCTGGAGTTGATGGAACTCGACGAAGGCATGTTCCAGTGGGGCCTGCGTGCCGCGGGTATGCGCCTGCCGTTTCTGCCGACCCGCTGTGGTTTGGCCACGGATGTGGCGCGTCTGAACCCGGACATCAAGACGGTTCAGTCCCCCTATGAGGATGGCGAGGTGCTGCTGGCGATGCCCGCGCTCAACCTCGACGTGGCGTTCTTGCATGTCAACGTTGCCGACCGGCTGGGCAATAGCCTGGTGATCGGTCCGGACCCGTACTTTGACCATCTGTTCGCTCGCGCTGCTAACCAATGTTTTATTTCGTGCGAACACCTGGAAGAACGTCTGGAACTGAGCGCCGATCTGGCGCGTTTCAACACGTTCGAGCGTTATCTGGTGACCGGTGTGGTGCATGCTCCGCTGGGTGCTCATCCCACCAGTTGCGGCCCCGATTATGGCTGGGACATCAAGCACCTTAAGGCTTACGTCGCCAGCAGCCAGGCGGAAAACGGCTGGCAAGATTACGTCAAGACTTACGTCGCTGCAGGTGAGTTGGCCTATCAGGCACAGAACGGCGGTGCTGATTCCATGGGCGCTTTGCCCCTTCCCGTGTTCTGAGGAGTAGCCACTATGACTGCAACCTGCGATTTCACCCTGGCCGAGCTGATGATTGTGGCCGCCTCTGAGGCCTGGCGCGGCAATGGCGAAGTGATTGCCTCCGGCCTGGGCGTAATTCCGCGCCTGGGCGCAAGCCTGGCCAAACTCACCCACAGCCCCGAACTGTTGATGACCGACAGTGAAGCGTTCCTGGTAGAGGAACCCATCCCTCTGGGGCCGCGTGGTGACTACGTGCCCCGTTACTCCGGCTACCTGTCATTTGAACGGGTCTTTGAATGTGTTTGGGGCGGGCGTCGCCACGCAATGATCGGGCCGACCCAGATCGACCGTTGGGGGCAGACCAACCTGTCCTGCATTGGCGACTATCAGAAGCCCAAGACCGCGATTCTCGGGGTACGCGGCTTGCCCGGCAACAGCATCAACCACCTCAATTCGTTTTTTGTCGCCAGCCATAACACACGGGTGTTTGTCAGCGGCGAAGTGGACATGGTGTCCGGTGTCGGTTTCAAGGCAGATCGTTGGCCGCATGGCGCGCGTCGCGACCTGATGGATATCCGTTGTGTGGTCAGCGACCTCTGCGTGCTTGATTTTGATGGCCCGGAGCGGGCCGTGCAGGTGCGCTCGTTGCACCCCGGCGTAAGTTTCGAACAAGTCCAGGACAACACCGGCTTCCCGCTGCTCAAGTCGGCGCAGTTGCATGAAACCGCCCACCCGACGCCGGAGCAGTTGGCGCTTATCCGCCGACTCGACCCCCACGATTACCGCGCCACGGCGATCAAGGGCAACCCGCCGGGCATTCGTACGGTCTGAGGCAAGGAAGCGAGCATGCACAGCAGCGACAGTGAATTTATCGTCCGTGAGGACAACGCCGTCTACGAGACGGACACCCCGGTGCTATATAGCGTGGCCGAGGGTATTGCCACGCTGACGCTGAACCGGCCTAGTTTTAATAACGCGCAGAACTCACAGATGACTTACGCGCTGGATGCGGCGTTGAGTGAGGCGGTGAACGATGACAGCGTCAAAGTCATCGTGTTGCGCGGTAACGGCAAACACTTCTCGGCGGGGCACGATATCGGCACCCCGGGGCGGGACATCAACAAACCGTTCGAGCGCGCGCATTTGTGGTGGGACCACACCAATAAACCTGGCGGCGAGCAACTCTATGCCCGCGAGCAGGAGGTGTATCTGGGTATGTGCCGGCGCTGGCGGGAGCTGCCCAAGCCGACCATCGCCATGGTGCATGGCGCGTGCATCGCCGGTGGGCTGATGCTGGCCTGGGTCTGTGACCTGATCGTGGCCAGTGACGACGCGTTCTTCCAGGATCCGGTGGTGCGCATGGGCATTCCGGGGGTCGAGTATTTTGCTCACCCCTATGAAATGAACCCGCGTATCGCCAAGGAATTTCTGTTTACCGGCGACCGCATGAGCGCCGCCCGCGCATCGCAGTTGGGCATGGTCAACCGCGTAGTCCCGCGTGAAGAGCTGGAGCAGGCGACCTACGCCCTGGCCGCTGGCATCGCCAGGCAGCCACGCATGGGGCTGGCGTTGACCAAGCAGGCAATCAACCACGTCGAAGATTTGCAAGGCAAGCGCACGGCCATGGATGCGGTGTTCGCCTGGCACCACTTTGCCCATGCGCACAACGAACTGCTGTCCGGTGACAAGCTGGGGGGCTTCGATGCCAAGGGCATGGCCCGCGCCAACAAGCAGGCCGAGGACAAAAGCCAATGAACCGCTGGTTGCATACGCCGCTGACCGAGGCGCTGGGCTGCCGTTACCCGATCGTGCAAACCGCGATGGGCTGGGTCGCTGACGCCAATCTGGTGATTGCGACGACACAGGCGGAAGGCTTTGGCTTTCTGGCGGGAGCGACCATCACCGCCGATGCCCTTGAGGGCGAAATCCGCAAGGTGATCGACGCCACCGGGGGCAGCAATTTTGGTCTCAACTTTCACATGTTTCAGGACAACGCCGCGCAGTGTGTCGATCTGGCCATTCAATACCGTTTGCGCGCCGTCAGTTACGGGCGTGGCCCGGACAAACAGACCATCGCCCGTTTCAAAGCCGCCCATGTGCTGTGCATCCCCACCGTGGGGGCTTTAAAGCACGCGCTCAAAGCTGTGGAGCTCGGCGCGGACCTGATTACCGTGCAGGGCGGTGAAGGCGGCGGCCACACCGGCGGCGTACCCAGCTCGATTCTGTTGCCGCAAGTACTGGACGCGGTCAACGTGCCGGTCATTGCCGCCGGCGGCTATGCCACCGGGCGCGGCCTGGCGTCGGTACTGGCCGCCGGCGGGGCCGGTATTGCTATGGGCACGCGGTTCCTCATGACCCGCGAATCGCCAACCCCGGCTGCAACGCTGGCGCGCTACCTGAAGGTCAATGACCCCCAGCAGGTACGGGTGACCACGGCGGTGGATGGTATGCGCCATCGCATGATCGAAAACCGCTTTATCAACCACCTGGAGCGGGCCGGTTCCTTTGGCCGCTTGCGCATTGCCCTGGGCAGCGCCTGGCAGTGGAAGCAACAGACCGGCATGAGCCTGGGGCACATGCTGTCGGTGTTTGTCCGGGCCCTGCGCGAAAACCCGGCGCAGTTGTCGCAAGTGGTGATGGCCGCCAATCAACCGGTATTGCTGCAACGCTCGATGGTCGATGGCGCCCCGGACGAAGGGATTTTACCCAGCGGCCAGGTCGCCGCCGCCATCGCCGAGCTGCTGTCGTGCCGTGAGGTCATCGAAGGCATTGCCAACGAGGCCGAGCAGTGCCTGGACGCGCTCCTGGCCCGCAGCCAACCGCTTCACACGATCCCGTCAGCCGTTATTGGAGAACCCCTGTGAATCAGGCATTTACTACCCAACTCAATCAGGGGATCGCTGAGCTGGTGATCGCCAAACCACCGGTCAATGCGCTGGACAGCCAGGAATGGCTGGCACTGGCGCGGCAAATCGAGGCGCTGGGCGCCAACCCCGAGGTGCGGGTCATCGTGATTCGCGCAGAAGGCCGCGGTTTTTGTGCCGGTGTCGACATCAAAGAACTGGACAAGTACCCGGAGCGGATCGTCGAGGTCAATGTCGGCAACTACGCGACCTTCAAGGCCGTACACCGTAACCCGGTGCCGGTGATCGTCGCGGTACATGGTTTTGTTCTCGGTGGGGGCATTGGTATCACGGGTGCTGCAGACATTGTGATTGCCGCAGAGTGCGCAACCTTTGCCTTGCCGGAAGTGGACCGCGGCGCCATGGGCGGTGGCGCACATTTACAGCGGCTGTTCCCGGTGCAGAAGGTCCGCTACCTGTTTTTTACCGGCGACAGTATCGGCGCCCGCGAGGCCCTGCAATACGGGTTTATCGAGCGCATCGTCAGTAAGGAACAACTGCGCGAAACCGCCTTGGGCATCGCCGCCAGAATCGCCGAGAAGAGCCCCGACATGATCCGCATTGCCAAGGAGGCCTTGAACGGTATCGAAGACGGCAACCTGGAAGACAAGTACCGCTGGGAGCAGGGTTTCACTCTGCAGGCCTACAGCAGCCCGGATTCAGCGCAAACGCGTCGGGCCTTCGTCGAAAAACGCGACGCCAAGTTCTGAGGTAATGCCATGGACCTGACTTACACCCCCAAACAGAACGCTTTTCGCGCCGAAGTTCGCGCCTGGCTGGCAGCCAACCTGCCAACCGAGCCCTTGGCCAGCTATGACACCCGTGAAGGCTTTGAGCAGCACCGCGCCTGGGAAGCCACATTGTTCGAGAGCCGCTGGTCAATGGTGATGTGGCCGGCGGAACTGGGCGGTCGCGGCTGCGATTTGATCGAGTGGCTGATTTTCGAGGAAGAGTATTACGGCGCCGACGCGCCGATGCGCGTCAACCAGAATGGCCAGTTGCTGCTGGGGCCGACCCTGATGGAGTTCGGCACCCCGGAACAGAAACAGCGCTTCCTGCCGCGCATGGCTGCCAGCCTGGACATGTGGGCGCAAGGCTGGTCGGAGCCCAATGCCGGTTCTGACATGGCGGCAATTACCAGCAAGGCGGTGCTCGAGGGTGATCACTACGTGATCAACGGGCAGAAAACCTGGTCGACCCGGGCGATCTACGCCGACTGGCTGTTTGGCCTGTTCCGCAGCGAAGCCGGTTCGGCCCGGCATCACGGCCTCTCGTTTGTCATGGTGCCGCTGGATGCACCGGGAGTGACTATTCGCCCGATCAAGGCCCTCAACGGCAAGGATGCGTTTGCCGAGGTGTTTTTTGACAATGTGCGCGTGCCCGTGGGTAACCGCATCGGTGCTGAAGGCCAGGGCTGGCAAGTGGCAATGGCCACCGCCGGATTTGAGCGGGGTTTGCTGCTGCGCTCCCCGGCACGTTTTCAAGCCACCGCGCGAAAACTGGTTGAACTGTATAAGGCCAATCGCGCCACTGCAGACCGCGACCCAAGCCTGCGTGATGCGGTAATGGAGACCTGGATGGGCGCCGAAGCCTATGCGCTGTCGGCTTACCACACGGTGGGGCGCTTGAGCCGGGGCGAGCATATCGGTGCCGAGTCGAGCATCAACAAGATCATCTGGTCGGAGCTGGACCTGAAAATGCACGAAACCGCCATGCACATTCTCGGCATGCGCGGCGAACTGACGGCTAAAGGCCCTGAGGCCGGTGATGCAGCGGGCTGGCTGGAAGGTTTTCTGTTTGCCCAGTCCGGGCCGATCTATGCCGGTACCAACGAAATCCAGCGCAACATCATTGCCGAACGCATGCTCGGCTTGCCGAAATAAGGAACCGCCATGGACTTCACTTTTAACGATGATCAGTTGGCGTTCCGCGAGGCCATCAGTCGTTTCCTGATGACCGAAGCTGCACCGGAAATGCTCCGGGAAATTTGGGAAACCGACGTCGGGCGCTCCCGCGATTTGCGCAACAAAATAGCCGAGCAAGGGTTGACGGCTTTATCCGTGCCCGAGGCCCACGGAGGTCTGGGCATGGACGATGTGACCTGGGCGCTGATGACCCAGGAGCTGGGCTATTACGCCATACCTGATTCACTGGCCGACACCGCCTATGTGGCCTGCGGCGTGCTGACCGATCTGCCGGCGCAGCATCCGGCCCGCGCCGAGCTGTTGCCGCGCATTGCCGACGGCAGCTTGCGCATGGCGATCAGCCACCCGATCAATGCGCTGGTCAGCGATGCGCAATTAGCCGAGGTGCTGATTCTGGGCTGCAGCGACGAAATTCACCTGGTGCCGCGCTCAGAGGTACAGGTGCAGAACCATTCGAGTATCGATGCCTCACGGCGCCCAGGGGGCGTGACCTGGACCCCGTCGGCCGCCACCTGCATCGCCAGTGGCGGGCAGGGTCTGGCCTTGCAGGCGCGCATGCTCGATCGCGGCGCGCTGTCGGTGGCCGGGCAACTGTTGGGGCTGGCCCAGCGCATGCTGGATTTGTCGGTGGACTACGTGGCGCAACGCAAGCAATTCGGCAAGCCGATCGGCAGCTTTCAGGCGGTCAAGCATCACCTGGCCGATGTCGCCCGCCATATCGAACACGCCAAACCGGTGCTCTACCGCGCCGCCCATGCCCTGGCCCGTAACGACCGCAATGCCGCTATCTGGGTGTCTCAAGCGCGTCTGGCGGCCAATGAGGCCAGCTGGATTGCTGCGCGCAAGGGCATCCAGGTGCATGGCGCGATGGGGTACACCTGGGAAGTCGATTTGCAGATGTTCATGAAGCGCGCCTGGGCGCTGGATGCGTACTGGGGCGACCGGGGCTTTCATAAAACCCGGGTCAGCGGCTACCTGTTCGCCGACACCACCGGCCTGGGGCCGGGACACACTTTTGAGGAATGAGTCATGGCCCAAGCCTATATCGTTGATGCGTTGCGCAGCCCGACCGGCAAGCGCAAAGGCGCGCTGAGCGAGATCCATGCCATTGATCTGGGCGCCCATGTGCTTAAGGCGCTGGTGGAGCGAAACTCGATTCCCCCCGACGACTACGACGACGTGATTTTCGGTTGCGTCGATACCATTGGCGCCCAGGCGGGTGACATTGCCCGCACCAGTTGGCTGGCCGCCGGTTTGCCCTTGACGGTGCCCGGTACCACGGTGGATCGCCAATGCGGCTCGTCACAACAGGCGCTGCATTTTGCCGCCCAGGCTGTGATGAGTGGGACCCAGGATGTGGTGGCGGTGGGCGGTGTGCAAACCATGACCCGCATCCCGATTGCCTCGGCGATGCTCGCGGGCCAGCCGCTGGGGTTTGCCGATCCGTTTTCCGGCAGCGTGGGCTGGCAAGCACGGTTTGGCCAGCAGCCGGTCAACCAGTTTTACGCTGCGCAGCGAATTGCCGATCACTGGCAGATCACTCGCGAGCAGATGGAAGCGTTTGCCCTGCACAGCCACGAGCGCGCCCTGGCAGCCATTGCCAGCGGCCGTTTTGACCGGGAAATCGTTGCCTGCCAAGGCTTGACGCAGGATGAAACGCCGCGTCACAGCAGCCTGGCGAAAATGGCCGAGTTGCAACCAGTAGACCCACAGTACCCATCGATTACCGCCGCGGTGTCGAGCCAGACTTGCGATGCCTCGGCGGCGCTGCTGGTGGTGTCCGAGGCCGCGCTCAAGCGCTATGGGTTGACGCCTCGGGCGCGCGTTCATCACTTGACGGTGCTGGGCGATGACCCGATCTGGCATCTCACTGCACCGATTGCCGCTACTCGCCGGGCGTTGGCCAAAAGTGGCCTGAGTATGGCCGAGATCGACCGGGTGGAGATCAACGAAGCCTTTGCGTCGGTGGTCATGGCCTGGGCCAAAGAGCTGGATTACGACCCGGCGCGGACCAACGTCAACGGCGGCGCCATTGCCCTGGGGCATCCCTTGGGCGCAACCGGTGCACGGCTGATGACCACCTTGCTCAACGAACTGGAATGCAGCGGCGGCCGCTATGGCCTGCAAACCATGTGCGAAGGCGGCGGCCAGGCCAATGTCACCATCATCGAACGTTTGTAATGTTTCAACGGCCGCCGGTTCGCGTGCGGCCGCTTACCCTGTCAAGGAGTCAAAACATGGCTATATGTGCAGACCGCACCGTGATCATCACCGGGGCTGGCGGCGGGCTGGGCCGTGCCTATGCGCTGGCGCTGGCCGCGCAAGGGGCGAATGTGGTGGTCAACGATATTCGCAGCGAGGCCGCGCAGGCGGTGGCGCAAGAGATTCGCAATAACGGTGGCCAGGCCATCGCCAACCACGATGACATCACCACATTGGTGACCGCACAACGGATTGTCGATGCGGCACTGGCGGCGTTTGGTGAAGTGCATGTGGTGATTAACAACGCCGGTGTGTTGCGTGACCGCATGTTCATCAGCCTCAGTGAAGAGGATTGGGACAGGGTGATGCAGGTCCATCTCAAGGGCCACTATTGCCTGGCCAATATCCTCGGGCGGCGCTGGCGCGACCTGGCCAAGGCCGGTACGCCGGTGGATGCGCGGATCATCAACACCAGCTCTGGCGCCGGGCTGCAAGGCTCGGTGGGGCAGTCCAATTACTCGGCGGCAAAAGGCGGCATCGCGTCATTGACCCTGGTGCAAGCGGCTGAGCTGGCGCGTTATGGCGTGACCGCCAATGCGCTGGCGCCAGCGGCGCGTACATCGATGACCGAGAGTGCCATGCCCGACGTGGTGAAAAAACCCGAAGATGGCAGTTTTGATGCCTGGGCCGCAGAAAACGTTGCACCGCTGGTGGTATGGCTGGCCAGCCCGGCGTCGGCCCATGTCAGCGGCCAGGTCTTTGAGAGCCAGGGCGGGCGCATATCCCTCGCTGACGGCTGGCGCACAGGCGTCACCCGTGACAAAGGCGCGTTGTGGGCGGTGAACGAAATTGGCGGCGCCGTTGATGCGATCCTCGCCGAGGCGCCCAAAGCCCAGAGAGTCTGGGGCAGTTGATACCTGCATGACGAGCGGGCCAGGGGCTTTGTTCGCGGAGATACCCCATTTTGACGATGTGGCAGTGCCTGCGGCTCCGTACAAAGACGGGGTATCGAATTTTCGGAGGTAGACACTGTGAAGCAAGCCCCCCCTTATGTGCCCGGTCATCAATTGTTGGCCGGCAAGTCGGTGTTGATTACAGCGGCAGCCGGCGCCGGTATTGGTTATTCGGCGGCTCGGCGCAGTGCCGAAGAGGGTTGCCGGGCGCTGATGATTTCAGACGTACACCCGCGTCGTCTGGAGGAGGCGGTCGAGCGGCTCAAGGCCGAGACCGGCCTACAGGCGGTTTTTGGCCAACTGTGCGATGTTACCGTCGAGGCGCAGGTCCAGGCCTTGGTGGCGGCGGCCGAAGATGCGCTGGGCGGGGTCGATGTGCTGATCAACAACGCCGGCCTCGGTGGGCAAAAAACCGTCGTGCAGATGAGCGATGAAGAGTGGCAACGGGTGCTGGATGTGACGTTGACCGGGACGTTCCGCATGACCCGGGCCATGTTGCCGCACATGCAGCAGCGTGGCGCCGGAGCCATTGTCAATAACGCCTCGGTATTGGGCTGGAGAGCCCAGAAAGAGCAGGCCCATTATGCCGCCGCCAAGGCCGGAGTCATGGCGCTGACCCGCTGCAGCGCTCTGGAAGCTGCCGAATTCGGCGTGCGTATCAACGCCGTGTCGCCCTCAATAGCCTTGCACGACTTTCTCAAAAAAGCCTCCAGTGAAGAGTTGCTGGCCAGCCTGGCAGGGCGCGAAGCGTTCGGGCGCGCGGCTGAAGTTTGGGAGGTGGCCAACGTGATGATGTTTTTGGCCAGCGATTACGCCTCTTACATGGTCGGCGAAGTGCTGTCCGTCAGTTCGCAACAGGCTTGAGGACTTACCCATGACGCACGTTTTCAGTACGGCCCAGGCGCTGTTGGTGGCCGAGGGCCTGGACCTGGGGCACAGCGACTGGCTGACCATTGACCAGCAGCGCATCGACCTGTTCGCCGAAGCCACCAGTGACCACCAATGGATTCATGTCGACCCGGTGCGGGCCGCCACTGGCCCTTTTGGTGCCTGCATTGCTCACGGTTACCTGACCCAGTCGCTGGCCAACCTTTTCATGCCGCAGTTGATGCGCATCGACAATATGGCGATGGGCATTAATTACGGCAGCGATCGGGTGCGCTTTCCGGCGCCGGTCAAGGTCGGCTCACGGGTGCGTGGCAGTGGCCAGATTATCCGCGCCGAGCTGCTGGGCGACACCGTACAACTGGTGGTGCGCATGACCATGGACGTCGAGGGCCAGGCGCGCCCCGGTTGCGTGATCGACACCATCAGCCGTTATACCTTCAACCCAATTTGCCAGTGAGCGTGTCATGGACCTGAATGAAGTTGTCATCGTTTCAACTGCCCGAACCGCCTTGGCCAAGTCGTTTCGTGGATCGTTCAACGACACTGAAGCCCCGGTGCTGGGCGGGCATGTGGTGCGTGCTGTAGTTGAGCGCGCGGGCATCGACCCAGCCGATGTCGAGGATGTGATCATGGGCGCCGCGGTGCAGCAGGGCACCCAGGCTTACAACATCGGTCGGCTGTGCGCGTATACCGGCGGCTTGCCTGAGAGCGTGCCGGGCATGGCGCTAGACCGTATGTGTGCCTCGGGGCTGATGAGCATCGGTGTAGCGGCCAAGAGTATTCTCAGCGGTGAGATGAATATTGCCATTGGCGGTGGTGTGGAGTCGTTGTCGCTGACCCAGACCAAGCACAAAAACAGTTATCGCGCACAGTCAGAGGCCGTGCTGCAGGCAATGCCCAGCGCTTATATCCCGATGATTGAAACCGCCGAAATTGTTTCCCGGCGCTATGGCATCAGCCGCGCCGCTCAGGATGAATACGCGCTGCAAAGCCAGTTGCGCACCGCCGCTGCGCAACGGGACGGCCTGTTTGACGACGAAATTGT
The DNA here is from genome assembly GCF_009600325.1 of Pseudomonas sp. FSL R10-2189. Taxonomy (NCBI): domain Bacteria; kingdom Pseudomonadati; phylum Pseudomonadota; class Gammaproteobacteria; order Pseudomonadales; family Pseudomonadaceae; genus Pseudomonas; species Pseudomonas sp. FSL R10-2189. The sequence goes on from NZ_WIVZ01000045.1 coordinate 28,877, forward strand.
CAGCCTGAGCGTGGACAAACTGTTATTTGCCGGCGATGGCCAGGCCAATGGTCATGAGCGTGTGCAGGTCTCCCGGGACGAATGCAACCGGCCCTCTACGCGTCTTGAAGACCTGGCTGCGTTGAAGCCAGTGTGGAAGGACGGCAAATGGATCGGGCAGGGTGAATATGTGACTGCCGGCAACGCCTCTCAATTCTCGGATGGCGCCTCGGCCAGCCTGCTGATGAGCCGTGCTGAAGCCCGGCGCCGGGGGTTAACGCCGCTGGGCATTTACCGGGGCATTGCAGTCGGTGGCTGTGCCCCGGAAGAAATGGGCATCGGCCCGGTGATTGCTATCCCCAAGCTGCTCAAGCGCTTTGGCTTGAGTGTCGCGGATATCGGTTTGTGGGAGATCAACGAAGCATTTGCCTGCCAGGTACTGCACTGCCGTGATGCCCTGCACATCCCGGCCGAGCGCCTGAACGTGAATGGCGGGGCGATTGCCATCGGCCACCCGTTTGGCATGTCAGGCGCCCGTATGGTCGGCCACGCCTTGCTTGAAGGGCGCAGGCGCGGTGTGCGTTATGTGGTGATCGCCATGTGCATTGGGGGTGGCATGGGGGCTGCGGGCCTGTTCGAGCTGCCATAAACCCTGCTGTTTCAACTCAAACCATGCGGGCCTGACGGTCGGGCCCGCTGCTGGGGAATGGTTATGCAACCTTGTCTGCCCAATGCACAAATCCTGGCGCACATGGGCCTGGAGCTGGCCGATTACGAACAGATGATTGGCGACATCTATGAGTCGGCCTTGAATACGCGCTGTTTGAGTGATTCGTTGAGAGCGGTACGCACGCTGTTCAAGGCCAACTTTGTGACCTTGATCTTGCGCGTCCAGGATGAACCGCTGCTGTCGCCGATGGTGGTCGCGGGTGATATCGAATTGGGGGAGGGCGGGATCAACCATTACGCCTATTACGCCAAATCTACCTTGTTCGACGGGTTGCCCACCGACACGGTGTTCACCATCGATCAACTGATCAGCGATGCTGAATGGCGCCGCTCGGCGTTTTACCTGCTGTTCTGCGAACCCCACAATTGTTACCACATGCTCGGTGCCGATATCCGCATGCCAGATGGCGGCATTGTGCGTTTCAGGATCAATCGCCCATTCGATCATCCGCGGTTTGACGACACCGATCGGGCCATGTGCGCGATGCTCTTGCCGCATTTGCGCCGGGCCTTGCACCTGCATGCCCAACTGGATCGCAGTGAGTCACTGGGCAGCCTGTATTCACAGACCATCAGCCGCCTGGCAGTGGCAACCATCGTGCTGGATGAAAACGGCACGGTGTTGCAACTCAACCCCGTGGCTCGGGAGATTCTCGACAGCCAGGACGGCCTCAAGATCGTGGGTGGACGACTGGAGGCGACGTACCCCAGTGACAATCGGGAATTGTCACGCCTGGTACGAAGCGCCTTTCAGCGCGTCAGGCAAGGCACCGGCCAAGGTGTGCAGCAAGCCGAGGCCATGTCGATCTCCCGCCCCTCGGGGCAGGTCAGCCTGGGGGTGGTGGTGGAGTTGATTGCCACCCGCGAACTGCTCGAAAGCAACGGTAAACCCACGGTGGTGGTGTATGTGCGCGATGCGGTGAGTAAGTCACTGGTGAGTACCGTGCTGACCTCGCAACTGTACAACTTGACCCCGGCAGAAACTGCCCTCGCGCTGGAGTTGGCCAACGGCCTGTCGCTGGAAGAAGCCTCTGAGCTGCTGAACATCCGCCGTAATACTGCCCGTGCCCACCTGCGCTCGATCTTTTCCAAGACGGGCGTGCGCCGCCAAACCGAACTGGTGCGGATCATGCTAAACAGCGTGGTAGCCCTGGGCGCGCCCCAAGCGGCTGCGTCCTTGCTGTGACGCTGCGCGGCGCCAACTTGCATTAGTCCGTGCGGACGATGCTGCGGCGCTCTTGGCCTGTCGATACTGGGCAACCGATGTCGAACCCAGAAAAGGAGAATAAAAATGATCGGCACTTATCAGCCCCCTGGCCGGGCCTTGGCGATGTTTTTAGGATGCTGTGCCATTGGCCTGGCCAATGCCGCGCCGCAGGATGTTGCGCGGCTGGGCACTGACTTGACCTGCATGGGCGCGGAAAAGGCCGGTAATGCCGATGGCAGCATTCCTGCATTCAGCGGTAAATGGCTGGGTGTACCGCCCCACGTGGATTTCAAGGGCACCGGCAACCATCCGGTAAACCCGTACCCCGACGAAAAGCCGCTGTTTGTGATCACCGCGCAGAACATGGAGCAGTATGGCGACGCGCTGTCCGACGGGCAAAAAGCCTTGTTCAAGCTGTACCCGAGCACTTACAAAATGCCGGTGTACCCCTCGCACCGGGATTTCCGTTTTGACGACTCGGTGTGCCAGGCCACCCGCGAAAACGCCAGCGTGGCGCGCTTGGTCGATGACGGTGAAGGCGTTGTCGGCAAGACCGGCGGCACGCCATTCCCGGTGCCGCGCAGCGGTCTGGAACTGCTGAAAAATGCCTCGACCTTCACTTTGCGTGCATGGACTGAGGAATATACCTCCGACAACGCCTATGTGCTCAAAGACGGCAACATCAACTGGGGCCGCGTGCATTCGCGCAACCTGGCCCCGGCGCTGCAACCGGGCAAAATCGGTGAAACCACCGGCAACTCGTCGTTCTACCTCAACGAAACGCTACTGCCTCAGCGGGACAAGGGCGAGATCAATACCGGCACCGAGTTCTGGAACGACAAGATTGAACCCCGTCAGGCGTGGCGTTACGACCCGGGCACGCGTCGTGTAAGGCAGTCGCCGGGGTATGGTTTTGACATGTCATTCCCAGGCAGCGGTGGCTCGCTCACGGTAGACGAAGTGCGCCTGTTCAACGGCTCGGGTCAACGTTATGACTGGAAGATCGTTGGCAAACGCGAAATGTTCATTCCCTACAATACCTATCGCTTGCATGCCGCCAACCTTAAGTACGCGGACCTCTTGCCCCCCGGCCACATCAACCCGGATGCCATGCGTTACGAGCGTCACAGGGTCTGGGAGCTGGAAGGCACCCTCAAACCGGGTTATCGCCACCTCTACGGCAAGCGCAAGTTGTACATCGATGAAGACACCTGGTTCCCCATCCTCGCTGACAACTACGACAACCGTGGCGAGTTATGGCGCACCTCAATGGTCAATTACTTTTACGCCTACGAGAGCCAGCGGCCACAGGCCGGTGTAGGCCTGTATTACGACCTTAATGCCGGGAGCTACCTGGCGTTCAACCTGATCAACGAACAGCGTAACGGCTACTTGCTCAACCGACCGGGTTTCAGCCCACGGGATTTCGGCCCCGAAGCCGCGCGGCGTTTCGGTCAGTAGGTGTGGCGCCTACTGCGAGTCAGTCGCATTTGCTCTAGTCCAATTGAAGGATGTTCTCCTTGTGCAGCTGTTAAATGATGGCTACCAAGGGTTCACCCTGTATTTCTTGGGGGCATTACAGGCCCCGAAGTCTGCAACCGAGGAACAATAACAATGACTAAACTCGCTGAAATCAACATCGAGAATGCCCAGCGTACCCACCGTTACGCCCGTGGCTGGCACTGCCTCGGCAACGCCAATGATTACCGCGATGGCAAGCCGCATACCCTGAATATTTTTGGTACCCGCCTGGTCGCGTTTGCTGACAGCCAGGGCGCCATCAGCATTCTTGATGCCTACTGTCCGCACATGGGCGCAGACTTGTCCCAGGGCACCATCGAAAACGATCGGCTGGTGTGCCCCTTCCACCACTGGAAGTACGACACCGGCGGCAAGTGCGTCGAGATCCCTTACTGCAAGCGCATCCCCCCCAAGGCCAAGACCCGAAGCTGGTTGACCTGCGAAGAAAACAATCTGCTGTTCGTCTGGAACAACCCTGAAGGTCGGCCACCGAAAGAGGGCGTGATTATTCCGCACCTGCCAGAAATGGATGACCCTGAATGGATCCACGACTGGAACATCGACACCATGCACATCGAGACCAACCCTCGGGAACTGGTCGATAACCTGGTGGATGCCCAGCACTTCGGGCCGGTACACGGCACGCCAACCAAATACTTCGCCAACATCTTCGAAGGCCACATCGGCCACCAGATTTTCCATGGCGACTCCGAGCGCCTGGGCGGTGACCTTATCGCGCCATCTGCGTATTACGGCCCGGCGACTCACTTCACCCAGATCAGTTCGATGTTCGGCGACGTACGTATCCACGCCATCCTGCTCAATAGCCACGTACCCGTAACGGCCAACAGCTTTGACTTGCGCTTTGGCTGCATGGTCAAACGCGTCCCCGGCTGGACCGAAGAACAGAACCTGGAGGTGGCCAAGGCGTATGTGAAGGGCAACCGCGACTCGTTCTACCAGGACGTGGTGATCTGGAAGCACAAAGTCCGCATCGACAAGCCGGTACTGGCCGAAACCGACGGCCCGGTTTACCAGTTGCGCGAATGGTACGAGCAGTTCTTCACCGATGAAGACCTGATACCGGCCAGCATGGCCGAACGCCGGGAAATCATCACCGTCGACGAACGCTGATTGCAGTCAACCTCTTCAGGCGGCCCGGCAAACACTGCTGAGTGCCTGGAGAGGGTTCTAGAACAAAGAGAAAGCTTTATTTCAATGTTCATAAGAGCACTCACAATGAAAATAAAAAATCATGTCGCCTACTATGTTCCTTTGTTCATTTTCATAGTGATTGCCACCGTCGCGAGTGGCACGCCCAAAGAGTCACGAAAGACCCAGTTGTGTAAGCAGTATTCGAGCTGCGTGGCCATGATGCCCAGTTTCAGTGGTTGGCCAAGTTTGCGCTGAGCACCACTACTGAGTCAGAGCGCCCAAGGCTGAGCGCTCATACTCAAAGCCGTCAGAGCAGCGGCGGTATGGTCGCTTGCACGGGCACTTCCAGTACCGTTGGCACGTTACGGGTGAAGGCTTCGCTGCAGGCCTTGCGCACCTCATCAAGAGTAGTGGCGCGTACCCCGTGGGCGCCATAGCCCTGTGCCAGAGCGACAAAATCCAGACCAGGCAAATCCAGCCCAGGCACGTTCGGCGTTTGTTCCAGCACGGCAAAGGACTTCAAAATCCCGTATTGCCCGTTGCGAGGCACGACAAAGAGAATCGGTAATTCGTGCTGCACCGCCGTCCATAAGCCTTGTATGGAGTATTGGAACGAGCCATCGCCGATGATCGCCAGCACGGGGCGATTGCGCCCACTGTCACGCTCAGCCAACGCAATACCGATACTGGCCGGAAGGTTCCAGCCCAAGCTGCCACTGGCAAAGGTATAAAACGAGTCGGGCTGATCCACAGGCCATGCGCTGTGCAGTTCTGCAAGGTTAGAAGGCGACTCTTCAATCAGAACCGTATTGGCGGGCGTTGCAGCGCGCAGAGCCTGGAACACACTGAGTGATGACAACAACCCATCGGTGCTATCTGCGTGCGTGGCTGCCGGGTGCGGAGCCAAGCCATGTGCCTGGCGCTTGACCGCAGCACTGCCAACAGGGCGCGGCTTGACCTGTACAATCAAAGCATCCAGTGACAGGACCGCATCCCCCAGCACACTGTCGCCGACCGGTGCACGCGCCGCCTCACTGGGGTCGTCAGTGATGTGCAAAAGGCGTAAGCCCTCAGGCAAGTAGTCGCCGGCAACATAGGGATAATAGCGAAACACCGGGGCGCCAATGACAATGGCCAGATCATGGCCGGCAAGCTTTTGCGATAAAGGCGCAATGGCAAAAGGCAAGCCGCCGGCATACAGCGGATGGCTTTCCGGGAAAGGAGGGCGCTCAGAGGCAGGCGCCGCGTACACCGTGGCCTGCAACTGCTCGGCCAGGGCAATGGCTTGCGGCCACCCTTGGCCACGGGCGATGGCCGCACCATAAATCAGCGCCGGATTAGTGGCGTTGGATAACGCCTGAGCAAACGCGCTGAGCACCTCAGGGTCTGGAGCAATACGCGTGGCCACCGAGCGCACAAGGGCAGTGCCTCTGGCGGGCTTATCCCAATCATCCAGTGGAATCGACAAAAACACCGGGCCTGCAGGCGGCTGCACGGCGATAGCGTAGGCGCGCATAAACGCGGCCGGGACATCTTCGGCGCAAACCGGCTCATAACTCCACTTGACCCAAGGCTTGGGCAAAAGAGCCGGCTCAATATTGGTCAGCCACGGCTCCATCAGCAACATGTCCCGGGTTTGGTTACCCGCGGTGATGATCAACGGCGTTTTGTTCTGAAACGCGGTCAAAATGTTGCTCATGGCGTTGCTCAACCCGGCACTGGTATGCACATTGACGATTGCCGGTCGCCGATTGGCCTGCGCAAAACCATCCGCCGCGCCAACCGCAGAAGACTCATGCAAGGTCTGGATATAGCGAAAATCGGCCGGGAAATCCTTGAGAAAGGTCTCCTCAGTCGAGCCAGGATTGCCAAACATCGTGGTAAGGCCCAGCTCTCGCAGCAACTGATACGTCACATCACGGACGGTTTTGCCTGTCATGGAAACTCCGATCAATTCAAATTGATGACATTGCGAAATAGCTGATGGGCAGGGTAGTTATTTCGCGTGTGTTCACCACAAGCCAGCGCTGGAACTGCGCGGTGATCAGAACGGAGGGTAGGCGAAGAGGGGGTTTAGAGGGTTATGGGCGACGAGTGGCGTGGGGTGGGCGTGGGTATGGAGGATCAGGTTAAAGGCAGGCGTTTGACCTGTGAGGCGATTATATTTATTATCCTAAAAACCTACCGACCGGTAGGTTGTTAACAAATCGAGATCAAATAATGAATACCGTGCAACAGCAGCGGGTCCCCATGAAGTTGGCGATTGGCTTAGGGGCAATAGGGGCCTTGGGACCTTCCGCAGTGGACATGTACCTTTCTAGCCTTCCCGAAATTGCGCGTGATTACGACGCAGGCTTCGCCAGTGTCCAACTCACTTTGACATTTTTCCTGCTTGCCATGGGGGCAGGGCAGCTACTGTTCGGACCCTTCGTGGACGCTTACGGGCGTAGACGGCCGCTATTGATCGGGCTGGTGGTCTTTATCCTTTGCTCCTTGGGTTCAGCGTGGGCGCCAACACTTTCAGTGTTGTTGGGTTTTCGCTTTGTACAAGGCCTTGGGAGTGCGCTGACGCTGGTGGTGATCATGAGCACCGTACGTGACGTCAGCCGAGGGGCAGCGGCAACCAAACTGTTTGCCTTGTTAATGACCATCGAAGGTGTGGCGCCTATCTTGGCTCCGGCATTGGGTGGATTTATAGACTCGTATTTTGGTTGGCGGGCAGTGATGCTCACCCTCGCCATTCTTGGCATGGCGGTGCTCATCAACAGTTGGCTGAACCTGCCTGAAACCTTGGCAACTGACAAACGTGAACCCTTGCGACTGGGTGCTGCGTGCCGTACCTACCTGGCCATCGGCTGCGACAAGCGCTTTTTACTGCCTGCATTGGCCGTTGCTGCGGTGTTTTTTTTCCTGTTCGCCTATATCGGTGGCGCGACTCTGGTGTACCAGGAGATCTACGGGCTGACGCCGCAAGCATTCGGTATCTTGTTTGGCGTGACGGGCTGTTCGATCCTGTGTGGGGCAATGGTCGCTGGCAAATTAATCACTACGCTGGGCCTCAAACGTCTTACTTGGATCGGTGTGAGCTGCATTGTTTTAGGCGCATTCACGACGTTAGTAGCGACCGTCACAGGCGTTGGGCTTGCAGGTATTGTTACGGGCATGGCGCTGGCACTGTTCGGGTTGGGTATCGCTGAGTCGACGCTAATGTCTCTGGCCATGTCTTCCCAAGAGCGCGCCCTGGGGTCGACGGCAGCGTTGCTGGGGGCCTTTCAACTAACCATCTCATCGAGCGCCACACCCATTTCGGCTATAGCATTGACGCATGGAGCCATTGCGTGGACTGTGCTGCTGAGTCTAAGTGCATTGATAGTCTGCGCCTTGACATGGATTAGCTTGTCTACAAGCGACGATGCTTCCTTTAACCTCGCTGGGCACTGAGAAAAAGGGCAATTGATGACTTCAACGACTTTAACCCCGGCAGCGGAACGGATTGTTCATGTTGCCTTGTTACATTTTGCCGATCGCGGCTACGACGCGGCATCACTTAATGACATTGCCGGCAGCGCCGGGATCAAAAAAGCCTCGCTGTACGCTCATTTTTCTGGAAAGGATGAGTTGTACTCGGCTGTACTAAACCTGGCGTTGCAAAGTGAGCAGGCCTACGTAAGCGGGCAATTCTCGACTACACAGGCAAACCAGGCTCCTGGTGAGCGTTATGTTGACAACCTGCAAGGACGATACGCCGAAAGTGCGGCGTTACGGTTCTTGCTGCGCGCAGCTTTTTATCCACCTGCGGCCATTGAGCAAAACGTCAAATCCGGTTTCGAACGTTATTTGGCTGATATACGACGGCATTTCCAGGCGTCTCTGAAAGACACGTATCCGGCGTTTGAACAACCGCATGTCGACTTGCTGGCCGAGGCCTATCTGGCGTTGATCGACAGCCTGAATGTCGAACTTATCTATGGAGACGAGGCCGCCTATGCGCGCCGTTTCGATGCGCTGCGCGAATTGTTCGGCATGATTTATTTGCCATTGGTGAGAGGTAATGCGCCTGAGTAGGCTCGGGCGCAACGTGATCTGTATCGATCAGTTTGCTGGAGCAATAAATAAGTCTTTTCTGACGACTTGCCATGTACACACGAAGTACATGGCTTGTTCAGAGAGTTGACGACAGATGCGGGCTGTTGAACCTGTGGGGGGAGCTAGAAAATCTTCGCAGCATGAAACATAATTTAACAAGTGGGCGATGTAATATGTTCATAAGAAGCTCACAGCCCCGGGACTGCTGTCTCAATGCTTTAGAAAATAAAGCGATTGTTCATCGTTTGGCGTTCATAGGCCTTGTTTCACCACTCGCATCAGCCTCGTTGTCCAGACCTCTGACAGTCATCACCGCTTTTACGAATCTGAAAGCCAGCACAAACGTTTCCTCACCGCGTCTTGATGTTTGAACGTCTTGCTTGGTGAGAACACATCCAACGAGGAGCTAGGTCAACGTTCCTGCGTGGGCTAAAGCGCATTCGTCGCATTCTGAGATGGCGCTGAGCTATCATTGCAGTCCACTGTACAGATACGTGGAATTGGCTGTGGATTAAGAAGTGATTATGGGCTTCAAGCCTCTTCAGCCTTTCTCGGCAATCAGTGAAGACGTCTCTTGCCACCAGTACTTGGTTTGGCAGAGCAGATGCCAGGCTTCGGTGAGCGCGAGTCTCAACGGATCAGCAACAAGGGAAAATTTTGACGATGGAAAGTAACATCAGTAAGCAAGAGTTCGATGTGACAGCGGCGGGCGGTGTCCTAGGAGACTGCGCGCTGTGTGATAACAAAAATATCTTGCTGAAAGAGTCTCATAGCATCCCCAAATTCGCGTATGACTGGCTTAAAAAAACGTCAGCCACGCAATTCATTCGGGACACTCGAGACGTCAATATCCGACACCAAGATGGGCCAAAAAAACACCTTTTGTGCGGAGGTTGCGAAGGAAAACTCTCTATTTGGGAGAAAAAACTTGCCGAGGGTCTATTCAGAAAAATAGCGAACTACCAAAAGCAAAGCTCAATAGTAGTGATTAGCGATGAAATCCAGCTAGCTGTTTTGTCTGTTTTCTGGCGAGCGTTGCTTACTACTAACGACGATGAGAATAATCGAACAAGTGAAGATAAGGTTGTGGTAGATGCGTTTTTGGACGCGTCTAAACAAGACATATTAAACAATCGATGCAGCACGACTATTTATTTTGCGCCCTTCTACGGAGAGCCACCATTTTATGGCCTTCCAAAAGCTTACACTTATGGTATAGATCGTTCAATCGGATCTCAAGACATGGCGGTCTCAAGGAGCAAGTGCAACAGTCAGTTAATTTTCTGAGCTTGCTAAGCGAAACAATCCCGCTTCCAAAACA
>NZ_WIVZ01000046.1:0-37075 GCF_009600325.1 Pseudomonas sp. FSL R10-2189
CACTCGTAGCTCAGCTGGATAGAGTACTCGGCTACGAACCGAGCGGTCACAGGTTCGAATCCTGTCGAGTGCACCATACACCAAGAAGCCCGCATTTTATGCGGGCTTTTTGCTGTCTGCGATTTATGAAATGTCGAATCGCTCCGGCAAGCAGCCTTTTTTGTCACGTCCCCGACTTATCTTCTGTTTATCGTGAACCCGCCTCCAGGAATTAACCGAGCCGGGCGAGGTCTGTCTGTAGGAGCGAGCTCGCCTCGCGATCTGTTGATCTTCTAAAAATTGCCAGACCGCACGAAGATTCATAAAAAAGGTGTGCTCTGCCAAGCGCTTTTAGCGTCGCAGATTCAGCGGTCTAGACGCAGCCGTAAACGTTTGTTATCTCCACAGATTTATAGCGTCATTAATTTTTAAGCCGTGTATGATTGCGCCCGTCAGCCCCGCCGGGGCTTGTGGAATACCTCCATGGACTTACCCAGTAGTAACTCAGCATCCCGTTTTTCCAATCATGAATTGACTGATTGATCCTTCCGGCGTGCCCTGCTGCTGGGAGTGGAGTTCGCCTATGACCGAAGTTGAAGTAAAGAAAGCACAAGACAGCCTCCAAAGCCGCCTGGCTCAAGTGATTGAGCTGCTCAACCGCCAGCGCGTGGTTGAGGGCCTGACGCACCGTCAGGAGGGCCAGCACCAGGATCGCGTCGAGACCCTGGTTCATCGCCAAAACCTTGTTGAACTCCAGCGCAAGCTGGAAGACCTGCACTCCGCAGACGTTGCCTACATTCTTGAAGCCTTGCCCCTGGACGATCGTCTGACCGTCTGGCAGTTGGTCAAGGCCGACCGTGATGGCGACATCCTGCTCGAAGTGTCTGACTCTGTGCGTGAAACCCTGATCGCCGACATGGACGATCACGAGCTCCTGGCCGCCGCCAAGGAGATGGACGCCGACGAACTTGCTGACCTGGCCCCTGAGCTGCCGCGAGACGTCATCCATGAGCTGATGGAAACCCTCGATGCGCAACAGCGTGAGCGCGTTCGCTCTGCGTTGTCCTATAACGAGGACCAGGTCGGCGCCCTGATGGACTTCGAGATGGTGACGATCCGCGAAGACGTCAGCCTTGAAGTCGTCTTGCGTTACCTGCGTCGCCTCAAAGAATTGCCTGGCCACACCGACAAACTGTTTGTGGTCGATTACGACGGCGTGCTCAAGGGCGTGCTGCCGATCAAACGTCTGCTGGTCAACGACCCTGAAAAACAAGTGGCTGACGTCATGGCCAGCGACACGGTGAGTTTTCATCCGGACGAAGACGCCTACGATGCCGCTCAGGCGTTTGAGCGTTATGACTTGATCTCGGCGCCGGTGGTCGACAAAAACGGCAAACTGATTGGCCGTTTGACCATCGACGAAATGGTCGACTTGATCCGTGAGGAAAGCGAAAGCGAAGTCCTCAACATGGCCGGTCTGCGCGAAGAAGAAGACATCTTCGCCTCGGTGTGGAAATCTCTGCGCAACCGTTGGGCCTGGCTGGCGATCAACCTGATCACCGCCTTTATTGCTTCACGGGTGATCGGCCTGTTTGAAGGCTCGATTGAAAAACTGGTGGCCCTAGCGGCCCTGATGCCCATCGTGGCCGGTATCGGCGGTAACTCCGGTAACCAGACCATCACCATGATCGTGCGCGCCATGGCGCTGGACCAGGTGAACACCGGCAGCACCAAGCGCCTTATGCGCAAAGAGCTGGCCGTGGCCTTGATCAACGGCGTGGTGTGGGGCGGGGTGATCGGTGTGGTCGCCTACCTGCTATACGGCAGCTGGTCGCTGGGGGTGGTGATGACAGCCGCCATGACGCTTAACTTGCTGCTGGCGGCGCTCATGGGCGTATTGATCCCCATGACACTGGCCCGCTTCGGGCGTGACCCGGCCATGGGCGCGAGTGTAATGATCACCGCCATGACCGACAGCGGCGGGTTCTTTATCTTCCTGGGGCTGGCAACGTTGTTCTTGCTCTGACCCAAAAAGGCCTGACCGGCAACTAGCCCGTCAGGCCTTTTTTATAGCGCCTGAACAGCGCGCATAAAAAAGCCAGCAGAGCGCTGGCTTTTTTGTTGCTTGGGTTAAATCAAGACGCGTCGGATGTAGCTTCAACATCGTGAGCAATCAGGGAAACCAAAGCGTTTTGTTGGCGGTGAGACAGTTGGCGGAAGCGTTGCAGCAGTTCGCGTTCGTTCAGGGAAAGCTCAGGGCTGTCCAGACGCAGGCTGGGTTCATCACCCAGTGCACCTTCCTGAATGAGGCTTTGCTCAAGGCGAGCAATAATCTCTGAGTTCATGCTGCGGTGGTGATTGCGAGCCACTTCGGCAATGCGTTCACGCATTCCGTCTGGCAGGCGAACGACGAACTTGTCAGCCGTACGGCTTGAGTAAATTGCCTGTTTCAATGGGCGCATTATAGTTAACCGGTTAGTTCAGGGGAGCGGTTCTCGGAAATTGGCCGCAAGCTATGGTTTCAGACCAGGCTTGTGGCCAAATGTTCAACCTGAATTGCAAAGAGGCGCGCATCATGCCTCATATCTGCCACTTCCCTGGCGTCAATTCTGTGACAAATATTGAACGGGATAAAGGCTATAAGCCAGCACCTATTGTCAAAAATGTGCGTTGTCCTACGTAGTTTACAGGCTATCGGCTTTTCTAAAAGGAACCATTATGTGTAAAGGCCATCATTGACTGACTTGAATGCTTCTTAGCAGTCCCCATCTTGTTGCCTCCTCACCCTGTGCGGGTGAACCCAGCCTTACGCAGCCGCGTCCCGGAGATCCACCGAGTGCCAGGTAAATTGATCTATTTGATGGGGCCTTCAGGCTCGGGCAAAGACAGCCTGATCGAAGCTGCACGCCCTGATTTGGCGGCGCGCGGGTGTGAAGTGATCCAGCGGGTGATTACCCGTTCGGCAGAGTCGGCAGGTGAAGAGGCGATTGGCGTTAGCCGCGAAGCGTTCCAGGCACTCAAGGCCAACGGCGCCTTTGCCTTGGACTGGCAGGCCAATGGTCTGGAATACGGTATACCCGTGCAGCTCGATCACTGGCTGTCTGCCGGGCGCCATGTGCTGGTCAACGGATCAAGAGGGCACCTTAAACAGGCCCGCGAACGCTATCCGGACTTGCTGGCGATTATGTTGCGGGTTGATACCGATGTCTTGCGTCAGCGCTTGCTGGCCCGTGGCCGAGAAACGCCTGCAGAAATAAACGCCCGCTTGGCGCGCAATGAACTGTTTCTGGAGTCTGTAGAAGCGTTGGTCGCAGACCGGGTGCACCTACTGGACAACTCGGCCGCTTTGCAGGTGGGTGTTCAGCGCTTGCTCGCGCTCATAGATGCCGCCATCGCGACGTCTCAGCGCAACTGAGGGTCAAACTTGAAGCGGCGCCCCAGTGCGCGGGCTACCAGCCAGCCAGCAAAAAACACCGTGGCGGCAATCAACGGCGTATTCCCCAACTCGTCCTGAGAGAACAGACCCAGAGCAAGGCTCAACAGGGCGAGCATCAACAAGCCGAAAGCAATTTTGGACATGGATTAAGCATCTCTTTTTTCAGAAAACCCAGCGATCGCCCTGGGTGTTCTCGATGGCGGCAGGGGTGGTTGAGCGCTCGGTGGCCAAATGCGGGGTAACGTGGCTGTTACCCATCATCACGGCCCGTTGCGGCATCGGCGTATGCGGTTTGCTGTACGTGCCGGCCACATCCATGCCGGGCTCGGCGGCAACCGGGTCGGCGTAAAAATGAAAACCAGTCAAAACCGCCAGGGCAAGAACATTCAACAAGAAAAGGGTGCTGTTCATGGTCATGGCAGTCATCTCTTAGAATTAGGTGATGCCATGAATAGAGCAGGCATCATGCCAACTCTTTTTGTTTGTAAAAACCTTATAAATCAATGGTTTGCTAGGTATTGCGAGGGCCGTTCAATTGCAAATTGCAATGATGGCTTTTTGGTGTAATGCAAAATGCACGATGCTGGAAAACCAGGCGGGGAAGTGACTAATAACCTGACGCAAACGCTCTTGCGGCGTTGGATTCAACGCAAGGGGTTAATGGCCAATTATCTTCAGCATCCCCCAATCAGTTCCCTCTCCTTCGGGAGAGGGCTAGGGTGAGGGGCTTTTGCTCTAAAAATCTAACCTGAAACTACCGCATAAACTTCGCCGCCCACCCCGAAATCACCTTGGGGCGCGGCTGCGCATACGTGCGCACCTTGGACGTCGACAACCCAAGGCGCACCAGCGACTCAGCAACCGTCACCGCCGCGCTCACGCCATCAATCACCGGCACCCCGGTGCGCTGACGAATCTGCTCATCCAGCCCGGCCATACCGCCACAGCCCAGGCAAATCACCTCGGCACGGTCCTCACTCACCGCCAGCTCAGCCTGGCGCACAATGGCCTCCAGTGCGCGCTCGGGTGACTCCTCCAGCTCCAGCACCGCCAGGCCGCTGGCCCGCACCGACGCACAGCGATCCCACAACCCCGACAGGCGCAGGCGATCTTCAATCAACGGCACCGTGCGATCCAGCGTGGTCACCACCGAATACGCGCGGCCCACATACATCGCCGTGCTGGCCGCCGCATCGGTAATGTCTACCACCGGCACGTTGAGCAACTCTTGCAGGCCTTCGCGCCCATGCTCGCCATAACCGGCCTGAATCACCGCATCAAACGGCTGGTCGTAGGACATGACCTTGTCCATCACCGCAATGGCGGCCAGATAACTCTCAAAATTGCCTTCAACCGAATCAGCCCCAAAATCCGGGGTCAGCCCGATAATCTCAGTCCCGGGCGCCGCGGCCGCCTGCGCTTGTCGCGCAATGGCCTGGGTGATGCTGTCGGTCGTATTGACGTTGACCACGAGAATTCGCATGCAAGCTCCTGCAACAAAAAAGTAAAAACACGGCCCGCCATCCGCGGGCCGCACAACACTCAATGGCTGACGTTATCAACCGCAATCGACTCGCCGCTGACGCTGGCGTAATGCGCCTGGCGCTTGGCAAAAATCAGATACAACAGCGCCGCGATGCCCGCACCAATCAACCAGGAGAACGGCGACACCTCATGAAATCCCGGCACCAGCGCCAGCACGATGGCGATCAGCGCCGCCGGAATAAAGGCCGCCACGGCGCGCATATTGACCCCGCGTGAGTAAAAATAAGCGCCGCGTGGGTCTTCGCTGTACAGCGCGGGCACATCGATCTGGCCTTTTCGCAGCAGCCAGTAATCCACCATGATTACCCCGTAAAGCGGGCCGAGCAGGGCGCCCAGGCCCGACAGGAAATACACAATCACCAGCGGGCTGTTGTAGAGGTTCCACGGCAAAATCAGCACCGCGATGGTGGCGCTGATCATTCCGGCGCGGCGGAACGTCAAATGCCGGGGCGCCAGGTTGCTCAGTACAAACGCCGGGGCGACAAAGTTGGCCATGATATTCACCGCCACCGTCACAATCAGAAACGCCAGGCAGCCCAACACCAGGAAAAAGGTATTCGGGATGGACGCGATGATTTGCGTCGGGCTTTCGATAATCTGCCCGTTGATTTGAAACTGCGCGCCGCACAGCAGCACGGTGATCCCGGCGAACACCAGAATATTCACCGGCAGGCCCCAGAAGTTACCGACCTTGATGGTTTTGCAGCACGGCGAAGAACGGGAAAAGTCGCTGAAATTCAAAATCAACGTGCCATAAATCGCCAGCCACAACGCCCCGCCAGCAAACACATTGCGCCACACCTCGGCGGTGCTCAGCGGCACGCGGTTAGACCAGGCGATGGTGCCGTTGGCCTGAAAATACATCCACGCCGCCAGGCTGATCACCGTCAGCAAAATCACCGGCCCGGCAAAGGCCTCATAACGGCGCACCATCTCCATGCCATACGCCAGGATGACCAACTGCACCAGCCAGATCGCCACAAAACATACCCAACCCAGGCTCGACAGCCCCAGGATCGAGTCATGGTCATACGCCGCAAAACCGGGGTGCACCGCCACCAGCAGTACGCGCAACACTACCGACGCTAAATACGTCTGAATCCCGAACCAGGCAATCGCGATAACTGCACGAATCAACGCGGGAATCTGCGCCCCGTGCACACCGAAACTGATACGGCTGATCACCGGAAACGGCACCCCGGTGCGCTGGCCCATATAGCCGGACAGGTTCATAAACATAAACACCAGCCCTGCGCCGATGCCCAGCGAGAGCAGAATCTGCCAACCATTCAGCCCCAGTGCATACAAACCGATGGCGAAGGAGTAATTGGCAATGTTGTGCACATCGTTGGTCCACAGCGCAAAAATGCTGTAACGCCCCCAGCGTCGACCTTCAGCTTTGGTCGGTGCCAGATCGTTGTTATGCAAGCGTGGGCTGAGCGCCAGCGTGGCAGACGAACTGTCCGCCAGCGGCTGTGGGGTAGAAACGGAAGAGGGTAAATCCAGAGCGATAGTGCTGGAGAGTCTTGTGCGCATTCTGGGCAAGCTCCTGACCCCATACCTGCGTCATGACAGGGTGGAATCACTGGTGATGAAGTCCGCGTTATGCCTGCAGTTAGGGTGCAAGCTACTAAACAACGTGTACTTAGTTTTGTGTGTCTTTGTATACAAGTGTCGTTTAGCTCATAGCGATATTCATGCCAGCCAACAGCGCCGGGGCAGCGTGCGCGTCCTCAGAAACTTCGAATATTTCTGTAACAGTTTGAAAAATAAGATGAATTAAAAAAGTATAAAAAAGCGTGAAATGCGTAAGGCAGGAAAAATCAACAAACGCCAAAAAGTGTGCGCCTCAAAAAGGCTGTTACTTTTTGATGCACGCACCCCGCGTCGCACCCAATGAGTGCACCGTTATGTGACAACCTGTATACGATTTTTGTTGTAGGAGCGAGCTTGCCTCGCGAGCTCTTAATCTTGAAAACCGTGCCTGCTTGCACCCAGGCACGTACTGCTCTAGTGCGTCGTCAAACCATCCAGCGACTTATCGACATACGCCTTGGCCAGCTCCACCAAGTGCATGGTCGACAACACCAAACTGCGTGCATGGCCGCTCAAACCATTCCCCGCCTCACTCGCCGAAGCGCCCGCGCAGCGCAACAAGTCTGACGCCTGGGCCAAAGCCGCTTCTAAATTGACACTGTCGGGGATGACATACGTGGCCTGATCCACGTGTCGTGGAGGCTTAGGGTCGAGCAAATAAAAATCCAGTGCACGCTCAGCGGCGGCACGGTCCAACGACATATCACTGCACTGAGCAGTATCGTGCAAGGGGAGGGTAGGTGGATCGGGAACAATCTTCTTCATAAGGACAACTCCGAGGTATTAATGGAGCTGTTCCCTTCGCTACTAAACGAATGGAGGCAGCCGTACGCAGGTTAGTAGACCGGTACACTCGGAACCCGGCGCGCCACGAGGGCGCCCTACGCACGGCCACCATAAAACGCAGGCCGAAAAAAAGCGCCTCGCGGAGGTGGCGCCATGCGCCGAGTAATACGTCGGGCTACTAAACCCAACCGCTGAAAGACAGCGATGGGCCGAGACTATTCCCCGGACTGAACAGGCGCAAGCGAATGGGATTTTCTCGGAAGTTTCACCAGATGGAAAGCGAAGCGTCGTACGAAAAGCCTTATTTTGCGCCAACCCCCGCCACCATCCCCAATCAAACTGTAGGAGCGAGCTTGCCTCGCGATCTTTTGATCCCCGCAAAAATCCCGTCAACCCAACCACCCACCCACCACCCTGTAGCGCACCCACCCACACGCAAAAAGCCCACGGACGACATGACAAACAAAGGCATGCCCGTTAACATGCACGCCGTCCTCTGCGTCACGCCATCAGCGTGTGGCGCAAACGTTTGTCTCAGTAGCTCAATTGGATAGAGCATCCCCCTCCTAAGGGGAAGGTTGCAGGTTCGAACCCCGCCTGGGACACCATCACATTCAGTTGCTTAGCTATATTTCCTGATAGACCCTCGACTGGGTTTTCATCAAGCCCCCACTTCTCTGATCCCCAAGGTCGGATTTTGCCCACGCGCTTCGTAAAAGTGATGGATGTTGCTTGTGGCTCGCGAATAACTACTAATAACCCAAAGCGGGCAGTGAAGCTGAAACCGCCACTGTGCGTGCCGGATACAAGCGTATTGTTCGATGCGCTTTACCCCTCCAGAAAATCCTGAAAAAGGGCGATGAACATGGATGTTGAATTGGCTCATAAGATTGAAGCCGCAGAATGCGAGTATTTACGTTCGCGCGTTGAGAATCTGGCAGATGTCAGCGGCAACCCTTATGGTGCACGTGTTTTTTTCAATGCTGACTTTCCGTGCTTTCAAGTAAAAGCATCGCCTAGCCCAATGTTCAACCGCATCTACGGTGACATCGCCAGCGCCCCTCTGGCAGTGTTGAAATTGCTCAATGAGTCAGCGGGGCGATCGGCTGTCACCCCTCTTATCGGAAAATCTTCGGCGCTGGAGCAATACGCCATTTTGGGCGAGGAACGGCTTGAGCGTTTGAGGGGCTGGACTCACCTGCAATTAGCGTGTGCTATTGAAAACGTGGTTTTGAATCATCACTCCTTCGAAATTGAAGAGGTCACGCTGAAAACTCTGGCTCTATTCGCAGCAGTGCACGCGGCTGGCTTTCATACCAAGCCGGAGCATCGGCTGCTGAATCAGGCTTCCTTTGTAGGGCAGAGGCCTGATGGACGTCTGAAAATCTATGTATTGAAAGCGCAGGGAGTGGTGGTAGCAGGGGCTTCGATGTACTTGGCCAGCAATGGTGTTGCCTACCTTGGAACGGCGGCAACTCGAAAAGATGCTCGGGGCTACGGCTACCACGCAGCGCTGATTTCTCACCGAATAGAGCAAGCAAAGAAACATGGCGGTCAATGGGTGGCTGCGACCGCGCTGGCCAGCTCCCAAAGCCGCCGAAATCTGGAGCGTGCCGGGTTCACGGCATCCCATGCCCAAGCACTGTACCGTCTGGCCGATATCTGAAATAAACGGCTGAGAAGGAGCGTCCGCTTCTGGTCGATTGCCACCCCTCACCAAGGGCAGCAATCCTGTCACTTGCCGCCCTTCATCCCCCTCACACCACTGCGACTTCAACCGCCCTGGAACGCCAGACCGAAGCCAACACCATCAACAACCCCAAACCCGCCATCGCCGCTCCTGCCAGGGAAATCGCCGGATAACCCCAGCCCGCGTTGATCACCGCTCCGCCCAGCGCTGCGCCAATCGCGTTGCCAAAATTGAAGGCGCCAATGTTCACCGCAGAGGCAAGGTTGGGCGCGTCCTTGGCTGCTTCCATGACGCGCATCTGTAGCGGCGGCACCAGGGAGAAGCTGGCGATGCCCCATATCAGGATGGCCAGTGCAGCCGGCACTTCCCAACGCATCAGCAGGGTGAACGCCAGCAAGACGAGAATCAGAACGCTTAGCGACACGATCAAGGTGCGATCTATTGAGCGGTCGGCCGCCTTGCCGCCCCACATATTGCCCAGCGTCAAGCCCACACCAAACAGTACCAGCATGGCGGTGATGTAGGCGGTGGAACCATGGGTCTCGCTGCTGAGGATCGGCGCGATGTAAGTGAAGACGGTGAACATTGCGCTCGATCCGACGACGGTCAGGGCCAACGCGCTCAGCACTGGACCGCGCCCCAGTACTCGAATTTCGGCCATGACACCGGCGCTTGGCGGCGCCTTCAGGTTAGGCAGGGCGAACCACAAGGCGGCCATGGTCAACAAGCCGAGGCCCGTGATGCCCCAGAACGCGGTGCGCCAACCGAACAGTTCACCAAACCAGGTGGCCAGCGGCACACCGCCGATGGTCGCCAGGGTCAGGCCCATGAACATCGCCGCAACTGCCCCGGCACGTTTTTCCGGGGCGACCACGCTGGCGGCGACGATGGAGCCAACGCCAAAAAATGCACCATGGTTGAGTGAGGTCACCACCCTGGCGATCATGAGGCTGTAGTAATCGGTGGCCAGGGCTGACATCAGATTGCCCAGGGTGAAAATCGCCATGAGCCCGATCAGCAAATAGCGCCGGGGAATTTTGCCGGTGGTCAGGGTCATCAACGGTGCGCCGAGCAATACGCCCAGCGCATACGCACTGACCAGCAAACCGGCGGCGGGAATGGAAACGCCCAGATCCGCAGCGATACCCGGCAACATGCCCATGGGGGCGAATTCTGTTACGCCGATGCCAAAGGCACCGATGGCGAGCGCTACAAGGGGTGGATTGATACGCATGAAAGGCTCCTTATCTATGCCGCTAATGCTACGATCCTGTCTTTTCAAGCGGTAGATAGCATTTTTGGCAATCACCTTTGCGCAGGAGGCACAAGTGGACTTCAACGGCAGGTCAGGTGAAATGAGCGTGTTCACCACCGTGGCGCAAGAAGGCAGCCTCTCGGCCGCCGCGCGTGCACTGGGCCTGACACCCTCGGCAGTCAGTCGGATCATCGCGCGTACCGAGCAACGCCTTGGCACCCGTCTGCTGTTGCGCACCACCCGAGCGATCACCTTTACGGCCGAGGGCGAAGCGTTCCTGCGCGGCGCCCGGCGTATCCTGGCCGACATGGACGAAGTCGAAGAAGCCATCGCCGACCAGGGCGTACCCAGGGGGCGATTGCGGGTCAGCGCCGCCCTTGGGCATGGGCGGCTGGCCATCGTTCCCTTGGTTGCCGCATTCAGCGCCCGTTACCCGAACATCGTCGTCGACCTTACCCTCGGCGACGAAGTGGTCGACATTCTCGGCGGGCAGGCCGACGTCGCGATCCGTTTTGGCCATCTGCCCGACAGCCCGCTGACCGCGCGCAGAATCGGCGACACCGGCCAGGTCGTGGTGGCATCGCCCGAGTACCTGCAACGCCACGGCATCCCCCAACAACCAGAAGACCTGTTGCAGCACAACTGCCTGCGCTTCAACTTTCGGCGTGCCGAACCCAACTGGCCGTTCATCCGCGATGGAGAAGAATTTTCCCTAAAGGTCAGCGGCAACATCGAATGCAGCAGTGGTGAAGCGCTGGCACAACTCGCGCGCGTAGGTGCCGGCATTGCACGTATCGGTGAGTTCAGCGTGCGCGAGGACCTGCAGCGCGGCGACCTGGTTTCGCTGTTGGAGGCCTGGAACCCCGGAGACCGCGAACCGATTCATGCAGTGTTCGTCGGCGGGGCGGCCATGCCGGCGCGGGTGCGATTGTTCGTGGACTTCTTGCTGGAACATCACCGGATATAAGCGCGGGCGTGAGCTGATATTTCTGGGGGCTTGTGGTCGATTTCTGCCTGCCCCCAAGGGCTTTAGACAACCCGAATGCATCCGGCTAAAAGAAAACTTGTGGATCAGTTTCTGATCCAGAGCATGGTCTGCACCGTAATATGCGGATGACTTTCAAGCGGTTCCCATTCATCCATGAAGGTAAAGCCCTGCTTGAGATAGAAGTTCGACGCTCTGGCATTGTCGGGTGAGACATCAAGAAAAACGCGATCAAATCCCTGCGAGGTAGCGTGAGCTTTCACGGTCTCTACCAGTTGAGTTGCCACGCCAGAGCCCCGTGCAGCAGGTTCAACCCACATTCCGATCAAGTTAAAGCGCTGCGCGCTGCTGACAGCGGCACCAATCATTCCCACAGGCCTGTCTTGCTCGAATGCCAGCCAAAAGGCTGTGCCAGTGGATGATGCTCTCACTTGCCACTGCTCGTCAGTGTAAGCAGCGGCAGTTTGATAACTGACACCAAATGCCGACGGCGTGTCCAAAAGCGCGGCAAGTCGGACTTGCCTCAATAGCTTCCAGTCTTCTGTTACCGTCGATCGAATGTCCATGATCTTCCTTGAGGTATTGGCTTCACCTCAACGTGTCACAAGTATGTGTAGGGAGCAACCAAGCCATGCGTCGTGTACGTTCGTTTTGCCGATAGCAGCCTGTCACAAAGGGCTGCTTGCGGCCAATAGCAGTCCGTCACGAAAGGCTGCTATCGGCCACTCCCATTTTTGTGGGCTGCTTGATGGCATCGTTTCTGCCTGCCACGAGGGATTGAAATCGGCCAAGAGCTGGTCTTCGAGGGTATTTATTAAATCAGCGGCGACTCAGCACTTTCAATCAATACTGCTTTTTTGCGCTGGCTATACGCCGGTACTTACGCAACTCCCGATAAGCGCTGCGGATATCCAGAAAAAATATCTCTGCGCTGCGCCAGAGCAGCATCCACACAGTAACGGTAAATACTGCCACCGGGATGGTGCTTTCAATGCCTAGAGCATTACCTATCAGCCCCACTGCCAGTGCCAGGCCCAGGAGTGTCAGCGCTTCCAACTGTAGGATGAGAATATCCCCTCTGACTTGCTCGCTCTTTTCTGCAAAGGTATTGCTGATAGCTTGCTGTAGGCGTTCTCGCTCATTTTCGGGGCAGTTGATCTGGAGGCACAGCTTGGGGTAGTACCAGGCACTATCCAACAGGTAGTCCGCCAGCTCAGGGCTAAGTTTGGGTGCGTCCGGCGAGGCAAATGGATTGAGGTAATCGTGGGTAATCGTCAAATCGATTTTTTTGAGCATTACGAACTGTGGCCTGGTTGAGTTGTGGTCGGAGGCTTCAGTGATTCAGATAAAGCTAGTCCAAGATATCTGTTCTGCTTTGTTGGCAGTCACTCGCGCTGCAGTAGGAGCGAATTTATTCGTAATGCGTGGCTGAATGTGCACCTCGACAGCCTCCATCAACGCTGATTGTTATCGTTCTCTGCGAGTGAACATTAGGCCGCGGGCGACGCATTCGCGCAAAGGGCTCGAGGCAGCTATTGTCCGAAAGCAGCCCTTCACAACAGGCTGCTATCGGCCACCGCCAGACGCCTAAAAAGTTATCGAACGGACGCCGCTTCACCCCCCAAGCCCTGTTGCCCGGATAAGTTATTCAACTGCTCCAACTCAAGCTGTTTGGCAGCACTGGCTTCGAGGTTTGCCCGCTCTTCATCCAGATACCGATAAATACTTTGGAGGTTGGCGATTTTCAGTTGGACTTCTATCATCTTTTTTTCGATCAGCTTAATGCGCTGCGCATCCAGAATCTCGCCTATTTCCCCCAGGGAAAATCCCATGCTTTGCGCGCGCTTGATAAAGTCCAGGTCGTGCAGCGTTTGCGCTGTGTAATCGCGATAGTTGTTGGTCCGCCGCTGCGGTGAGATCAGGCCGATTTGCTCCTAGTAACGTAGCGTATGGCGGCTGGCACCGCTGCGGGCTTCGAGTTCGCCGATTTTCATGAAAACACCGCTTGACCCTAGAGTTGGGTCGACAGTTTATGCTCGGCTCCTGACCTCAAACAAGGAACTGGGAAATGGGCGTGGAGTGCTTTGTCACGGGGGGGACCGGTTTTATCGGTCAGCATTTAGTGGCGTATCTGAGTGCACAAGGTCACACCATTCGGGTGTTGATGCGTCGCCCGGAGCGACTGGCTGAACTGCGCGAGCAAATCGACACGTTGGGCGGGTGTGCAAGCCGGGTATTTGCCGTAGCGGGTGATCTGCAACGGGACACTCTCGGGCTGAGTCTTGCTGATCGAGAAGTGCTAAGGCACGCCAGCGTTGTGTTCCATCTGGGCGCCCATTTCGCCAACAGGCATGGAATAGCCAGGCCAGATATACGTCAGTCTTTGCAGCACACTGCAACGTTCGTCAATTCACATTGCCTGGCCAGGGGCTAAGCCCGCTGACGTACCCTCAAACAGGGTGCCGTCGATGCAGGGCGGCATGTTGAATCGCTGCCGATTTATCAATGCATCAAGGCTTGTAAAGTAATGCTTCAACGACAACCCCAAACGCCGATGAATGTTCACGGCGATTGGGGTAGTAGAGGTGGTAACCGGCGAAGGGTTGGCACCAGTCTTCCAGCACTCGCACAAGCCTACCGTCGGCAAGCTCCTTCGCCACCATGTCCTCCGGCAGAAAGCCCAAGCCACACCCCGCCACGGCCGCCCGCAGGATCGGCACGCTGCTGTTGAACGTCCATTGCCCTTCGACACGGGCCTTCAGTTCGTGACCATCCTTTTCAAAATCCCATTGCATCAGGCTGCCATGGGTAGGCAGGCGCAGGTTGATGCAATTTTGTGCTGCCAGATCACCGGGCACCTTCGGTATTGGCCGCTGTTTGAAGTACTCGGGTGAGCCCACGACTGCGATGCGCAAGGATGGCCCGACCGGCACGGCGATCATGTCTTTGGCCACCTGATCTCCCAGGCGAACACCGGCGTCATAGCGTTGCGCGACGATGTCGGAGAGGGCGTAGTCGACGGTAATTTCGACATGAATGTCCGGATAGTTGGGCAGCACTTTTGAAAGCTTGGGCCACAGAATATTGTTGGCGGCATGTTCGGACGCTTGAATCCGTACAGTGCCCGCCGGGGTGTCACGAAACTCGCTGACCGCGGCCAGTTCGAGTTCAATTTCATCGAACCGCGGTGCCATCGACTGATACAGCCGCTGACCCGCCTCGGTCGGTGAAACACTGCGCGTGGTACGCGTCAGCAGGCGCACGCCCAGTCGGCTTTCCAGTGCGCGCATGGTGTGGCTCAGCGCCGACTGCGAGACGCCAAGCTGGGCGGCTGCACGGGTGAAACTGCCTTGGCGGGCGATGACCACGAAAGCTTGCAGGTCGTTAAGGTTGGCGCGGGACATTGATGAGAACCTCTCATGAGGGGCGCGGGATTCATCCATAAAAGCAGGTCGCACACCGATGCGCGACCCCCATGAGGGTTGATTACAAGGTGCGGGCGTAAAACGCGCTCAGTTTGCCAATCGCGGCATCGACATAACGCGGCACCCAATAGGTTTCGATATGCGTCGCGCCGTCGAGCATAAACAGTTCTTTGTCGGTGGTGCCGGTGGCCTTGGAGAAGGCGTCCTGCGTCATGTACAGGCTGTCGGCTTTGCTGCCGGCGATCATCAGCAACGGCTGGTTGATCAGCTCGATATGGTCAGTGGCGTCGAAACGCATCAAGTCGATCAAGCTGCTGGTGGTGTATTTGAAGGTCGAGTTCGGGTGCGCGTGGGTCTTCCAGTAGTACTCATAACCTTGGCGATACAGCTCGAAGGGCAGTTTGGCAATTTGCTCGTCGGTGAGGTTGGCATCGCCCGAATACAGCACTTCGCCGCCAGCCGCTTCTTGCGCGCGGGCAGCTGACGCTTGTTGCAGGCGTTGCTGGATGCTGTCCATTTGCGAGTCGTTGTAGCCGTTGCGGCGCACCCGGCCCGAGTTGAACATGCTCACCGTTGCCAGCGCTTTGAAGCGTTTGTCGGTTTGCGCCGCCGCCAACGAATAACCACCGCCGCCACAGATCCCGAGCAGCCCCAGACGCTTGTCATCGACGCCGGCAAACTGGCTGATAAAGTCGGCCATGCCGTGAATGTCTTCGATACGGTACGCCGGTTTATCGATGCTGCGCGGCTGACCACCGCTGGCGCCCTGATACGCCGCATCGGCAGTGATGGTGATGTAGCCCTGTTCGGCCAGGCGTTGGGCATACAGACCGGCGACTTGTTCTTTCACGCCGCCATTGGGGTGTGCAACGACCACGGCCGGGTAAGTCTTCTTGGCGTCATAGCCAGCCGGGGTGTAGACGTTGGCGGCGATGTCCAGACCATTGAGCTTGTAGCTGACCGGATGGATGTTGACCTTGCCCGCTTCGTTGGTGCTGATCGCGCCATCATAGGCGAGGGTGAACGGGTTCTTTTGGTAGTCGGCGGCCAAGGCTTCGCCCGCCGACAGGCCGACCAGTGCCGACATGAACGTGGCTTTAAGCATGTTTTTCATGTGAAGCTCCTGAGCAATTAAAAGGGTGGCAGTTGCGAAAGTGTTTGGGTCAGCGCTGCGTGGGCTCGCTCGGCCGTCTGTGGATCGCCATGCTTTTTCAGCAACTCGGTGACTTGGCGCAACTGTGCCGCGCCAAGCCCGACGCGCAGGCTCGCCGCCATGTGGGAGCGTAATTGCGGCTCGACCCCAGGCGTTGCCGCCAGCGCCCCGACCGTTGCCAGCTCGCGGCTTTGCCAGTCGAGGTTGTCGCGCTCGAAAATGTCGCCGAACAGGTGGGTTTGCAGGAACCGGTTGATCACCGGGGCGAACTCGAACACGGGGCCTTTGACCGGTGCGCCCGAGATCCTGGTTTGATTGGCGGTACCGGCAGCCAGCAGCTCATCCCCGACGGGAATCGCCCGGCCCGGTTCACGCCCCGGCGCATCTTCAATGCCGCGTTGCTTTCGTGCCTGCACCACCGTCATTAGCTCGTTCAAGGCGTTGAGGCTGCGCGGAAAGCCGACATAGGCGTAGAGCTGCACCAGAATTTCACGGGTTTCGCTGATGCTCAGACCGGCATCGAGTCCCTGGTTGAGTGCCGTGTTGAGGCCCGGCATGTCGCTGGTCGCCATGAATGCGGCGATCAGTGGAATCGTTTGTTGTGGGGGCGACAGGGTCGTTGCGCTGGTTGGTGGGCTGGTCATGTTCTGGGATGCCTCGGCTGCTTGAGTGGTCATGCTGAACATCGCCCCGATGCCCAGACAAAGCGCCATGAATGCGGGGAGGGCTGGGCAGTTGCGTGCATCAGTGGTCATCGTGAAAGGCTCCGTCCATTACGGGTCACTGCGGTGTCACTGGATCGTACGGAGTATGAAAGGGGTGATTAACCCCGAAATTGCGCAAGGACTCCTGAGCAGAACTCATGAGTCGCCAGTGCCATGGCCGCTGCAATCACGGCGCGCCACCGCGGGTGTTGGGGATGGCGGCCGGGTGACGGTTTGCGCAGAAAGTGTCAACGAGCCGCTTCGACACATTTCGTAACTTCAATGGCCGGCGTAATGCGCCTCCGAGACCTGCTCTGCCCAGGTGACGGTCTTGCCGTCCTCGGCTTCTGCAATGGCGATGTGGGTCATGCCGTTGCTGGGTGTAGCGCCATGCCAGTGGCGGGTGTGCGGTGGAATCCAGACAGTGTCGCCCGGTCGGATTTCCTGTCGCGGGCCACCCTCTTGCTGCACGTAGCCGACGCCTGCGATGACGATCAGCGTTTGCCCCAGCGGATGGGTGTGCCACGCCGTGCGTGCGCCGGGCTCGAAGGTCACTGTGGCGCCGCCGATGCGCGCCGGCGCATCGCCTTTGAACAGGCCATCAACGCGTACGGTGCCCGTAAAGTTTTGCGCCGCGCCCTTAACCGAAGGCTGCGAGCCGTTTGGGGTAATGCGGATTTCGCTGGCGGCTTGGGTTTCAGCTGTCATCAGTGACAACGCAACGAGGGGGGCGATCAATCGATTCATCGGATCAACTCCGGTCATACAGTGAAAGCGGCGCCCAATGCAGCGCCGCGTCGGGCAGGCTCAGAGTCCGGTCATCTTCAGTGCCGATTCCGGCAGGCGGTCGCCGTGCACGTGAATCTGCGCCATTTGCTCGTTGATCTCGCGCAAATCGTCACCGGTCAATTGCAGGTCGACTGCGCCCAGGTTCTCTTCCAGCCGATGGGGTTTGGTCGTGCCCGGGATCGGCACAATCCATGGTTTTTGGGCGAGCAACCAGGCCAGCGCCACTTGCGCCGGTGTGGCGTGTTTGCGTTGCGCGACTGTTTTCACCACATCGACCAAAGCCAGGTTGGCCTTGCGTGCCTCCGGTGAAAAGCGCGGCACAAAATTGCGGAAATCGCTGGCGTCGAACTGCGTGTGCTCATCGATCTGACCGGTGAGAAAACCCGCGCCCAGCGGGCTGAACGGTACGAATCCGATACCCAGCTCTTCGAGCACTGCCAGCAGTTCCACTTCCGGGCCGCGCCAGAACAGTGAATATTCGCTCTGCACTGCCGTAACCGGCTGCACGGCATGCGCCCGGCGAATGGTGTGCACGCCCGCTTCAGACAGGCCGAAATGCTTGACCTTGCCCTCGGCGATCAGATCTTTGATGGTGCCGGCGACGTCTTCGATGGGCACCTGCGGGTCAACGCGATGCTGATAGAACAGGTCGATGCGATCGGTGCGTAAACGCTTCAACGACGCCTCGGCCACGGCGCGGATATGTTCCGGGCGGCTGTTGGTACCACTGCCTCGCACGCCAGTGGTCAGGTCGATATCGAAGCCAAACTTGGTGGCGATGACCACCTGCTCGCGGATCGGCTGCAAGGCCTCGCCCAGCAGTTCTTCATTGGCGAACGGGCCATACGCTTCGGCAGTGTCGAACAAAGTGATGCCTTGTTCGTGGGCCGAACGAATCAGCTTGATCATGTTGGCTTTGTCGGCAGCCGGGCCATAGGCCGAGGTCATGCTCATGCAACCCAGGCCCAGTGCGGACACTTCCAGGCCATTGCCCAACGTGCGGATTTTCATGGTGTCACTCCGTACAGAACTCAGTTAACGCGCGAGAGGGTGATCGTTCAGCCAGCCGTTCACGCGGGTATTACCCGAGCGCGAGAAATACGCGACCAGAATCCGTGAGCCTGAACGCGGTGTTGCACTGGCATCTTGCGTGTCGGCAAGCGACAGCAGCGGGGCGCTGGCCAGTGCGGCGATTACCGTACGCCGCAGCGGATCGTGATCGGTGCTCATCGACCGACACGCGCCTTAAGGGCCTCTGGATAACGCTCGCCTTCAATGCGGATCTGCGCCAATGCGCTATCAATGGCCTTCAGTTCGCTGGCATCAAGCGTGATGTCCGCGCCGCCGAGGTTTTCTTCCAGACGCGACAGTTTGGTCGTGCCCGGAATCGGCACAATCCACGGCGCCTGCGCAAGCAGCCAGGCCAGCGCGATTTGTGCCGGGGTCGCTTGTTTTTGCGCAGCAATCTGACGGATCAGCACCACCAGGCCCTGATTGGCTTGCAGCGCCGACGGGCTGAAACGCGGGACGATGCTGCGAAAATCGTCGCTGCCGTACGTGGTCTGCGCCGACACCGTGCCGGTCAGAAAACCTCTGCCCAATGGGCTGAACGGTACGAAGCCGATGCCCAACTCCCACAGCGTCGGCAGAATCTCTTTTTCAGGCTCGCGCCACCACAACGAGTATTCGCTTTGCAGTGCGGTGACCGGCTGCACCGCGTGCGCCCGGCGAATGGTCTGCGCCCCGGCTTCCGACAGGCCGAAGTGCTTGACCTTGCCTTCAGCAATCAAGTCCTTTACCGCCCCGGCGACGTCCTCGATCGGCACGTCCGGGTCGACGCGGTGCTGGTAAAGCAGATCGATGTAATCGGTCTTCAGTCGACGCAGCGACCCCTCAACCGCGACCCGAATGTGCTCGGGGCGGCTGTTGAGAATCTGCTGTTTATTGTCGTCGCCGAAGGTGAAGCCGAACTTGGTGGCGATGACCACTTGATCGCGCACCGGTGCCAGGGCTTCGCCTACCACTTGCTCGTTCAGGTAAGGGCCGTAAACCTCGGCGGTATCGAAGAACGTGACGCCTCGCTCAACCGCCGAACGAATCAGCGCAACGGCTTGTTGTGTGTCAGTCGCCGGGCCGTAGCCATGGCTCAAGCCCATGCAACCCAAGCCCAGGGCTGACACTTCGAGTGAACTTGTTCCGAGTGAGCGCTTGTGCATGTGGATCTCCCATTTGGCGTTGGGAGAACAGTAGGTGAGCTAGCGAGTCGGGACTAGACGGTTAAATCGGCAAGGGTTTATGAGAATTTCTCATTAATTTCAGAAAAGGGAGGGGCGAGTGCGCCTTCATGGGCGCCCGATCGGGTTAAAGATGCAGGCCCGGACTTTTTCCTGCGCCGTGCCCTGGCGCTTGGACCTTGACCCGCATACCGATCAACAGTGCTGCCAACAGCATCAGAATGCCGGCGGCGACAAAAACACCATCGATGTCGCTGAAACTGAACATGGCGCCCCCGGCAGCGGCACCCGCAGCGATCGCCGACTGAACCGATGCCACCACCATGCCTCCCGCGCTTTCAGCCTGATCTGGCACCGCTCGGGCTACCCAGTTTGACCAAGCCACGGGTACACCGCCAAAAGCCATGCCCCAGAGTGCCAATAACACCACCTGACCCGGCACAGAAGCAGGTAGCCATACCAAGGCCAATGCTGCAACGCCGACCAGCGCAGGCATCAGCACCATCGTCCCGCGCGGGCTTTTTTCAAGTAGCCAGCCTGCCAACAGCGTGCCGACGAAGTTAGCCGCGCCGAACCCCAGCAGCATCAGCGCCAATCCTTCAGCCCCCACGCCGGATGTGCTTTCCAGAAACGGCCGGATGTAAGTGAACAACGCGAAGTGCCCTGTATGCACCAGCACACAAGCCAACATACCCACGGCAATGCCCGGACGCAGCAGCACTTCAAGCACCGTGCTTAAGCGCGCAGGTCTGCGCGGTGCCAGAGGTGGCAGGGTGAAAAGCTGGAAAACCAGTGTGACTACCCCTACGGCGGCGGCCGCCACAAACGCGCTGCGCCAGCCATACAGCCCGCCCAAATAACTGCCGAGCGGCACCGCGACCACCGTACCCACTGCAATACCGCTGAAAATAATCGACAGGGCCCGCGGCAGCAGCGTCGGCGGCACCAGGCGCATCGCCACGGCCGCCGCCATGCTCCAGAAGCCGCCCAGTGCGATACCCAGCAAAATCCGCATGATCAGCAGCACTATCAGGCTGGAAGAGAAAGCCACCAACAAGTTGGAGGCAATCATCAGCACGGAAAAGCCCAGCAATACCACTCGCCGGTCGATCCCTCGCGTCAAGCCGGGCAGCAGTAACCCTGAGAACAGCGCCGCGACTGCCGTCACGGTCACCGCCTGCCCGGCCAAGGCTTCCGACACCCCCAGTTCAGCGGCCATCGGCGTCAGCAAGCTGGCCGGAAGGTACTCCGCGGTCAACAATCCAAACACGCCCATCGCCAGCGAAAATACCGCCATCCATGCCGGTGTCGCGGGCTCTAAATCAGCTTCGTTGCCAACGCGCGCATCAGTTACAACGTCACACACCCCATTACTCATCACGCAATACCTCTGGAAGTTATCTCAACCAGAAGTCTATGGACGCAGGTAAGGATGTTCTATGATGCAAAATCTTTAGTTTTTGACCGAAACCCCGACATGACATCCCAGGATCAGTTCGTCTTATCGTCCGACCTCATCAACGAGCTGTTGCGCGGCATGCGCCTGCGGGGCGTCAAGTACCATCGCATCCAGGCCGGCCCCTCATTCGGGCTGGGTTTTGCTGCCAAACCAGGGCACGCCTACTTCCACTTCCTCGCCGTCGGTACCGCCGCCCTGCGTACGGAGGACGGCACTGTGTACGAGTTGTCGGCCGGTAACGCCGTGTTCATCGCCCAGGGTGAAGCCCATCAACTGTTCTCAAACCAGGATGTACCCGCCCAAGACATCAGCAGCTTCGACGCGGTCCCTCTTGGCGACGCGATCTGTGCTGTGGATGCGTCCCCCGGTGCCGATGTCAGCCCCAGTAGCATTATCTTCAGTGCCTGCATGGAGTTCGAACTCACAAGCTTGCAAGGCCTTGGCGGATTGATGCCAGATCTGATGCTGATTGATGCCAGGGGGCAACGTTACCCTGGGCTGATGCCGATTCTTGCTTCCATGGAGCGCGAAGTCCGCTCTGCGCGCATCGGCTTCGCAGGCATACTCGCTCGCCTCGCTGACGTAGTGGCGGCGATGATCGTTCGTGGCTGGGTTGAGTGCGCCTGCGGCAACGCCTCAGGGTTGGTGGCCGCATTGCGCGACCCCAGACTGGCCAGTGCGCTACTGGCCTTGCACCGGGAGCCCGCGCGCGACTGGACCGTCGCGCAACTGGCAGCGCACTGTAATACCTCTCGCTCGGTCTTCGCTGAACGTTTCCAGGCGACTATCGGCATCCCCCCGCTGCGCTATGCAACGGAGCTGCGGATGCGTCTCGCCAGTCAATGGCTAAGTCTTGAGCGCCTGCCCATTGAGGCCGTGGCGCAGCGTCTGGGCTACACCTCTCAAGCGGCCTTCAGTCGTGCCTTTAAGCGCATCACCGGCCAGCCACCCGGCGCCAGTCGGCGAATGGCTCGTCCTACCTGACGTCTATGCCGGGATAGCGCTCGGGCGGTGGCTGGTAGTTGGGATCTTCGAACTGGCTGTTGGTATAGAAGCTCTTGGCTGTGGGGCCGTCGTACTTGTAGGTCACGTCCTTGTTGGGGACTAAATGCCAGCCTGTGCTGTCTTTATCTCGCTCGATCAGGGTGGGGTAAAGCGTGCAGGTCCCACCGTCGCCTGACGTGAGGAGGAACTGATAGTAGCGCCCGGCTTCTGGAGTGAAGGTCGTTGTGACAAAACAAGTCCGGGTACGCGTACCCTCCCACGACATGTAGACACTCGTTTCGAGGCCCGGCCGAAGCGTTGACTCATAGTAGTCCCAGGTCAGATTTTGCCCCGCTTTGGGCATGCCAATGTCCTGGGTATGGATAAATGGGAGAGGCCCGGTACGGACCACGCCCCCCGTCTTCACACCGTTTGCCGATTGATAAATGGCCGCATGCTGGGTGAAGTTGACGACCCGGATCCATGCCGGATTCGGCTCATTGGCCGGAGCGACGAAGTAATCCGTGTGGGGTAGATACTGGCAACCTGCGAACATTGGCAACAGCAGTAAGCAGAGTGTTGAGCGTGTCGACATGGGTCCCTTCCTCTCCATAAGTGTTGCTGTGACCGCGTCTACAGGGGTTTATTCGGCATCAGGCCTGTTTAGGTGTGCAGATACCCTCCGACGGCCTGTTCAGCACGCTCTGCCATCCCCCCAAAAAACTGTGATCACACCCCCTCCAACCACCTACACCCAACGCCCCAATCCGCCTATAATCCTCGCCCATGAATCTATCCAAACTCGTGTCGCCCATGATCCGCCAGACTCTCAGTGCGGACGTTTATTCCCAGCTTCGTGATCTGCTGATCAGTGGCCGTGTCATGCCCGGGGAGAAGCTGTCGCTCAGGTCCATTGCCGATGCGCTCGGCGTAAGTGTGATGCCGGTGCGTGAGGCGGTGCATCGGCTGGTCGCTGAGCAGGCGCTGGAGATGGCGGCCAATCGGTATATCCGGGTGCCGGTGCTGACGGTCAGCCAGTTTCGCGAGATCACCAGTATTCGGCTGAATCTGGAAGGGCAGGCGGCTGCTCGTGCGGCGCAGTTGGTGAGTGCTGAGGCATTGCAGGAGATTCAAGGGATTCACGATGCGTTTTGCCAAGAGTTTGCGCAGAACCCGCCCGACGAGTCGCGGCTTATCGCGCTGAACAAAGCATTGCACTTCGCCATTTATGGCCAGGCGGACATGCCGATTTTGTTGCAGATTGTTGAGTCGCTGTGGCTCCGGATCGGGCCAATCCTCAATTACGATTTGCGCTCGGGCACCGAGCGGGTGATTCAGCGGGTGCAGGCCAGTCACCATGCGGCGTTGGTGGAGGCCTTGAAGGCGCGCGATCCGGTGGCGGCGTGTGCGGCGTTGCAAGGCGACATCAAGAGTGCCGCCGAATTTATTGTGAACACCGGTGCGCTGGTGGTGGCGGATGCGATCAAGCCTATGGACGCGGATTAACCCGGCGGCAGATGCAAAAAAACGAGGCGGACTGAACAGTCCGCCTCGTTTTTTTATGGGGGCTTACCTCTGTGCGGCGCACGGGCCAGGGACAGAGTGTTCATTTGATCCTCGAGTTTTCAGTCAGGCACGGTGCGACGTGGGGCAATACGATGTTGTCCCGTGATGTAGAGGCAGATTCCTGGGCTTGGCGCAGGCGGGTGCTCAGAAAGGCGGCGAGGGTTAGCAGCGCGGCAACAATGATGAGCCCGTTTTGGTGCTGCCGGTGGTTTGCTCAACAAACCCCAGCAAAGAGGGCCCAAAGAAGCCGCCGGTAATGCCGCAGGTGTTGACCAGCGCCAGCCCGGCCGCCATGCCGGCTCCGGCGAGCCTCGAACTGGCGAACAGGAACACCACCGGCTGCACGACAAAGAACATTGAGGCGGTGAGGGTAAAGCCGATCAGTGCAATCATCGGCGGGGTATAGGCGGCCAGGGTGAGGCCAGCCGACATCAGGATCAAACCGCCAAACATGATCTTGCGCGACAGCTTGGGCGTGGTGGCGTATTTAGGCAAAAAGGCGGCGCCCAGCGCGGCTGCTACCCAGGGGATTGAGTTGAGCAGGCCGATCTCGACCGACGTCAGCCCGCCGTAAGTGCCGATGATGCCCGGCAAAAAGAAGATGACCGAATACACACTGATCTGGTGCAGAAAGTACACCGCAATGGCCAGCCACAACTGGGGGATTTTGAAAACGCCCTTAAAGGAATGGCCCACATTGCCCGAGGCGATTTCTTCATCGTTTTCTTTTTTCAGGGCCTGCTCGACTTCATCGGCTTGCTCCTGGGTCAGCCAACGGGCCTTGGAGGGTTTGTCCGGGAGTTTTTTCCAGATCACCACCGAAAACAGCACCGCCGGGATGCCTTCCAGAAAGAACAGCCACTGCCAGCCATGCCAGCCCATGATGCCGTCCATTTCCAGCAAGAGCCCGCCAATAGGGCCGCTGATGATGTTGGCCAGGCACACGCCGATCAAAAAGTAACCGCTGGCCCGCGCTCTTTGTTCCTTGCCGAACCAATAGGTGAGGTACAGCATCACGCCCGGAAACAGCCCCGCTTCCGCAGCGCCCAGCAGGGCGCGGGCGATGTAAAAAGTCGTCTCGTCGGTGATAAAAGCCATGCCCGCCGACAAGATGCCCCAGGTGATCATGATCCGGGTGATCCACAGCCGTGCGCCCACGCGGTGCATGATCAAGTTGCTGGGCACTTCCATCAGGGCATAAGTGAGGAAGAACAGCCCGGCGCCAAAACCGTAGGCCGCCGCGGAGATCCCCAAATCGACGGCCATGTGGGTTTTGGCCAGCGAAATATTGGTCCTGTCCAAAAAGCTGATGACGTAAGCAAAAATCAACATCGGCATTAACTTGCGAAACATTAAAGCGTTCAGCGACTGTCCCTTTTCTGTTTTTGTATGGGTCGTTGCGAACATGGCTCAAGTCTCCTCATGAGGATAGGGTTCCAGGGCGCTGTGGGTGTTCAGCGCCCGTCGGTGCCAGCAATATCCTCTCTATTGTTTTTAGTCAGGTGAGTGCCGGTGCTCAGAAGTTGACGTTATCGCCACCTTTGAGCTTTAGGATTTCTCTCGCGTCGTCAGGGGTCGCCACTTCCAGTGAGAGACCTTCCAGAATGGTGCGCATGCGCGACACTTGCTCCGCGTTGCTTTTGGCCAACTGGCCTGGCCCGTCCCACAGTGAATCTTCCAGGCCCACGCGCACGTGCCCGCCCAGGGTGGCCGACTGCGCGCCAATGCTCATTTGCTGCTTGCCGGCCGGCAGCACCGACCATTGGTAGTCGTCGCCAAACAGCCGGTCGGCGGTGCGGCGCATGTGCAGAACGTCTTCGGGGTGAGCGCCAATGCCACCCAGAATGCCGAACACTGACTGGATCAAAAACGGTGGCTTGATCAGCCCGCGATCAATGAAATGCGCCGCCGTGTACAGATGCCCGATGTCATAGCACTCGATCTCAAAGCGCGTGCCGTTTTCGCTACACGACTCCAGGATGTGGGCAATGTCGGTGAAGGTGTTTTTGAAAATACGGTCATGGCTGCCCGCCAGATAGGGTTCCTCCCAGGCGTGTTTGAATTCCTTGAAGCGATTGAGCATGGGGTACAGGCCCATGTTCATTGTGCCCATGTTCAGCGACGCCACTTCGGGCTTGAACTGGTGCGCTGGACGCAGCCGGTCCTCAAGCGACATGGTCGGCGCGCCGCCGGTGGTCAGGTTGATCACCACATCGCTGGCTTCTTTAATGGCCGGCAAAAATTGTTTGAACAGTTCCGGGTCTTGCGAAGGGCTGCCATCTACCGGGTTACGGGCGTGCAGGTGGACAATTGCCGCGCCAGCCTCGGCCGCACCAATGGCGGCTTCGGCAATCTGCCCCGGTGTCACCGGCAGGTAAGGGGACATGGACGGGGTGTGGATGGCGCCGGTCACAGCGCAGGTAATGATGACTTTACGAGCCATGGGGATCTCCTGGGTGTATTGGTTTTGTTGTTCAGGATCAAGCCGCGATCAAGCGTGCGGGGCGTGACGCTTGTGCGCGGCCAGGGCCATCAGGCGTCTGTCGCGCCAGGCTGAGCGCTGGTTGATGTCTTCAAGCTCAAGGGTGCGGCGGCGCTCTTCGTCCACGTGGGCAACCGCTTCGTCCGACCAACTGAATGTCTGTTGCGACGCTGCGGTGTGCCGGTATTGCTGGCCGTAGCGCCGGGCGTAATCCTGCACGCCCGCCGGGGCGTTGAGGTCGATGGTTTCGAAGGGGCCCATAAACGACCAGCGCAGGGCCAGTCCTTCTTTTAAAACCCGGTCAATGTCTGCCGCGCTGGCCAGGCCGTCTTCGTGCAAGTTGAAGCACTCGTTGAGCACTGCGGCCTGAACCCGATTGAGCAAAAAGCCGTAGATCTCACGGGACAACGTCACGGGGCTTTGCCCGGCTGCGCTGTACAGCGCGTGGGCGCGGAGCATCACATCCGCCGAGGTCCAGGGCGCCGGGCACAGCTCAACCAGCGGGATGAGGTAGGGCGGGTTGGTCGGGTGCGCCACCAGGCAGCGGGCGCGCCCCGGCAGGTCTTTAGTGAACTCCGACGCCGGTAGCCATGAGGTCGAACTGGCCAGAAGCGCGTCCTTGGGGGCCAGCGCGTCCAGTTGGCTGAAAATCTCGATTTTGGCCTCGACGGTTTCCCGCACGTTTTCCTGCACGAGCACCACGTCACGCAGCGCTTCTGCCAAGTCCGCAACGCAGGTAATGCGCGCCAGCACGGTGCCGGGGGCTTCATCAATCAGGTCAAATTCGGCGAGTTCACCGAGCCGCGCTTCGATGTACGCATGGCTGCTGTGCAGGGTGTGCAGGTCCATATCGTGCAGGCGCACGGGGTGGCCCGCCCGCGCAAACACAATGGCCCAGGCTCTGCCAATCAATCCGGCGCCGACGATGGCGACGGGGCCACGCTCAGGGGAGGATGGTCGTTGCATGCTGTTCTCCACATTTTTGTATTTATGGTCAGGAGTTGCGCTTTTAGCTGGCGCATCCACACCGTGTATCGAGTCGATGCCAGTGTGGTTTGAAACGGATGGTATTCGCTGTGATCACAGATCACAAGACTATTTTAGTGATTGTCAGACAATTGGCCGCAGGGGCATAAAACAGGTTTCAAAGGCCCTTAACACGGCTCGCCAGCAGGTTGCTGGCAAGCCGTGCAAGGCGTGCTCAGAGGTATTCGACGTTGCCGTCGATGCTGATGGCTTGCCCGGTGATGTTCTGCGCGGCGGGCGAACAGAGGAACAGCGCCATGGCGGCCACATCGTCCGGGGGCGTCATGCGCCCTAGCGAGATTTTGTTCAACGTCTGTTGCAGCATCTCGGGTTCGGAGATGCCTAATTGCTTGGCGCGGTCGCGGATGACCCGATCCTGGCGCGGGCCTTCGATGATGCCGGGCAGCAGCGCATTGACCCGGATGTCCCGGTCGCCCAACTCCGCCGCCAACGATTTCATCAGCCCGATAATGGCCCACTTGGTCGCCGCATACGGTGTGCGCCAGGCATACCCCAAGCGCCCGGCCACCGACGAAATATGAATGATGTGTGCATGCGCGGACTCCGCCAGCAGCGGCACCGCATGATGCGCGAAACGGTACTGGGCATTGAGGTTGATATTGATCGACTGCTCCCACTCATCCTCGGTGATTTTTTCAATTCCGGTGGTGGGCCCGGCGATGCCGGCGTTGTTGATCAGCACATCGAGGCCGTTGACCCACTCGCGCTGAAGTTCAAACACCCGCTTGACCTCGGCCGCGCTGGAAACATCGGCTTGGGTGGCGAGCGCTTGCGGGTAGCGCTCACGGAAGGCCAGCACCGCCTGCTCACTGACATCACACACATGCACCTTGGCCCCGGTCTCCAGATAGGCCGCAGCAATCACCTCACCAATACCGGCCGCGCCTCCGGAAATCAGCACTTTCAACCCGGAATACGGCGTGAGTCGTTTCACAATGCTCATAGCGATTTACCTGTCTTATTGTTGTTGGGGCGTTCTGCTGAGCGGCGAACGCCTGCTGAGAAATGCGAATACAGTGATATGTGATCACAGTTTGTTTGTCAATCCAGAATCTGCCCTCCATCCCGGCCATTGCCCCGGCCTTGGTCAGTCCCCGATACTACTGCCCGTCAATCTTGCGCCCACCTCCATCGAGAACCCCTGTGATCAGAAACGTTACGGACATGGATTTGCGCCTGCTGCGCATCTTCGCCACGGTGGTCAAATGCGGTGGGTTTACGGCGGCTCAGGCTGAGTTGAACATGAGCCAGTCGAACATCAGCACGCACATTTCCGGGCTGGAAAAACGTCTGGGCTACCGCATTTGTGAGCGCGGCAAAGGCGGCTTTCGCGTGACCGAAAAAGGCCAGCGCATTCTCAAGGCGTCGTCGGTGTTGTTCGGTGCCGTGGATGCGTTTCGCAATGAAGCCCAGGACCTTGCCGGGCGGTTGGTGGGGGATCTGTATCTGGGGCTGGCGGACAATATCGCGACGCTGCCGACAGCTCGGGTCGATGCCGCCATTGCGCGTTTTTATCAGCGTGAACACGACATGCATTTGCACATTTTCGTGAACTCGCCCACGGAGCTTGAGCGGGCGGTGATTGACGGCCAACTGGACATCGCCATTTCGTATTTCAGCCGCCCGCTGCCGACCTTGACGTATCAGCCGCTGTACTCAGAAGAGATCGGGATTTTCTGCGGTCAGGCGCACCCGCTGTTCGCGATCCGCTCGCCCAGCCATGCGCAGCTTCAGGCCTGTGACTGGATTCGCCATGGTTTCCTGCCTGTCGATCAGGTGCTGCCCATCATCCCCGACCGCGCCTCGGCCACGGCGCATCACATGGAGGCGGTGGTTCATGGCGTGCTGGCCGGCACCCATCTGGGATATCTGCCCACTCACTACGCCCAGGTCTGGCTGCAGAGCGGGCAAATGCGTGCCCTGCAGCCAGCGACGTTACGCTACGACGTGCAGCACAGCATGATCACCCATGCCGGGCACCCGCAAAGCGAGGTGGTGCGTGCCTTTATCGCCGATCTGCTGCTCGAGCACGGGCTTTAACCCAGGCAGCGGGTCACGTGCTTGACCGATTGATAGGCTGACAACCCCCAAGGCCCCAGTTCACGACCGATGCCGCTGCCCTTGGTCCCGCCCCAGGAGGTTTCGACGAACACCGCCTGGACCGAGTTGATCCACACGTGGCCCACCTCCAGTGCCTGCGCCACCCGCTCGGCGCGCTCAAGATCCGCGCTGATCACCGTGGCCACCAGGCCGAAGCGGCTGTCGTTGGCCAGCGCCACGGCTTGGTCTTCTGAACTGAAGCGATGGCTGCACAGCACCGGGCCAAAAATTTCTTCGGTCCACAGGCGGCTGTTTAACGGCACGTCGGTGTACAAGGTCGGGCGGACGAACCAGCCGGGGTCGCACCAAGCCTTGCCACCGGCCACGCACTGCAAGCCTTCGGCACGGGCGATGGCAAAGTACTCGCTCACCTTGGCCCATTGCGCCTGGCTGGTCAGCGGCCCCATGTCGACTTCGCCGGTCAGCGGGTTGCCCACGCGCAGGGCTTCAAAAGCGCTCTGCAAAAGCTGGGTCAGCGCATCGGCAATGCGCTCGTGCACCAGCAGGCGCGAGGTGGCCGAGCACATTTGCCCGCTGTTCCAGGCGATACCGGCCACGATCCATTCCACGGCCTGATCAAGATCGCAATCCTCAAACACCACAATCGCCGACTTGCCGCCCAGCTCCAGGGTGATCGGGCGGCAATGGGCGGCGGCGCTGTGCATCACCTGTGTGCCTACGGCGTTGCTGCCGGTGAACGACAACTTGTCCAGACCCGCATGATTACTCAGCGCAATGCCGGTCTCGGCTTTTCCGCAAACGATGTTCAACACGCCGGGCGGCAAGCCCAGGGCATCGGCAATTTCGCCGTAGGTCTGCTCGATCAGCGGGGTAATCTCCGACGGCTTGAGCACCACCGTGCAACCCGCCGCGAGGGCCGGGGCGAGCTTCCAGGCGCTGGTCACCAGCGGGAAATTCCACGGCACGATCAAGCCGACAACCCCCACCGGCTCCAGCCGTGTGTGGGAGGTAAAGCCGGGCACTGACAGCGGCACTTCAGGGCTCGGGTTGCTTGCCAGGGCGTCGGCCAGGGTCGCGTAATAGCTGAACGTAGCGATGGCATCGTCGACATCAACCACCGCTTCATGCCGGGGCTTGCCGTTGTTCTGCATCTGCAGGGCGATCAAGGCCTCACGGCGCTGTTCGAGCTGCTCAGCAAAGCCCCTCAAGTAACCGGCACGCACCGATGCATCGACATTGCGCCAGGCGGGCAGCGCCTCACGCGCCGCCGCAACGGCCTGATCCACTTGCGCTGCGCTGGCGCTCGTCAGCTCCGCGAACGGCTGGCCCAGGGATGGATCGAACACGTGGATCGGCTCGGCGCCTTCGCCCGCTAGCCACTGTGCGTTGATGTACTGTGCTGCTTTCATTGTTTGGCTCCCGGCAGAATGCCCTGCGCGGCATTCACAAAAATCTGGCTGTAGTCGGCTGCGCTGAGGGCGCAGGCGTTGGTGTCGGACGAGGGCTTGCTTGCCCAGACATCCCGACGAACCGCCTCCCCCTACGAGAAGCGGGCGCAGCATAAAGCAGTCAAACATTTGTAAAAATTCATATGTTTGTAAGCTGGCTTCTGGGTTTTTATATGTTTGAGCGGGCGTGAGCGATCCCTCAACGGCGTTCCTGCGGCCCGCATCGCTACAGGGATTGTGGTGTTTGCGGGAGACGTAGCCTCGTCAAACTCGGCAACTGCTACGGGGGGCGTGTACGCCCAAAAACCTGTAGGAGCGAGCTTGTCTCGCGATCTTTTGATCTTTCGCAGCCTTCGTACCTCGTCAGCGACTACAAATATTGCGTGGCTGTCACCTAAAAACGCCATTCCTCAGCCCGAACCAACCGGCAGAACGGCCCGTCAAGCGTTGCGTTGTGATGCGCCACAATGTCCTGCGCCTTCATCACTGGCGTATCTGAACAACTATGACCATCGGCAATAAGCACCGCATCAAAGCCAAGATCACGCGCCGCGCGGCACGTGCTGTCGACGCAGTAATGAGTTTTCATGCCGGTGATCACCACACCCGTCGCCCCGTGCGCCCGTAAGTTGTTTGCCAGATCGGTCATCGCGAAGGCGTTAGGGCGGCGTTTTTCGAATACCACCTCGCCACCCTGAAGCTTCAGTTCCTCCACAATCATCGTCAGCGGGCTGCCGGGTTCGATGGGCGAACCCACTGGCCCGATATGTCGCGCCAGAAAAATCGGCGCTCCTGCGCTGCGGGCCTTGTCCATCAGACTGTTCAGGGTTTGCAGCAACGCCTCGCCACGCCAGGGTTTTTCCGGGCCATGAACCAGCCCCACTTGCATATCGAGTATCAACAGAGCGTGCATGAGGTGAATCTCCTTGCGTATGAGCCAGCAACACAAGGGCATAAAAAAAGGCCCTGTCCATTGCTGGCGGGCCTTTGAAGTTCGTCTGTTAATTGCTCACGACACTTCGCACGCTCCGCTTTCAGCGGTCGTGGTGGTGGTAGTCGAGGTGAGGCAATATTTGGTCATAAATCGACACTAGCAATATCGTCACAGGCTGGCAAGGCGGGATGTGGACGGACTAATGTCATCGCAGCGACCCTAAACCGCGCTCGCGCATGAAATCCCTCTCCCAGTAAGCCGCCGTTCAATTTCCGTCACCTACAGTTCTCAACAAGGAGTCCCAATCCGCCACAGACGGCTAATTTCCCGACTGACCAGACGCCTTTTCCAGGACCTTCGATGACCAAACGGCCGATTCTCAACCCGCTCTTTTTAGCGCTCAGCATCGTGGTGAGCGCCCCGACCCTGGCGGCGTCGTGGTGCACGAACACCGGCCCGGGGCCGCTGGGGCAGTTACGCAATGAGGTCAATAAACAGTTGTTGCCGCAGTCCCGGGCCATTGAGCGGGTGCACACCGAAGGGACGCTGCCGCATCAGGGCATTCGTGATCAAAGCCTGGAGGCCAAGAAGGACTGGCCGCTGATGCGCGACCTAGCGCTGCTATGGCAAAAGCAGCATCAACCTAGTGATCTGGAAGCGCTGTCGCGGTTGCTCAACGATTGGGGCACGCGCTACACGCCCAGCTTTAATCCGGTGGATGAAACCGGGCTGGACGCGTACATCGATGCCTATGCCATGACCCGCGAAGATTTACCGCCGCCGGTACGCGCTGTGGCGCAGCGCTTTATCCGCGAGTTGGGTGAGGGGTATCTCAATCAGATGGAGCACAATTTCAAGCCGGGTGATGGTCGCTGGATCAATAACTGGAACTCGCACCGCGTGAAGCTGGCGACGCTGTCAGCGGTGGCGCTGGAGGATCCAGCCATGTTTGCAAGGGCGCGGGCGCAGTTTATTGAGCAACTGGGGCGCAATCTGCGGCCGGGCGGTTCAACGGTGGATGTCGAGCAGCGTGATGCCCTGCACTATGTGGTCTACGATCTGGAGCCATTGACCCGGGCCGCCGTGGCGGCGCGTCTGCGTGGGCAAAACTGGCTGGTATTCAAAGGCGCGTCAGACGCCAGCCTGGAGAATGCGCTGGACTGGCTCGCGCCTTACGCCAAGGGTGACAAGACTCACGAAGAATTCGTGCACTCTCACGTCAAGTTCGATGACCAGCGTCGCGAGGCGGGGGAGAGCGGGTTCTCCGGCCTGTGGAACCCGCAATCGGCGACCGGGCTGTATGCCATGGCGACGTTGCTCAACCCTAAATACGCCGCCGTGTCTGAGCGGTTGCACCCCATGGGCGGCTGGATGGCCGCGTGCTGGGGGCGGTAAGTTAAAAAGCCCCGCCGGGCAATGCTCGGCGGGGCTTTTTCTTTACAGAGGGGGCGTTTACGGCCGCATCAGCGGTTCAATACCGATCCATTTTTTCACCGGCTGATAGCAGGTTTTCATCGGCGGCAGATCGACTTTTTGCCCGCCGACATCCATAGAGCCGAGGTTGATTGTCCATTTCGAATCGGCATCAAATTTTTCGGTAGGGAAAATCAGATAGACCGAGCCGTAACTGCTGTTGTTGGTGATTCGCGGAACACGGCTGTGAACTTCATCGCTGTTGATGTCATACGGCGAAGTCCGCGCATATT
This sequence comes from Pseudomonas sp. FSL R10-2189, assembly GCF_009600325.1. Classification (NCBI taxonomy): domain Bacteria; kingdom Pseudomonadati; phylum Pseudomonadota; class Gammaproteobacteria; order Pseudomonadales; family Pseudomonadaceae; genus Pseudomonas; species Pseudomonas sp. FSL R10-2189. Next base: position 33,265 of record NZ_WIVZ01000046.1, read on the forward strand.
TCTCGTAATACAGCGGGTAGTCGTAAGTCTCTTTGTCACCCAGGTACACGTCGGGCAGGGCTTTCAACTGCGAGCCGTCTTCAAAGGTGATGTAGGCCTGACGGCTGTCGTAGAGAATCGGGATGGGCGCCTCGCCACTGCTTGAACGCGTCGGGCGTATGCGGCCTTTGTTGTAGGCGATGAGCTGGATGTAAAAGTGCCTGCGTGACCAGGTTTCACCGGGGAAGGTCTTGGACACACCTTGCTCAAACGGGCGATCTGAATACTGCGCGGTGTGATCGTATAAATAGGTTTCGAGGATGATGGTTTTCTTGCCGTCCGCTCCCGGCACCTTGAATTGATACTCGGACTGGCAAAGGTCGGCGTAAGCAGAGCGCTCGCGCGGCCAAGGCAGGCAAGCCCCCAGCGAGGCGGCAAGGAGCACGAGCAGGGTGGCTTTCAGGCTTTTTTCAAATGGCATGGCTGGCCTTTTGTCCTTTATCTGGGGCTGTTCAAATCGCTTTGCCTTATGACAGATTCGGCTCAGAAAAGGTCACGCCCTCACCCCAACCCTCTCCCAGTGGGAGAGGGGGCCGACGAGTGTCGTTCGCAACTCGTGTGTTCACCTCGGTAAAGCCCCCTCTCCCTCCGGGAGAGGGTTGGGGTGAGGGGCTTTTGCTCCAAAGGCATTACCAACGATAACGCGCGCTCGCCAGGAAGGTCCGTTGCGGGCCGTAGTAGCAGGTGTCCAGGAAGTAGCAGTTGTTGGCGATGTAGCTTTTATTGGTCACGTTGTCGACGTTCAGTTGCAGGTTCCAGTGCGCGTCCAGCTGGTAGTGGATCATGCTGTCCACCAGGGTGTAGCCGGGCGTTTCGCGCACTTGCGAGTAGTCGTCGTTGTAGTCTGGGCGGCCACTCACGTAGCGTACGCCCACCCCGTAGCCCAAGCCTTTGAGCTGGCCTTCCTGGTGGGTGAAGTCGGCCCACGCCGAGGCGCTGTGGCGCGGGTTGGTGGTGCCCCAGCTGTCGGTGAAGCGGGTGCCTTCTTTGCCCGGTGTGTTGTCTTTGGTCACGCGGGCATCGAGGTAGGTGTAGCTGGCAGTAAGGTCCAGGCCCGGCGTCGGCGTGTACTTGCCTTCCAGCTCCAGGCCTTTGGATTCCACCTCACCGGTCTGGATCATGATCCGCGTGTCGATCGGGTCGGTGGTCACCATGTTTTTCTGCACGATGTCGAACACCGCCGCAGTCAACAGCAGGTCGCTGCCCGGCGGCTGGTACTTGATCCCCAATTCATGGCTGGTGCCGGTGGTGGCCTTGTAAGGCTTGCCGTTGGCGCTGTTTGCTGTGGTCGGCAAGAACGACTCGGCGTAGCTGTAATACGGCGCCAGACCGTTATCGTACAGGTACAACAAGCCGGCCTGCCAGGTGGTGGCGCCCTGGTCCAGGTTGCCGCCGACTTTGCGGCCATTGTTGTTCACGTCAACGTCAGTTTTGGCTTGATCGTGACGCACGCCGACACGGGCGATCCAGTGGTCGTCAATCTTCACCTGATGCTGGGCGTAGGCGCCGATCTGTTCAACATCAATCACACGCTGGTAAGGCACCGTCGGTTTGGCTGTCGGGGTCACGGCACCCGGGTTGTTCAAGTCCAGCGGTGAAGCCGGGCCGCTGAGTTGACGGTTGTTGCTGCGCTGCCAGGTGTAATCGAAACCGACCAGGCTGGTGTGCTCGATGCCGGGGGTGTCGAAGTTCGCTTGCAACTGGTTATCGAAGCTGTAGACGTCACTGTTGAGCTTGTAAATACCCGCATCACGGAACAACACGGCTGAGTTGTCCGGGTCGATCCAACCCAGGCTGCGCACGGCCTTGGCATCGTAGCTGCCGGTGTCGACGCGCACGTTTTGGCGGTACAGCCAGGTGTCGTTGAAGCGGTGTTCAAACAGGTAACCCAAAGAATACTGATCACGCTTGAACGTGTTGAAGTCCGGGTCACCGCCGTAGAAGTGGTGCGACAAATACCCGGTCGGCCCGCGCACCAGCGAACCTTTGGCCGGCAGCCAGGTGCCCCAGCCGCTGGTGTCGTGCTGATAACTGGCGAGCACGGTCAGGCTGGTGTCGTCGTTACGGAAGGTGATCGCCGGGGCCACGTACACGTGGTCGTCCACGGCATGGTCAATTTGCGCCTGGCTGTCGCGCACGTTCATCGTCAGGCGGCCCAGCACAGTGCCGCTGTCGTTCAAGGCGTCATTGAGATCCAGGCGCGCCTGCTTGTTGTCGAAGCTGCCGTAACCCAGTTGCACTTCATGGAAGGGCTCATCGCTGGGGCGCTTGGTGACGATGTTGATCATCCCGCCCGGCGCATTTTGGCCGTACAGCACCGACGCCGGGCCTTTGAGGATTTCAACGCGCTCCAGGCCATAGGAATCAGCGCGCCCGAACATGCCGTTGTTGGATGAGCGCAAACCATCGCGGAACATGCCCAGCTGAGACATGGTGAAACCGCGCACAGTCAGCCAGTCATAGCGCGGGTCATCGCCATAAAACCCTGCACTCACACCGGCGCTGTAGCGCAGCGCCGAACTCAGGTTCTGCGCGCCCAGGTTGTCCATCTGTTCACGGGTGACGACCGAGATCGCTTGTGGCGTTTCCAGCAGCGGGGTGTCGGTCTTGGTGGCGGTGGTGGAACGCCGTGCGACAAAACCTTTGTCGTTGGAGATGCTGTCTTGGGTGAAGCTGGACTGTGAGCCGCTGATGGTGGTGGCCGGCAAGTCATGGGCGCCCCCCGGCAGCACGGTGTAGGCACCGCTGGCGGTGGTGCTGAAAATCAGCCCGCTACCGGCCAGGGCCTGATTGATGGCTTGTGCGGTGCTCATCTGGCCTTGCACCGCCGGGGCGCGCTTGCCGGCAATCAACGACGGGTTGACCGACAACATGTCGCCCGTCTGGTGGGCGATGTGGCTCAAGGTTTCGCCAAGGTCACCTGCAGGGATATTGAACGCTTGCGCGACAGCAACAGCGTCGCTGTCTGCCTGGGCATGGGACACAAACGGAGCGGTTGCCAGGGCGATCGCGGCGGCAAGCAGGCAAGGACGAATCTGCAGGTTGGGCATGTAAGCGGGCTCGTAATAGGTGTGTTTTCAGTAACCAAGACCCGCGTTACGCAAAACCCCCTCACCTTTTTTCAGTTTTTTTTAAGCGCTGGCCGTACGCACATCCACCGTGGTCAACCAGAAGCCGTGGCGGTTCACCTGCACCGGCAGCGTTTCGGCCAGTGAACGCAAGGTGCGGTCACTGTCGTCCAGGGCAAACACCCCATACACCCGCAGTTGCGCGGCTTGCGGGCTGACACGCAACAGCCCGGCGCGATAAGGGCGCAGGGCCTCGATCAGTTGCCCGAGCGGTTCATCGCGCACGTCGATGCGGCCTTCGAGCCAGTCAACCCGGCTGCGCCAGCTCGGCGTCTGAGGGTCGATGCCCTGTTCGGTGAAGGCGAACACTTGCCCGGCCTCAATGGTTTGCCGACGGCCAGCACGATTGGTCAACAGCACACTGTGCTGCTGCACCGACGCCAGGCTGCCGCCGTCGTCCTTGCGCACCATAAACTGCGTGCCCAGCGCCCGCACCGTGCCATCGCCGGAGTCGACAATAAACGGCCGCGAGGCATCTTTGGCGACGTCGACCTGCACCGCGCCTTGGTGCAGAAGCACCCGGCGTTGCAGCCCGTCAAACAGAATGTCGACCACCGTGCGCGCATCCAGGCTCAGGCGGCTGCCATCGGCCAGGGTCAGCGTGCGGCGCTCGCCGGTGGCGGTGCGCTGGTCGGCCAGCCACT
>NZ_WIVZ01000047.1:0-36747 GCF_009600325.1 Pseudomonas sp. FSL R10-2189
CAGGGCGCGGCGCTTCCGGGCGCTGACGGCGTGGGGTTGGCCTGGCCATTTCCGGGTCCTGCGCCAAGGCCCCCAAGGCCGCCCAGGTTTGCTTGGCAAACTGCAAGGCAGGCGCGTGGCGCTCATCAGCGGCCAGCCATTGTTCAAGTTGCACCTGCGCCGCCGCGTCCAGGTCACCCGCGTGCAGGCGCACCGCCCACTCGGCGGCCGTCTCAGTGATGATCTGTTGTTCGCGGCCTTGGCTATTCACGTGTGAATCTCAATTTCTCGTTATGTATAAGCAGTGACGTCTGGCCTGCCGATATTCAGTAAGCCGTTTATCGAAACTCAGGTAGGTTATTTCTCAGCTGCTTGAAGTCGTTGCATGACATACGCCAGCGCTTTGGACAGATGCTTTTGCACGGAGCTGTCAGAAATATCAAGTTGGCGCGCCACTTCTGCATGGGTCATGCCTTCGATGCGGTTGAGGCGGAAGATTTCCTGCGTGCGCTCGGGCAGCTCTGACAGTGCCTGCTTGAGCGCCATGCGCTGTTGTTCAGCCATTGCCTGAGCCTCCAGCTCTGCCATTTCGTCCTCGATGTTAGCCAAGGCCTCGTGCGTCACCGAGTCGGTTTTGCGCCGGTTTTCCTGGCGGATGTGATCGACTAGCAGGTTGCCCGCCACGCGGTAGAGGTAACCGGGGGAGTTGTCGATCTGTTCCTTGCGCCCGCGCTCGGCCAGGCGCAGGAAGCTCTCCTGCACCAGATCGGCGGCCAGCTGTGGGTCTCGCACCTTGCGCGCCAGGTACCCGCGCAGGGTACTGGCATGCTTGAGGAACAAGCCCTTGAGGTCCATATCCGACAAACCGACTCCCTGACGCATGAGGAAAAGGGGCGGCTATCTTACTTTTTGTCGAGAATGATTTTCAATTGATATTAGCGACAACCGCGCACTGTTCGATAAACGCCCACTTAATGGCGTAAACCGGGGTCGGTATTTGTCACCCAATTGACCTTATTAACCGGCTGGTACAATTTAAGCCAACCGCTTGAGCAGCGCTCAGGCGACCCTATAAAAACAAAGTAGAGTTGGCTTGCTATGTCCCCTATCGTCCTGGTGCTTAACGGCCCCAACCTGAACTTGCTTGGCACCCGCGAACCCGGTATTTACGGCCACGAAACGCTGGCAGACATTGCCAATTTGTGCGGCCAGACGGCCCGCGAAGAAGGCTTGAACGTTGAGTTTCGCCAAACCAACCACGAAGGCGAACTGCTCGACTGGATCCATGGCGCTCGCCAGCGCTGTGCCGCGATTGTGATCAACCCGGCCGCCTGGACCCACACATCGGTGGCCATTCGCGATGCCTTGGTCGCCAGTGAACTGCCAGTGATTGAAGTGCATCTGTCCAACGTCCATACCCGCGAAGCCTTCCGGCATCACTCCTTCGTCTCGGGCATTGCCCAAGCCGTGTTGTGCGGGTTTGGCAGCAACGGTTACCGCTTGGCCTTGCAACACCTCAGCCGCCAACTTAAGGGCTAAGCGCATGTCGACCCACACACCCAAGTCAGTGCTGGCCGGGCTGATCGGCGCCGGTATCCAGGCCTCCCGCACACCGGCAATGCACGAGCGCGAAGGCGAGGCGCAAGGGCTGCGTTACGTGTACCAGTTGATCGATCTGGACGTGTTGCAGCTCGATAACAACGCCCTGCCCGACCTGCTGACCGCCGCTGAGCGTATGGGCTTCAGCGGCTTGAACATTACCTACCCGTGCAAGCAGGCGATCATGCCCTGGCTGGACGAGTTATCTGATCAGGCCCGTGGTATTGGCGCCGTGAACACGGTGATTTTCCGGGACGGCAAGCGCATCGGCCACAACACCGACTGTTCGGGGTTTGCCGAGGGTTTTCGTCGCGGCTTGAGCGGCGTTGCCGTGCAGCACGTGGTGCAAATGGGCGCGGGTGGCGCAGGCTCTGCGGTGGCCTACGCATTGCTCAGCGAAGGCGTACACCGGCTGGATATTTTTGACGTCGACCAAGCCCGCGCACAGAGCCTGGCAGACAACTTGAATCAGCACTTTGCCGGCTCGCGGGCCGGGGCGGGCACCGATCTTGAAACCTCGCTGAGCAAGGCCAACGGGCTGGTCAACACCACGCCCATGGGCATGGCCAAGCTGCCGGGCATGCCCGTGCCCGCACAGTGGCTGCGCTCAGAACTGTGGGTGGCCGAGATTGTGTACTTCCCGTTGCAAACCGAGTTGCTACGCCATGCCCGCGCGCTGGGTTGCCGCACGCTGGACGGCGGCAACATGGCGGTGTTCCAGGCGGTCAAGGCGTTTGAACTGATCAGCGGCGCCACCGCTGACGCCTCACGCCTGCTCGCGCATTTTCAGGAAATGAACAGCCAGGAAATGAATGGCCAGGAAATGAACGGCTAAGGCCTTGTCTTACTCACACCTGTAAATAGCGCAGCACCGAGTCGCAGATCATCTCGCGCTGACGCTGTTTAACCTGCGGGTCGGACAAATCGATCTGAAAAATCTCACCGACTGTGTAGCGGTTGGACACGCGGTAAAAACAGAACGAACTGACCAGCAGGTGCACGTCCAACGGATTTAAACCGGGGCGGAACACCTGCTGCTCAACGCCACGACGCAGGATCTCTTCGAGGGCATGAACAATCGTGTCGTTCATGGCCTTGATGCCTTCCGAACGCTTGATGTATTCGCCCTTGTGGATATTTTCGACGCTGACCATGCGCACAAAATCGGCGTTCAGGTCGTGGTGATCAAAGGTAAATTCAACCAGCTTTTTAATCGCCTGCCGGGGTTCCATTTCATCCAGGTGCAGCAGGTTTTCGGTGCTGCGGATCTCGCCGTAGAGCTTCTCCAGCACTTCGACGTAGAGCTGCTCTTTGCTGGTGAAGTAGTAATAGATCATGCGTTTGGAAGTGCGGGTACGTTCCGCGATGGCATCCACGCGTGCGCCCGCCAGCCCCTGTTCGACGAACTCGGCCAGGGCTTCCTGAAGGATGTTTTCGCGGGTCTTTTCCGGGTTGTTTTTCCGGCTCTTGCGCGGTTCGACTGCGGGCGCCGTGGCGTCGGTGTCGACTTCTGTTATCTGGGTCATTACAGGCTCACGGCCATCGGAAGATGGCCGCGATTATGGCCCGAGAGGTTCATCGAAGGAAGTCGACAAACGTATTCGCGCAACGTCCTACAGCTTGGCCTGACGCACCGCCCCGGTGCGCGACTTGGCCATCGCCGCCAAACGTACCGCCACGTTGGCCGCGCCATAGCCGGCATAGCCGTTTTTGCGCTGCAACAACTCAAAGAAGAAGCGCCCGGCAAACGGCTCGGTGTACACATGAAACAACTCACCGCCCTGAGCGTCGCGGTCGTACAAGACGTTGAAGTAGGCCAGTTCGCTCAAGAACTCATCGTCAAAATCAAAGCGCGCCGCCAGGTCGTCGTAGTAGTTCAACGGGATATCCAGCAGCGGCACGCCTGCGGCTTTGGCGCGGCTGACTTCAGCAAACAGGTCGTCGCACTCAAACGCAATGTGATGCACACCGGAGCCGCGATAACTCGACAACGCATGTGAGATGGCGGTGTTTTTGTTCTCGGAAATGTTCAGCGGCAAACGAATCGTGCTGCAACGGCTACGCAATGCGCGGCTTTTGACCAACCCGTACGGGTCCGGCAACACCACTTCGTCATCCGCTTCAAAGTCCAGCAGGCTCTTGTAGAACAGCACCCAGCTGTCGAGGCTGTCGGCTGGCAACGCCATGGCCATGTGGTCAATGCGCTTGAGCCCGCCTTGGCCGGTGTGGGCGGTCGCAAGGTTGAAGTCCGATTCGTACAACGGGTTACCCGCTTCGTCCTGATCGACCAGATAAATCAGGCTGCCATCCGGCGCACGAACCGCCGCCAGTTCCAGCTCATTGGGGCCGACCAGGCCTCGATAGGGCTGGCCTTTATAGGCCACGGCACGGGCCAGCGCGCTGGCGCTGTCTTGCACGCGAATGGCGGTGGCGCACAGCGACGGGCCGTGCGCCTCAAAAAAGTTATGCCCAAATGAATAAGGCTCGGCGTTGAGCACCAGGTTGATGTCGCCCTGACGCAGCAAGCTGACATTTTTGGAGCGGTGCAGACCGGCCTTGCTGAAGCCCAAACGCTCAAGCCAGTGGGTCAGTTGCGCACCCTGATTGTCATCGACAGCGAACTCCAGAAACTCAATGCCCTTGTAGTCACTGGCCTTGGGTGGCGAAAACAACGGCTCAAGACTGGCGGCAGGCGCGGCCTCCTGGACCAGCCGCTCGCGGGTTTTCTCTTCGAGGTACAGCAATGAACGCAGGCCATCTGCCGCGTTGGCGCGGGTAGGCGCTGCGCGGAAGCCGTCATTGAAGATCTCCAGCGACAAGGGCCCGGTGTAGCCGCTCTGAATGATCGGCGCCAGAAAGCCCGGCAAGTCGAACTCGCCCTGCCCCGGGAAGCAACGGAAGTGACGGCTCCACTCCAGCACGTCCATCGCCAAAATGGGCGCATCGGCCATTTGCACAAAGAAGATCTTGTCGCCGGGAATCTGCGCAATGCCGCTCGGGTCGCCTTTGAGCGACAAGGTGTGGAAGCTGTCGAGCAGCACGCCAAGGCTCGGGTGGTCGATCTCGCGCACCAGGTCCCAGACCTGTTGCCAGGTGTTGACGTGCCGCCCCCAGGCCAGGGCTTCGTAGCCGATGCGCAGGTTACGCGCCCCGGCGCGTTCGGCCAGCAGGCTCAAGTCGTCCAGCAAGATTTGCCGATCACCTACCGAGTCGGCGGCGACATTGCTACACACCAGCACAAGGTCGGTACCGAGTTCCTGCATCAAGTCGAATTTGCGCTCGGCGCGGTCGAGGTTGCGCGCCAGACGGTCGCGGCGGCAGCCTTCAAAGTCACGGAACGGTTGGAACAGGCTGATTTCCAGGCCGAGGTCTGCGCAGATCTGGCGCACTTCGCGGGGGCTGCCGTCGTAGTACAGCAGGTCATTTTCAAAGATCTCAACCCCGTCAAAACCCGCTGCGGCAATGGCGTCGAGCTTTTCCGGCAAGGTGCCGCTCAAGGAAACAGTGGCGATTGAACGCTTCATTTAACACTCCCATGATTGCCACCGCCTGCAACCGACGGCATTTCTAATAGCCTGATTATTAAGGGCACCCTATCATTGAGCAACCAGTCTGTACCAACCGGTTAGTTTTGCGTGCGATTATCGAACACTATGCCCTTTGTTGAATTGACGACTTTTTGTCCAATCGCCACCATCCAACCCGTACCTTTTGCAATAAATGCTGCACAACACCACATAACAATTCCAAAAAAAACGGGTAACCACTCATGCTTGCTCTTATTGATATGACGCTCTGCTTTGCTCTGCCGCCTGCGTGGTACCCGACCTTTCAACGGACGGGTAAATAGCCATGACCCCTTCTCAATCGACACACGTCAACTCTGCCCAAAGCACCCCGCACGCCGGTATTGGCGACAAGATCCGCGGCGCCATGGCCATTGGTAAAACCCGCTGGGGCATGCTCGCCCTGGTGTTTTTCGCGACCACGCTGAACTACATCGACCGCGCCGCACTGGGCGTGATGCAACCGATTCTGGCCAAGGAAATGAGCTGGACGGCGATGGACTACGCCAACATCAACTTCTGGTTTCAGGTGGGCTACGCCATTGGCTTCGTCCTGCAAGGTCGCCTGATCGACCGGGTTGGGGTCAAACGCGTGTTCTTCTGCGCCGTGTTGCTGTGGAGCCTGGCCACCGGCGCCCACGGCCTGGCCACCTCGGCCGTCGGCTTTATGATGTGCCGCTTTATTCTCGGCCTGACCGAAGCCGCCAACTACCCGGCCTGCGTGAAAACCACGCGCCTGTGGTTCCCTGCCGGTGAGCGCGCAGTGGCCAGCGGTATCTTCAACGCCGGGACCAACGTCGGCGCCATGTTCACCCCGATGCTGTTGCCTCTGGTGCTGCATGTGTGGGGCTGGCAAGCCGCGTTTTTGTGCATGGCGGCGTTGGGCGGCATCTGGCTGATCTTCTGGGGGCTGAAGTACTACAACCCTGAAGACCACCCAACCGTGAGCAAACAGGAACTGAATTACATCCAGAGCGAAAAAGAACCGGAGCAACAGAAAGTCAGTTTCGCCACGATCCTGAAAATGCGCGGGACCTGGGCCTTTGCGTTGTCTTACTCGCTGACCGCACCGGTGTTCTGGTTCTACCTGTACTGGCTGCCGCCGTTCTTGAACCAGCAATACAACCTGGGCATCAACGTGACGCAGATGGGCATCCCGTTGATCATCATCTACATCACGGCCGACTTCGGCAGCGTCGGTGGCGGGATTTTGTCTTCGATGCTGATCAGTCGCGGCATGGCGGCGGTCAAGGCACGGCTGGTGTCGATGTTCCTGTGTGCGATATGCATCATCGGCGTGGTCATGGCCGCTGGCTCCAGCCAACTGTGGGTTGCCGTGGGCGCCATCGCATTGGCCCTGGGCGCGCACCAGGCCTGGACCGCCAACGTGTGGAGCATGGTGATGGACTACACGCCTAAACACATGATGGGCACGGTGTTCGGCTTTGGCGGCATGTGCGCGGCCATCGGCGGCATGTTCATGACGCAAATCGTGGGTTATGTACTGACCGTCACCAACAACAACTACACCGTGTTGTTCACCATGATTCCGGCGATGTACTTCATTGCGCTGACGTGGATGTACTTCATGGCCCCGCGAAAAATCCCGCAGGTTTGAGTTCGATCCGAAGCGTTCAAACAGCCCTTCTCCTTCGGGAGAGGGGCTTTTTTTCAGGTCAAAAGATCGCGAGGCAAGCTCGCTCCTACAGGGAGTTGAGGGTTAAACCGCCCTTTTCTTGCGCTGTTGCCAAGCCGCCGCTAACCCGCTGATGCAGACAATCGCGATGCCGATCCGTGAGGTCAGGTCCGGCGTATGGTTGAACAGCAGCCAGCCCAGCAACCCGGAAAACACGATCTGGCAGTAACTAAAAGGCGCCAGCAAGGCCGGGGCCGCCAGGCGGAACGACTGCGTCAGGAGCAAGTGCGCGGTCATACCCAGGGAGCCAAGCGCAAGCATTTCCAGGCCATGCACCAAGGTCGGCGTCTGCCAAAAGAACGGCACCATCGCACTCAGCACCAGCGCGTTAAACAACCCGGCAAAAAAGTTACTGGTGGTCGGTGTGTCGTACAGGCTGAGTTTGCGCGTGAGGATCTGGTAGCAACTGAAACACAGCGCTGCCGACATCGGCAGCAGCACCGCCGGGGTGAACAAGTCGCCCCCCGGATGGATGATCACCACCACGCCGATAAACCCGCAGCTCACTGCAATCCATTGCCCCCGGGTGACTTTTTCGCCCAGCAACGGCCCGGACAGGGCCGCCACCAATAACGGTGCCAAAAAGTTAACCGCAGTGTTTTCCGCCAACGGGATGTACAGCAGCCCGAAGGTGAAGAACAGCCCGGACCCCAGCAAACAGATCGCCCGGTACACCTGTAGCAACGGGCGCTTGCTGCGCAGCACCCGTAGCCCCGACTGAGGCAAGAAGTAACTGGCCATCAGCAAGGTGTGCACCATATAGCGCGCCCACACCACCATCACCACGGGGTACAAACCGCTCAAGTACTTGGAGAGCGCGTCATGACTGGAGAACAACGCCGTCGCGATCACGATCAGCAGAATGCCCTTGAGTGGCTGGTTAACGCCTGAGAGTGGCGTAGGCAATGTCATCGAACACCTCAATGTGGAGCAATGGACTCACAGCACTCAGCCACCCGCATCCGGGCGCTACGCACTACAGCTGTTGCAAAAGCACCCGGGTTTTATCAATCGCCCATTGCGCCCGTTGTTCGGCGCTGACGCCTTGTGCCTGAAGTTCTACGCAGGGGATTTCAAGGCTCAGCGGTATGTCTTGGGGCAGTAATCGCAGCAAGCCGAGCAAATCGCAGTCACCGTCGCCGGGAAAACGCCGTTCATTACGCGCCTGGCGCAAAATTTCCTGCATGTCATCGGGCGTTGGCCCCGCCACGTCGCACAACTGCATATAGCGCATGCGCGACGGCTCTACTCGGCTCAGGTCTTCAAGGCTTGAGCCAGAGCGGTTGAAATGGAAGGCATCGACCAATACGCAGCCATTGACGCGGCCCGCCTGCTCAACCACCCGCACCGCCTGCTGCAGGTTCTTGGCATCGGTCCACGGCATGAACTCAAGATGAGGATAGATCCCGTAAGGGCGACTCAAGTCACACAATTGCGCAAAGTTATCGGTCATGCGTTGTTCATCGGGGTCATTGCCGGCCACCAGCAACTCGGTGGCGCCGAATTCAGCGCCCACAGACAGGATCTTGTCGAAATCTGACACGCAGGTCTGCGGCTTCAAGCGAAGAATCTCGATATCGAGCACTTTGATGCCGGTGTCGTGCAGGCGCTTGAGGGTTTGCCTGCGTAAAGCCGGGTCATTGACCAGCGGGAAGTGGTACTCCTCTGGCGTGGCAGGTTCGAGGCGCAGACCGACATGGCTGTAGCCGGTGCGGGCGGCAATGTCGATCATGTCGACCGGCGAGACTTCCAGCACGGTCAGGGCAGCAAGGGACAAAGGGCGAGAATTCATAGTGGGCTCTTTCAGGCGTCGATAGGGGCTGGGGCACAGGCCCGGCCAGTGGCAGCGGCTTCACGAATGGCTTCAATCAGCGCCAGGGTGCGGGCGGCATCCGCCGCGCTCACCAACGGCGCAACCTCGCGTCGAATCACCCGAACAAAATGTTCCAGTTGCAAACGCAGGGCTTCATCGGGCTTGAAGGCTTCTTGCTCGACCAGCAACGGGTGGTGCCAGCCCGCGCCGTCCTCGGCGTAATGCCAGCGTTTGAGCTGCGGGATGCTCAACGCCCCGCCGGTGCCTGCCAGCAAATAACAGGGTTGATCGCTCTGGCGCGGGTACACCGGGTTTTCCCCCGAGTCCAGTTCCCAGCTCCAGGGCGCGGCCACGGCATCAGAACCGGTCAACGTACCGAGCGCACCGTTTTCAAATTGCAGCAAGACCGCCGCACAGTCCTCATTGCCATAGCCGCGCACGGCATTGCTGGTGATGGCCTGCACCTGTCGCACTTCGCCGCACAAATGGCGCAACAGATCCAGGTCGTGGATCAGGTTGGTCAGCAGCATCCCCGCACCGGCCTCACGCCGCCACGGAATGTCGAAATAGCTCTCGGGCTTTTGCAGTTGCCACAACGCAGTCACCGTACTCAGACGCCCCAGCGCCCCGCTGTGCACCAGCTCATGGGCCCGCACAATCAGCGGGTTGTGGCGCCGATGATGGCCCACCAACACCGGCACGCCACTGTCCCGCGACGCCGCCACCAGCGTACGCACCTCTGCCAGATCCACGCCTACGGGTTTCTCCAGCAGCACCGGCACACCCGCTGCCAGGCAGGTCAGCGCCGTGCTCACGTGCAAGGTGTTGGGGTTTGCGATGATCACGCCATCGGGCTTTGCGGCCGCCAACATCTGCGCCGTGTCAGCAAACCATTCGACCCCGCATTGCGCCGCAAACCCGGCCGACTGCGGCGCAGGATCTGCGACCGCGCAGAGCACAGCGCTGTCGAGGCCTTTTAGATGATGAAGGTGCTGGCGGCCCATGATGCCGGCGCCCACCAAAGCGATACGCAGTGGAGCGTTCAAAATGCTGATCCTCTTGTAAGAATTATGGAATCACAGAATTCCGATTAATTTAGAATCCAGTTCCACTTTCTTGCAAGATAAATTAACCACTCTGTTCAATTTAGCCGTCAGGCGTCGAACAGTTCAGATGCCTGGCAGGCCACTGACAACTCCTCGGTGAACTGCAGCAGCAATGGCGCCAGCTCGTGTAAGCGGGCCTGAGGCAGGCGTGCACTGGGGCCAGCCACACTCAACACACCGACCACATGCTTGCCCAGCGGGCTGCGCACCACGGCGGCAATAGCGCTGGTGCCAATCGCCGAACTTTCTTCGACGCAGGCATAGCCCTGCTCGCGGGCGATACGCAGACGCTCGAGCAACTCCACATTGGAGTGCGGTGCGTTCGGCCCCACGCCTTCGGGGGGCGTAATGCCCTGGCGTTCAACCTGTGCCAGGGCCATGGCATCGCTCATGCTGGCCAGCCAGGCATGCCCGGACGCGGTGTAATACAGCGGCGCATCGCGGCCCATATCCGGGTCATAGCGTAGGCCAGAGCGGGCGCCCTGGGACTTGGCGATCCAGGTCAGGCGCTCACCGTCCACCACGCCTAAACGCACCAGTTCGCCGGTTTCCTGGGCGAGCCGATCAAGGATCGGCTGCACAATGTCGGCCCCGCTGCTGGCCAGGTATTGAAAGCCCATGGCGACCAGCTTGGTCGACAGATGGTAACGGCTGTTCTCGCTGTTTTGCCGCACATAGCCCAACCGCACCAACTCGGTGAGCAAGCGGTGGGTTGCACTTTTAGGGATGCCCAATTGCTCGGCGAGCGTCTGCATCGGCACGCCGCGAGGCTCCTGCGTGAGACTCTCAAGCACACTGAACACCCGTTCGATCTGACTGCCAGCCATACAAAGCCCTCGCAAATGAAAGGATTCTAAAAGGTAAACCCGCAAACGCAAAAGCTGGAACTGAACAAACACACTCGGGGTTGTTGTTTTTAGAGCAAATCTTTATATTTTGGAACTCAATTCCAAAAATGATTCAATCCGGAGCCCCACCATGACCGCAGCCCCTCAACCTGACGTTATCGACTGTGATGTGCTGATTGTCGGCTCCGGTGCGGCCGGTTTGTCCGCAGCCGTCACGGCCGCCTGGCACGGGCAAAAAGTTATCGTGGTCGAAAAGGATGCTGTCTTCGGCGGTGCCACGGCCTGGTCCGGCGGCTGGGCCTGGGTGCCGTGCAACCCGCTGGCTAAACGCGCCGGGATCATTGAAGACGTAGAATTGCCGCGCACCTACCTCAAGCATGAATTGGGCGAGCGTTACGACCCGGCCATGATTGACGCGTTTCTGGAGGCTGGCCCGCGAATGGTGGCGTTCTTCGAGCGCCATACCCGCTTGCAGTTTGCCGATGGCAATGCCATTGCCGACATCCACGGCGACACCCCTGGCGCCGGGACTGGCGGGCGCTCGGTGATCGCCGCGCCCTATAACGGCCGCGAGGTCGGAAAGCTGCTCAAGCGGCTGCGCAAAACCATGCGCGAAACCAGTTTTATGGGCATGCCGATCATGGCCGGGCCAGACCTTGCGGCCTTTCTCAACCTGACACGCTCACTGCTGGCCGCCTGGCACGTGACCAAGCGCTTTGGCCGCCACCTAATTGACCTCGCCCTGCATGGCCGCGCCTTGCAATTGGTCAACGGCGTGGCGCTGGTGGCACGACTGGCCAAGTCGGCTGAAGACTTGGGCGTGTTGCTGTGGGAATCCGCACCGGTCACATCACTCACTCAGGACGAGGCAGGCGTTACTGGCGCAGTGGTCAAGACAGCACGCGGGGACATCCGCATTCGCGCCCTCAAGGCGGTGGTGCTGGCCGCTGGGGGCTTCGCCAATGATATTGAGCGACGCAAGGCGCTGTTTCCGCGCACACCGACCGGCCACGAACACTTGGCCCTGCCGCCGCTGGGCGTCAATGGCGATGGTCTGACCCTCGGTGAAAGCGCTGGCGGTCAGATCAACAGCGACTTGCACTCCACGGTCGCCTGGGCTCCGGTGTCCCGCGTCACGCACAGCGACGGCAGCATCGGGC
The DNA here is from genome assembly GCF_009600325.1 of Pseudomonas sp. FSL R10-2189. Lineage (NCBI taxonomy): Bacteria > Pseudomonadati > Pseudomonadota > Gammaproteobacteria > Pseudomonadales > Pseudomonadaceae > Pseudomonas > Pseudomonas sp. FSL R10-2189. Next base: position 11,768 of record NZ_WIVZ01000047.1, read on the forward strand.
ACTTTCCGCACATCATTGAACGCGCCAAGCCGGGGATCATTGGCGTATTGAGCAACGGCCAGCGCTTCGTCAACGAAGCCAATGGCTATTACGATTACGTCACCGCCATGGTGGAACAAGCACCAGCCGGTGAACCGGTCGCTTCGTGGTTGATCTGCACCCATGACTTCCAGCGCCGCTACGGGCTCGGCATCTCGCGGCCGTTTCCCATCCCCGTGGGGCCGTTTATCCAGTCCGGCTACCTGAAAAGCGCCTACACCCTAGAAGGCCTGGCCCGCGTGTGTGGCATTGACGCCAAGGGCTTGCAAACCACCGTGGACGACTACAACCGCCACGCGCAAACAGGCCAGGACCCACAGTTTGGCCGCGGCTCAACCCCGTACAACCGCAAGCAAGGTGACCCGCTGCATAAGCCCAACCCTTGCGTGGCACCGATCAGCAAAGGTCCGTTTTACGCGGTCAAGGTCGAACCCGGCTGCTTTGGCACCTTTGCCGGGCTCAAAACCAACGAACACGCCCAAGTGCTGAACGCAGACGGTCAGGCAATAAAAGGCTTGTATGCGGCAGGCACGGACATGGCCAGCATCATGGGCGGGTACTACCCGGCAGGTGGGATAAATCTTGGGCCGGCCCTGACTTTTGGCTACATCGCCGGGCGGCATATGGCGGGGGTGACGCAGTACGAGTGAGTCATTGATGTGGGAGTCAGGCGGGTTAACCTGCTCCCACATGCAGCCCTTAAAAGTCGAAGAACACCGTTTCGTTCGGGCCTTGAATATAGATATCAAAACGGTACGCCGGTTTGCCGTTCACTTCGCAGCGATGGGCAATCAGGGTTTCACGGCGCTGTGGTTGCTCGATCAGGTTGAGCACCGGGCATTTGCCGTTGGCCTCCGGCTCATCGCTGAAGTACAGACGGGTCTGCAAATGGATGTTGATCCCGCGGGCAAACAGCGACACGTTGATGTGCGGCGCCATCGGCACACCGGCAGCATTTTTGACCACACCCGGCTTGATCGTGTTGAGCGTCCATTCCCCGGCATCAAAGGTTGTAGCCGTACGCCCGAAGCTGTTGAAAGGCTTCTCGGAGTCGAAATGTTCGTCGTAAACGCCTTCGTGGTTGGCTTGCCAGAACTCCAGGAAGGAGTCGCGGACCAAATGGCCATTGCCGTCATGGACGTTGCCGACCAGCACAATGTGCTCGCCCGGCGCGTCAGGCTTGGCCATGTCGTTCCAGATTTCTTCCGGACGTGACGGGTTACCGGCGGCGGCCAGCGCCAGGCCGATATGCACGTAAGGGCCAGCCGTTTGCGATGGCGTTTCGGGTAGCAGTTCGATAGGCATGACGAGGCTCCTCAGCAGTTTTCGAAGTGAGTCTTGCGCTGACCGCGCAGCACGATGTCAAAGCGATAGGCCAGGCAATCCATCGGATTGGCGGCGCCCATGTCCAGCCGCGCAATCAGGCTTTGCACGGCTTCAGGGTTGGCAATCGACTTGACGATCGGGCACATCGGAATCAACGGATCGCCTTCGAAATACAACTGGGTAATCAAGCGCGTGGCAATCGACGGGCCACTGATCGACACGTGAATATGCGCCGGGCGCCAATCATTGGGGCCGTTGCGCCACGGGTAAGGGCCGGGCTTGACGGTACGGAAGCTGTAATAGCCCTGGCTGTCCGTGAGTGTGCGGCCCACGCCACCAAAGTTCGGGTCCAGCGGGGCCAGATAGCGGTCGTTTTTGTGGCGATAACGGCCACCGGCGTTGGCTTGCCAGATCTCTACCAGGGTGTGCGGGATCGGCTTACCGTATTGGTCGCAGACACGACCCGAGAGCAAAATCCGCTCACCGACCGGCAAACCGCCATTGTTGAAGTTCAACAGCAGGTCGTTGTCGAACTTGCCGAATTTGAGGTGGGAAAAATCAGGGCCACTGGTTTCGCTCACCGATTGCGGAATGCTCACCAGCGCCTGGCGCGGGGAACGGGCAATCGAGGTTTTGTAATCAGGGGTCAGGGCTTTGGGGTGCCAGTTGCGGTCACGGATGATAAAGCGCCGGCTGTCTGCATCAGACATGTCGATCTCCTGTTGTTTTTATAAAGGCCAGGCGCCAGTTTTAAACAACAGTGGTTCAAGCACTATTGAAAAGGCCAATCCAAAACATAACCAAATGGTTATGGATAAACACCTTCGGCATAGGCCTGCCCCAGCTCACGCAGCACCTCGACACAGCCTTGGGCCGCCACCGACATGGGCACATGGGCGTTACTGCAAATGCCGATCGAACCGCCCGGCTCACGCTGGCCCAGGTCGATCTCATGCAGTTCGCCGCTGGCCAGGTCCAGGCGCACGGCATCCAGCGGGGCTATCCACACCGCATCGTTACGCAGCACGTAGCGGCGGCTCACCGTGACTGACAGGGTTTCCAGACGCTGGCGCGACTGGCTGATGCCGCACTGCACAAACAGGCTGTCGGCAAAGGTGCGGATGGTGGTGTTGGCCAGTGGCAACACCAGCGGGTAGCGCTCCAGCTGGCTACGGTCCAGCGGGCCCTGCAGCAACGGATGGCCCGGCCGCACCACCAGGGTCATCGATTCGCTGTACAGGTGCTCAAAGTTCATGCCCTGAATTTCCGGGCTGTCGGTCATGCGCCCAATCACCAAATCAACATCACCGACACGCAACTGCGACAACAGATACGCACTCGGCCCGGTCACGACACTCACCACCAGCGCTGAATGGCGGGCGTGCAGGCGGCTGACCAACTCGGGTACCAGCAGGCTCTCAACGGTGGACAACACCCCCAGCCGCACCGTCCCCCCGGAGTATTCGCCCCCGCGCAAGGCGTTCACCCCTTCGCGCAAAGCCTGCACCGACGGCGTCGCATAACGCAGGAAAGCCACCCCGGCCTCGGTCAGACGGATACCGCTTTTGCTGCGCACAAACAGACTCACCGTCAGCAGCTCTTCAAGCTCCTTGAGGGTTTTGGACATGGCCGGCTGGCTCACCGCCAACACATCCGCCGCCCGCGCCAAACTGCCTTGGCGTGCCATCTCCAGAAAGCACACCAGATGACGGTATTTGATGCGGGTATCGATGTTCACAGGGGTAAAAACTCCGAGCAGGGCTGGACGCGGTTACGCATCGTCGACGGGAACGTTTTGCAGATAAAACTCGTGGAGCTTGGCTTGCAACAACTTCTTGTCCGGCAAACGCGTCTGATAATCGGCGATCAATGCCGGGGACAATGAGCGGTTCAGCGCGTATTCAACCACTTCGTCCTCTTTACTGGCACACAATAAAACCCCAATGGCCGGATTCTCGTGCGGCCTGCGATGATCCCGGTCCAGGGCTTCAAGGTAGAAATTGAGTTTGCCGAGGTGCTCGGGTTCGAAGCGCCCGACCTTTAATTCAATCGCGACCAGACAATTCAAACCTCGGTGAAACAGCACCAGATCTACCACAAAGTCACGAGCGCCAACCTGCAATGGGTACTGCGAATCAACAAAACAGAAGTCATGCCCCAACTCGGTCAGAAACGCTTTTAAATGGCCAAGTAAACCCTGATGCAAGCCTGACTCACTGTGCCCCTTAGGCAATTGGAGAAACTCCAGAAAATAAGCGTCTTTAAAGACGCTTGTAACGTCCTCTATACGCTCTTTTAATGCAGGCGAAAGCTTTGCAGGCTGAATGATCGTTCTCTCAAATAATGCGCTTTGCAGTTGGCGCCCCAGCTCACGACTCGACCACTTTTGAGCGATTGCCGTACGTATGTAGAACGCTCGCTGCTGTGCCATTGAGCATTGGCTTAGCAGCATTAAATGATGCGTCCAGGGCATTTGTGTCAGCAGCGCTGACACTAAGTGTTCCTCTGCCTTGTACGCTTCATAGAATTGACGCATACGAAATAAATTTCGACGGGTAAAGCCTCTAAGCCCAGGCTGAGTGTGGGCAATATGGGCCGCCAGTTGCTCGACAACAGAATCGCCCCATTCAGCGTGTTCAAGTTTTTGACTGATAAAAGCACCGACTTGCCAATAAAGCTCAATCAGATGCGCATTCACAGCCATGGCGGCGCTCTGCTGAGCACTTTTGATCATTTTCACCACGTGCGCAAAGCCATTCGTCTCGGCCGGCCCTGGAACATCGTGATTATTCTTTTGCATGGGAACCTCGGGCATGACGAAAAATGTCACGCCCACCCTACGTTCCGCCCTCCCTTTAGTCAGTCAGCCCAAACCTACAAGCAGTCGACTCGGCATGTAGTACAACTCTGTGAAGTCATCCGACCAACGTCCATACTTATCCACCGCTCAACAAACGTCTGACAGCCGGGCTGGCGCTGTGCCTACCGAGCAGCAACACTCAATAAACAGATTTATCAGAGGAATCCTCCATGCAATGGAAAAAAGGCCGCCGTAGCGACAACGTTGAAGACGTGCGCGATCAACGTACCGGTGGCGGTGGAGGAATGCGCATCGGCGGCGGTAAAGGCTTGAGCCTGATGGCGGTGGTGGTGATTGTCGGGATTGGTCTGCTCACCGGTCAGGACCCTTTGCAGATTCTCGGCCAGCTCAGTGGCCAACTGACGGAGCAGTCGTCACCTCAGGTGACGCAACAAGCAGGCCATGCACCGCCTGCCAATGATCAGCAAGCTGACTTTGTACGGGCGATTCTGGGCGACACCGAAGACACCTGGCGCCAGGTGTTTCAGCAGTCAGGCCGCACGTATAAAGACCCGACGCTGGTGCTTTTTCGCGGCCAGGTCAGTTCGGCCTGCGGCTTTGCCACGGCGGCCAGCGGGCCGTTTTATTGCCCGGCTGACCAGAAGGTTTACCTGGACATGAGTTTCTTCCAGGAGATGGCCCAACGCTTCAAGGCCGCCGGGGATTTTGCCCAGGCGTATGTGATCGCCCATGAAGTGGGGCATCACGTGCAAACGCTGTTGGGGGTTTCGTCAAAAATGCAGATGGCCCGCCAGCAAGGCAAACGCATGGAGGGTGACGGCGGTTTATTGGTGCGTCAGGAACTGCAAGCTGACTGCCTGGCCGGGGTGTGGGCCAACCTTGCGCAAAAACGTCACGACTGGCTGGAACCGGGCGACATTGAGTCCGCTCTAAATGCCGCCACCGCCATTGGTGATGACCGTTTACAACAGCAGTCACAAGGGCGCGTAATGCCCGACTCATTCACCCATGGCACTTCTGCGCAACGCGTGAGGTGGTTCAAGACCGGTTTTGCCAACGGTGATATTAATCAATGCGACACCTTTTCGGCAGCGAGGCTTTAAATGGCAAAACGGTTGATGGCAGTCGTCGGTCTGGTGCTCGCGTGCTCTTCGGCAATAGCCGCAGAACACGGGGTCAAAGTGTTAAGCCCCGATCAGATGAAGATCGGCGCGAGCGAGCTGAATATCGGGCTCAGTCAAAACTGGAATCAACCGTTGCCCGCTGTGCAGCGGGCGCTGATTGTGATCCATGGTCGCTTGCGCAATGCGCAAACCTATCTGGAGAGTGGCGAAAAAGCCGCGACGCAAGCCGGACAGTTATCCACAACCCTGGTGATTGCGCCGCAGTTCCTCAACGAGAGCGATGGCACCCGTCACACGTTGCCCAACGATGTGCTGCGCTGGCACGCCAATGACTGGATGGCCGGTGAGCCCGCGATCAGTCCGACACCTTTGAGTTCGTACGCGGCCATAGACCAGATTTTGCAACGCCTGGGCGACCGCAAGTTGTTCCCCCATTTGCGCGAAGTGGTCATCGCCGGGCATTCGGGCGGAGCACAAGTGGCTCAGCGCTATGCCCTGACCACCCAGGCGGACAAAGCCCTGGAGGCCGAAGGCATCAAGGTGCGTTACGTGATTGCCAACCCGTCGTCCTACGCCTATTTCGACAAGCAGCGCCCGGTGCCCACCTTTGATCCAGCCAATTGCACCGGCTTCAATACCTGGAAATACGGGCTGAAAGACTTGCCCGCCTACGTGGCCGGGCAAAAGCACCACACGCTTGAGCAAAACTATGTGAGCCGCGACATTACCTATTTGCTCGGTGCCAAAGACACCGACCCCAACCATCCGGCGCTGGATAAAAGCTGCGAAGCCGAAGCCCAGGGTGCGTATCGCTTGATACGTGGGCACAACTACTTTGACTACCTGACCCAGCGCCATCCGCAGGGGCTCAACCAACGCTTGGTTGAAGTGCCGGGGGTTGGCCACAACGGCGATGAGATGTTCACCTCGCCAGAAGGGCAAAAGGCGCTGTTCGCGAGGTAAGTTTGCCCTGCTCTTTGTAGGAGCGAGCTTGCCTCGCGATCTTTTGATCGTTTAAAAGATCGCGAGGCAAGCTCGCTCCTACAGACGGGGGTCAATTCAGCAGTTGGTGGAGTTCGGCGCAGTCTTTGGCGTGCCAGTCAGTCAGTTCGGGCCACGGGTTGTCCGGGACGTTGACCAGTACCGTTTTGCTCCCCGCCGCACGGCCGCATGCCAGGTCAAAGCGGTAGTCGCCCACCATCACCATGTCCGACGGCGCAACAGCCCAGGCTTGCGCCAACTGCAGCAGACCATCCGGGTCGGGTTTGTGCGCGGCGTTCTCGCGCCCCAATACGTCCTGCGGCGCAAAGCACTGATCCAGACCAATCGCCTTGAGGGTGATGTGCGCCAGCTCTTGAGCGTTACGCGTCAGCACGCCCAGGCGGAAACCACGGGCGGCCAGGTCGCGCACCAGCTCGATCGCGCCCGGCGCAGGCGTGGAAGCCAATGCCAGTTCGCGCTCATGCTCCAGCAACCAGGCATGCTTGGCGGCCGCTTCGTCAGCGGGCAAGCCGTTGAGGTGGGTCAGGATGTCGTCTTCGGGCGGGATGTTCAGCGCCTGACGAATCGCCGCAAAGTCATGCACGGCGAGGGTCAAGGTGCCGTCCATGTCGAACACCCAATGCTTGATGTCCTTGAGTGTCATGCCCAGTCCTTGCGGTGGCGGATCAGGCCTTCCTGCGTCACCGAGGCGACCAGCTTGCCCGCGCGGTTGTAGACACTGCCGCGCGAGAACCCGCGCGAGTTACCGGCCCACGGGCTGTCCATGGCGTAGAGTAACCAGTCATCCATGCGCAGCTCACCGTGGAACCACAACGCGTGGTCGAGGCTGGCCACTTGCATGTCGCGTTGCCACACGCCTTTGCCATGGGGCAGCAGCGAGGTGGTCAGCAAGCCGAAGTCCGAGGCGTAGGCCAGCAGGTATTTGTGCAGGGCCAGGTTGTCGGGCAAGGTGCCATCGGCGCGAAACCACACGTATTTGATCGGGTCGCTGACCTGGGGGTTGAACGGGTCTTCACCGACCACCGGGCGGAACTCGATGGGCTTGGCACACAGCAGCTTTTCACGCATTGATTCAGGGATCAGGTGCGCGCGCTGGCGAATCATCTCAAGCTCGGATGGCAGGTTTTCCGGCCCCACCACCTCGGGCATCGGGTTTTGATGTTCAAAGCCGTTCTCATCGTATTGAAACGACGCGCTGCTGGTGAAAATCGGTTGACCCTTCTGGATCGCCGTCACCCGGCGGGTGCTGAAACTGCCGCCATCACGCACCCGGTCAACCTGGTAAACCACCGGCAAGCTGGCATCGCCGGGGCGCAAAAAATAACCGTGCAATGAATGCACGTGCCGAGCGTCTTCTACGGTCTGGCTCATGGCCGACAACGATTGCCCCAGCACCTGACCGCCGAACAGCTGGCGAAAGCCCAAGTCCTGGCTGCTACCGCGAAAGAGGTTCTCTTCAATCGGTTCCAGGGTCAACAAGTTGACCAGATCATCCAATACTTGGCTCATTCAGACTCTCCTCACACAGAGCAATACCGTCGTAATCTTCGCTACGTCGGCCAACAAAAAATTACGGTTCAGGCCTCAGCCCGTTTAACCGTGCAACGTTTCCAGCCACTGTGCCCGTGAAATGCGATACAGCACATGCGGCCTTAGTGGATGACCTTCAACCAGCCTGGGATGTTCAAAGTCGCTATCCAGGTCACGCTGCATGCCGATGGCCTGCATGACCTTTTGCGATGGCAGGTTGGGTTCGCTGGTGAACGACACCACCTGGTCCAGCGCCAGCCGATCAAAGGCGCAGCGCAACACCGCCCAGGCCGCCTCACTGGCGTAGCCCAACCCCCAATGTTCAGGCGCCAGTCGCCAGCCTATTTCAACGGCCGGGGTGAATGCAGCGGCAAAACTGACATTTAACAGCCCGGTGCAGCCAATAAAGGCGCCGGTGTCTTTTCGCTCCAGTGCCCACATACCGTAGCCGTATTCGGCAAAGTGACCGCGAAAACGGCCAATCAGGGCTGCGCTTTCGAGGCGGCTCAGGGGCGCCGGGAAGTACCGCATCACCTGCGGGTCAGCGCACAGGGCAGCGAACTCTGGCAAGTCAGTGTCACGCCAGGGGCGCAGGCGCAAACGCGGACTTTCCAGCTCTTTGATCTGCTCCATCAGGCCTCTCCAGTGGTTACCGGGCTTTGCACATGCCCAGCAGTGTACAGCGCTGTTAATATCCAGCGCTCGTTCCGACGTGAAATCCTTATGCCCGTACCGCTGATCTACCACGAAGACTACAGCCCGGAGTTTCCCGCGGAGCATCGCTTCCCGATGGACAAGTTCCGCCTGCTGCACGATCACCTGATCGACACCGGGCTGACCCGCGATGCCGACTTGCTGCGCCCCGAGCTGTGCCCTGTGGATATCCTCGCGCTGGCCCACGACCGCGCCTATATCGAGCGCTACATGGCCGGCGAACTGGCCCGCGAAGATCAACGCCGCCTGGGCTTGCCCTGGAGCGAAGCCCTGGCGCGGCGGACCATTCGCGCCGTGGGCGGCTCACTGCTGGCCGCCGAACAGGCCCTTGAACACGGGCTGGCCTGCCACTTGGCCGGAGGCACCCACCACGCCCACTACGATCACCCTGCGGGCTTTTGCATCTTCAATGACCTGGCGGTGATCAGCCATTACTTGCTGGAAAGCGGCCGGGTCAACCGCGTACTGATTTTCGACTGTGACGTGCATCAGGGCGATGGGACGGCGCGAATTCTTGAACATACGCCCGATGCCATTACCGTTTCCCTGCACTGTGAAAAGAATTTTCCGGCTCGCAAGGCGCAAAGCGACTGGGACATAGGCCTACCGATGGGCATGGGCGACACCGAGTATTTGCAGGTGGTCGACGAGGCGCTCAATTACCTGTTGCCGCTGTATCAGCCGGACCTGGTGCTGTACGACGCAGGCGTGGATGTGCATAAAGACGATGCCCTGGGCTATTTGAAGCTGACCGATGAAGGCGTGGCGGCACGGGATGAAAGCGTGATGCGCCATTGCCTGGGCCGGGATATCCCGGTGGTGGGCGTGATTGGCGGCGGTTACAGCAAAGACCGCAAGGCGCTGGCACGGCGCCACGGGATCTTGCACCACAGCGCGCAGAAGGTCTGGCTGTCATCAGGCGGTCATTAAGCTGTGGGTCTTTTACCCACAATGCCTGTGGAACTGCCTGTGGATAACCTGAGTGAAAGCCTTTGCAGGCCACGGTGCGTATGGCCTGCAGAAAGCTGTACGTTTTTCGTACAGCCCTTGCCTGTGTAGGAGCGAGCTTGCCTCGCGATCTTTAAAAAGATCAAAAGATCGCGAGGCAAGCTCGCTCCTACACAGGGTAGTGGGTGTTCCTCAGGTAGAATGCCCGGCTTATTTCGCCGATTTGCAGCCTTGCCATGACTGAACCCACATCCTCCCCTTCCCCGCACGTCGCCATTATTGGCGGTGGCCCCGCCGGTTTGATGGCTGCCGAAGTGTTGAGCCAGGCGGGCGTGCAGGTGGATCTGTTTGACGGCATGCCGTCGGTAGGCCGCAAGTTTTTGCTCGCGGGTGTCGGCGGCATGAACATCACCCACTCCGAACCTTACCCGGCGTTTTTATCGCGTTATGCCGAGCGGGCGCCGCACATGGCGCCGTTGCTGCGGGCGTTTGATGCCGATGCCCTGTGCCAGTGGATCCACGACCTGGGCATCGAAACCTTTGTCGGCAGTTCGGGCCGGGTGTTCCCCACCGACATGAAAGCCGCGCCGTTGCTGCGCGCCTGGCTCAAGCGCCTGCGCGAATCCGGCGTAGTTATCCACACCCGCCACCGCTGGCTGGGCTGGCAAGCCGACGGCCAGTTGCGCATCGACAGCCCCGAGGGCGAAAAACAGCTCAAGCCGGATGCCGTGGTATTGGCCTTGGGCGGCGGCAGTTGGGCACGGCTGGGCTCTGATGGCGCGTGGATGCCGCTGCTGGCAGAGCGCGGCGTCGAGCTGGCGGCCTTGCAGCCGAGCAATTGCGGGTTTGATGTGGCGGGCTGGAGCGAGATGCTGCGCAGCAAGTTCGCCGGGGCGCCCTTGAAGAACATCGCCATTGCCCTGGAGCACAGCGCACCACGCTTGGGTGAATGCGTGATCACCGCCAGCGGCATCGAAGGCAGTTTGATTTATGCCTGGTCTGCGCCGATTCGTGAGGCCATCAACCAGCATGGCGCTGCGACGGTTCTGATCGATCTGTTGCCCAACAAGCCTGTGGATAAAATCGCCGCGGCCTTGGCCAAGCCACGCGGCTCACGCTCGATGAGCAAGCATTTGCACAGCCAGTTGGGTCTGGACGGGGTGAAAGCAGCACTGTTGCGCGAGCTGGCCCCGGCCGATGACTTCAACCACCCGGCGCAGTTGGCCAAAGCGATTAAGGCTCTGCCCCTGACGCTGATCAAGGCACGCCCGCTGGACGAGGCCATCAGCAGCGCCGGCGGGGTGCGCTTTGAGGCGCTGGATCACAACCTGATGCTCAACGCAGTACCGGGTGTGTTCTGCGCGGGCGAGATGCTGGACTGGGAAGCCCCCACCGGCGGCTACTTGCTCACCGGCTGCTTTGCCAGCGGGCGCGCCGCAGGGTTGGGGGTTTTAAGCTGGTTGCAAGCACAACGCTGAACACCTGGGTGGGAGCGGGCTTGCTCGCGATGGCATCGACGCGCTAATCAGATTGACCGAGGCGCCTGAATCGCGAGCAAGCCCGCTCCCACATATTGAAGGGCGGGTTATGGCTTGCGCTTGCGCGGGCCGGTGTTGAACACCGGAACTTTGCGCACAGGCTTGACCGAAGGCTCGGCTGGGGCCACATCGCCGCTGTCCACCCATTTGCCCAGGTTGCGCTTGCCGCCACCGCCTGCTGCTTTAGGCTTTTTCGGTTTCTTCGGCTTTTTGACCACCTGGCCCGTCGCATCGGTTTGCGGCACACGGTGCTCTGGCTCGAAGTCAGGCTCTTCGTGGCGGGTCAATGTCTGACGGGTCAGCACCTCAATCGCCGACAGCATGTTCACTTCGTCCGCACAGACCAGCGAGATCGCCTCGCCTTTCTGGCCCGCTCGGCCGGTGCGGCCAATACGGTGAATGTAGTCTTCGGCCACGATCGGCAAGTCGAAGTTGACCACCAGCGGCAGGTCGTCGATGTCCAGACCGCGCGCGGCGACGTCGGTGGCGACCAAAATCTGCACTTCGCTGGCCTTGAAGCGATCCAGCGCCCGTTGACGGGTGGCCTGCGGCTTGTCGCCATGGATGCCGTCCGCGTTGATCCCCAGGCCTTGCAGCTTGCCCACCAACTCATCTACACCGTTACGGGTCTTGGCGAACACCAGCACTTGCTTCCAGCGCTGGGTGCGCAGCAAGTGCAGAAACAGCTCTGACTTGCGCTTTTTATCCACCGGGATCACCCACTGCTTGACGCTGCTGGCCGCCACGTTGCGCGGGCTGACTTCGATGCTCAGCGGGTTGTCGAGCATTTGCCCGGCCAACAGGCGGATCGCGTCCGAGAACGTTGCCGAGAACAGCAGGGTCTGGCGCTTTTTCGGCAAGGCACGGTAAATGTCGCGCAGCTCTTCGGAAAAACCGAGGTCGAGCATGCGGTCGGCTTCGTCCAGAATCAGGGTTTGCAACTGGTTGAACTTGATCGCGTTCTGGCGATACAGGTCGAGCAAGCGGCCCGGAGTCGCCACCAGCACGTCAACGCCTTTGCGCAGCTTCATCATTTGCGGGTTGATGCTGACTCCGCCGTACACCGCATAGGTGCTCAACGGCAGGTGCTCGGCGTACTGGCGAATGTTCTCGTGAACCTGTTCGGCCAGTTCGCGGGTCGGTACCAGCACCAGCGCGCGGATCGAGTTGCTGGTGACCTTTGGCCCTTCCATGGTCAGCAATTGCAGCAATGGCAAGGCAAAGCCGCCTGTTTTGCCGGTGCCCGTCTGGGCCGCGGCCATCAGGTCACGGCCTGCCAGCACGGCGGGAATCGCTTGGGCCTGAACCGGAGTGGGGGTCTTGTAGCCGAGCGCCTCAAGGGCGCGCAGCAAGGGCTCGATCAGGCCAAGGGTGGCGAATGTCATGGGAATACCGTCGAAAAAGGTCTGCGCAGGGGTGCATAAAGTGCAATGGCGCGCAGTTTACCCTAATTCAGACGGTTTTCTGCTTGCGCCACTGCGGCAACCCGATCAACACCACGGCGCTGATGATCACCGCCATCGCCAGGCACTCTTCGACGCCAATGCTCTCGCCCGCAAACACGATGCCCAGCATCACCGCCACGGCCGGGTTGACGTAGGCATAGCTGGTGGCGGCGGCCGGGCGCACGTTTTTCAGCAGGTACATGTAGGCGCTGAAGGCGATGATCGAGCCGAAGAACACCAGATACAGCAACGCGCCCCAGCCTGCGGCGGTGGGCAGATGGGTCATGCGCTCGCCGCTGAGCAGGCTGCCGGCCAGCAGCACCACACCTGCGGTGATCATTTCGGCGGCGCTGGCCATGGCGCCTGCGGGCAGCGGCAAATGGCGGCTCCACACCGAGCCGAACGCCCAGGCGGCTGCCGCAAAGAGGATCATCGCCGCGCCCAGCGGGCTGGCTTGCAGGTTGGAGCCGAGGTTAAGCATGCCGATGCCGATCAGCCCCAGCGCGATACCGGCCCATTCCAGGCGAGTGTTGCGTGCGCCCCAAAAGTAGCCGAACAGCAACGTAAACAGCGGCACCGTCGCCACGGCTAGGGCCGCAACACCAGAGGCCACGCCCGAGTGCTCAGCCAGGGTCACGCCACCATTGCCGCAGGCCAGCAACAGAAAACCGATCATGGCTGCCGAACGCCACTGCACAAAGGTCGGTGTCGGCGCCCCGCGCCAGCGCATGTAGCCATACATCAAACAGCCCGCCACCAGAAAGCGCACCCCGGCCATCATCAACGGCGGCCAGGACTCAATCCCGATGCGAATCACCAGATAGGTCGAACCCCAAATGACGTACAACGCAAAAAAAGCACCGATCAGTTGTAACGGGAAACGACGTGCGGCAGGCATGGGGGCAGCTCGGAAGGCAAAGGCAGGGGACTTGGGATTCTAGACAAAGGGCTGCGAAATAATAAGTAACAGAACGCACCAAAAGTGACCCGTACACTTTGACCTGTGCTGTTGAGGATCAAAAGCCCTCACCCTAACCCTCTCCCGGAGGGAGAGGGGACTGATTGGGGGATGTTGTTGATTATCTGCGGTCTGCAAGCAATAGCGCTGAATCCGAAAACTATTCGGTAAAGCTCCTTCTCCCTCCGGGAGAGGGTTGGGGTGAGGGCTGCTTTTAAACCCCGCGATAACGCTTCAGGTGTTCGTTGATCTTCGCTGCCGGGACTTTCTGCAATTTACACAGCAGGTCGTGATCCAGCGCTTTCAGCCCGTGCTGCTGGCGCAATTGCTCGGTCAGGTAGGCCGTCAGGTTGGCGGCCATTTCCGCATCGGCCATGGCCCGGTGAGCCTGCCCGGTGTGGGGCAAGTCGGCAAAGGCGGTCAGGGTGCCCAGCTTGTGGTTGGGTGCGGCGGGCATCAGCCGCCGGGCCAGCAACAGCGAGCAGGCAAAGTTCTGCAAACGGGTGCGCTTGATGCGGCCCATTTCAAAGTCCCAGAACTTTTGGTCAAACGCCGCGTTGTGTGCCACCAGCGGGGTAATCCCCACGAACTCGTTGACCTCGTTCATCACCCTATCGGCAGGCGGCGCGGTGCGCAGCATGGCGTTGCTGATGCCGGTCAGTTGCTCGATAAACCCCGGCACCCGCACGCCGGTGTTCATCAGGCTTTGGTAACGCTCGACGATGCGCCCCTGTTCAAGTATCACCACGGCAATTTCAGTGGCCCGGCACGAACTGCTCGGCGAAAGCCCGGTGGTTTCAAAGTCGATGACCGCAATGCGTTCCAAACCTGATCAATCCTGTCAAAAGTGAGCGTTATTTAAGCAGCAAGTTGCCTTCAATCGGCACGTAGCGAGTGGCCGCGCGGATCAATGAGTTGGCGGTCAGGCCGGGCACGCCATAGGCCACGGTAGTGACCCCGTGCTTGTTGGCAATGCGCTCAAGTAACAGATCAAAGTCGCCGTCACCCGAGGCCAGCACCACTTCATCGACATTGGCAGCCGAGTCCATGATGTCGATGGTAATGCCCACGTCCCAGTCGCCCTTGGCCGAGCCATCGCTGCGCTGAATATAAGGTTTGAGTTTTACCGTGAAGCCCAGGTTGCGCAGGATTTGCTGGAACTGCTGCTGTTTGCTGTCGCCCCGGTCAATAGCGTAGGCGTACGCCTCGACAATTTCACCGTGCTGGCTGATATCAGCCCACAGCGCCGCGTAGTTGAAATGGCAGCCATAGGCCTGGCGAACCGTGTAATAGAGGTTCTGCACATCCGCGAAGACCGCAATTTTTTTCACCGGCAAACCTCTTGAGGCCCAGGCAAGCGGGCAGGTAGGTAAAACACAAGGCCGCAGTATGCCAGCCTGCCGAGGGTTTGCGCGGATAAACCGCCCAGCGAGCCATGGGTCGCCGGGCGTTGGGGGGATCAGACGAAGGAATCGTCGTCTGAATAGAAGCTGTCGTCGTCGTTGAAACCGCCGCTATCAAAGCCGGACCGATCGTTGTTGGCGAACTGCTGGTTGTCGTTGCCCCAGCCATTGCCGCCCGCCGATGTCGGCTCTTCGATGATTTCTTCAATCACTTGCGGCTGCTGATGATGGCTGAACAAGCTGCTGATGCCTTGGGCGAGCATCACACCACCGGCCACACCGGCGGCGGTTTTCAAGGCTCCACCGAGAAACCCGCTGCCCGCCGCGGGCGCTGCAGCCGCCGGTGGCGGTGCGTAGGCCGGCGCTGATGCAGGCGGTGCTGAAGACGGGCCGTCGCGCCAGCCCCCAGAGCTTGGCGGGGTACTGAATGACTGGCTCGGTGCGGGTGCCGGAGCTGGCTCACGGCTGCCGCCACCAAACAGGCTGGACAGAAAACTGCCGCCCGTAGCGGCCGGCGCAGGTGCAGCCGCCGCAGCGCGGGCCTGCTGCAATTCGGCTTGCAGTTGTTTGTTCTGTTGGTCGAGCTGCTTGATCGCCGCCTCTTGCACCAGAATCGCCTGGGTCATGAAATACGTCGCCAACGGCTGGCGTGCAATGTGCTCGTTGATCAGCGACTGTGCTTGCGCGTCTCGCGGGGCCGCCTCTCGTTCAGCCTGTTGCAACCGGGTAAATAGCCCGTCAATCAGGGTTTGCTCTTCGCTGTTCATGACGACCTCGTTGGATTGTCGAAAAATCTGCTAATCGCCTACTACAGTAGGCACTCAAAAGTTATGGGGACGTTACGAGAAGTTTCAATGAACCTTTACCCAGCTTTACATTTGCTAACCGTCGCGTGTCATCGGTTAAAGTGGCGGACTGTTTCCAGACTGCTGAAACCTGACAATGAATCCGCTTACCGTTCTTCGTGACTCTCTGTACTTCATCCAGCGCAACCTCGGCCAAGTCATCACCCTGTGCTTGCCCTTGGTGATTCTTGAAGCCGTGCTGCAATACGTTGTGGACGACGCGGTAGGCCCGAATGCGTCACAGGGCTACGCGCTCATCGTCGGCCTGCTGGTCTACCCGTTGTACACCGGGGCGCTGATTGTGTTCCTCGATGCCCGCAGCCGGGGCGAAAGCCCGAGCAACCGCGACGTGCTGGCCCGGGCGCTCAGCCTGTGGCCCAAGTTCGCCCTGCTCGCTGCCATCAGCACATTGCTGATTGTGCTGGGGCTGTCGATGTTCTTTATTCCTGGCATCTACCTCACCGTGGTTCTGGCGTTTTCCGAGTACAACCTGGTGCTACGTGGCCAGCCACCGCTGACGGCCATCAAGTCGAGCCTGATCATGAGCCGCGGCCATTTCTGGCGGATCTTCGTCTGCATTCTGGCGGTCATGGGGCCTTTGCTCCTGCTCAAGCAACTGAGCTTTTCGCTGGTACCTGAAGACACCAACGCGGTGGTGACGGTGGCGCTGGAAAGCTTCAACAGCTTTTTGCAGTTGTTCCTCTCGGTGGTTCTGTTCCGGCTCTTTATGTTGATAAGCGAAAAGTCCGACGCATAACCAAGAAAAATTCCTATACCCAGAGCCTTGGGGGGCCACGCTGCCGTCAGGTATGCTCGGCACCTCCTTCGCCCCTCATAAGCAGAGCCCATGCCACGTATACTGCGCCCCACTGTATTAGGTTTAGTGCTGACCTCAGCGGTTGTGGCTGGCCTGATTTACAGCGTTACGTGGCGCCCGGACGCTAAAGAGGTGCTGGCGGTCAGTTGCCCCGTCGCCGCTCCCACGCTGGTGGCCGGGCAGGCGATCAAGATCATGACCTGGAACGTTCAGTACCTGGCCGGCAAGCGCTATGTGTTCTGGTACAACCTGATCGACGGCAGCGGCCCGGATGACCGCCCGACCCGTGAAGACATGGCCTTCAGCCTGGATGAAGTGGCGCGGGTGATTCGCGATGAGCAGCCCGACCTGATCCTGCTGCAAGACCTCGACGAAGAAGCCAAGGCCAGCGACTATCAAAACCAGCTCGCCCTGTTGCAGGAACGTCTGGTCGACCTCTACCCGTGCAGCACCCAGGCCTTTACCTGGAAAGCCGACTTTGTTCCCGACCGGCATATTTTCGGCAGCGTCGGGCGCAAGATCGTCACCCTCAGCCGTTACCAGATCGAACACGCCGAGCGCCTGCAATTGCCGGTGGCCGAAAGCAACCTGATCAGCCGTCAATTCCAGCCCAAGCCCGCCATGCTGGTCAGCTACCTGCCGCTCAATGACGGAGGGCAACTGGTGGCCATCAACACCCAGCTCGATGCAGCGACCCTCAACAACAGCAACCTCAAGCACCAGATGCAAGCGGCGGCAGCGCTGGTCGACAAATATGAAAGCCAGGGCACGCCGTGGGTGATTGGCGGCAACTTCAACCTACTGCCCATCGGCCAGTTTTTGCGCCTGCCCGCTGAACAGCGCCTGGGCTACTCATCTGACAGCGAGCTGCATCTATTGTGGGAAAAGTACCCGATGCTCCCCAGCAACCCGGAAGCCACAGGCATCGACCGCGAGCAATGGCTGACCTTCTTCCCCAACAACCCCAGCGTCGGCGAGCCTGACCGCACCCTCGACTACCTGTTCTACAGCCCCAAACTGCAACGCGTTGAAGGCTATGTGCGTCAGGAAGATACCCAGGCCGTGTCAGATCACTTGCCGGTAGTCGGGCGGTTCTTGCTGCCGGCTGATTGAGCAGGCACCACGAAAAAGGGGGGCGACCGTTACCGGTCGCCCCCCTTTTTTATTGCTCGCAAATGATCAGTTGCGGGCTGCCAGTGCGCCATTCACTGGCTGGTCTTTCTTCGCTTTGCCACTGTCGGAAATGAAGATCACGGTGATCAGGATGCCAAACAGTGCAAGCCCGGCCAGCAGGTACAGACCGCTTTCGTAAGTGCCTGTCATTTCCTTGAGCGCGCCAATGATGCCAGGGCCAAAGAAACCACCCAGGTTGCCGACCGAGTTGATCAGGGCAATACCTGCCGCGGCACTGCTGCCACTCAGGTACAGCGCCGGCAGCGGCCAGAAAGGCCCTTTGGCGCCCATGATGCCAACCGTTGCTACACACATCGCGATGATGGCCATGTTACTGCCGGTCAGCCAACCCGCCGTGCCCAGGCCACCCGCGATAAACAACAGGGAAATGATGACGAAGGCGGTGCGCTTCTGGAAACGGTCCGACAGGAAGCCGATGGTCACCATGCCGATGCAGCCGACGACGTAAGGGATAGCGGTGATCCAGCCGATGTCCATACCGCTAAAGCCTTGCTGCTTGATGATCTGTGGCAAGAACATCGACAGGCCAATGTTGGCAGCCGTCGCGCAGAAGTAAATCATGCACAGGGCAAGAATCGACGGGTTGCAGAACACTTTCCACAGGGACGACTTTTCGTCCAGCGCGACAGGGTGCGCCTTGGCATCTTTATCCAGTTCGGACATCAACCACTGACGCTCTTCATCGCTCAGCCAGGACGCCTGCTTTGGCGAATCCGGCAGGTATTTGAGGACCACGCCGAACAGCAGCACGCCCGGGATCCCTTCAATCAGGAAGAGCCACTGCCAGCCTTTGAGGCCTAGCGCGCCATCCAGTTGCAACAGCGCCGTCGAGACCGGAGCACCAATGGCCAACGAGATCGGGATGGAGAGCATGAAAATCGAGATGATGCGTGCGCGGTAACGCACCGGGAACCAGTAGGTGAGGTACAGAATGACCGCAGGGAAGAAGCCCGCTTCAGCCACACCCAGCAGGAAGCGCATGATCAGGAAGCTTTTTGGGCCCTGAACCAATGCCATGCAGGTGGCGATCAGCCCCCAAGTGAAGAGGATGCGGGCAATCCAGCGGCGCGCACCGACTTTCGCCATGAGCAGGTTGCTGGGTACTTCGAACAGGCAGTAACCGATGAAGAACAAACCCGCGCCCCAGCCATAAACGGCAGCGCTCAGGCCAATGTCAGCGTTCATCGTCAGGGCGGCAAAGCCCACGTTGACCCGATCCAGATAGGAAATGATGTACAGGCAGATCAGTAGCGGCAAGAGCCTCAGAAAGATCTTGCGTGTCACCTGCTTTTCAATGGCAGTGCTCATAGTTAAGAACTCTTATTTTTTTAGGCTTAATGGATATCGCGGTAAACCACTGTCTAACTAATCTGGCAAAACACCTCATCTGAATGAATCGTTCATGCGCCGGTTAGCTAGCAAACCGACGAGGCCTTTGACGCCATGCGCGATTGCAGTAAGGCGCGAAGATTGCCACAGCAAGGCCCACATCCAAACCGAGAAAAAATGCCTCTATACATGCAGAAAACACATGAATGAGATGAGCGGTAATTTTGCCTACAGGTGCACGAGCGCCCCTTTAAAGCCTCTAAAACGGCGGTTTCAGACCATAAAACCATGATTTAAAGGGCCGAGCATTTGACCGTGCGGCTGTTCGCGCTGTGCTGATCAAGCAAATGTCGTATGCTGGCCCTTTGATTTAAAGCGCTGCTTTCCCACCCCGACCATCGATTTATTCACGCAGAGTCAGCATGAATCCTCGGACACTTAACCCCTCAATCTCTTCCTTGCTGGCTTTCGAAGCGTCTGCCCGACATGGCAGTTTCACGCGCGCGGCCGAAGAACTAAGCCTGTCGCAAAGTGCAGTTAGCCGACAAGTTCAGTCATTGGAAGAACTGCTGGGGGTTTTGCTCTTCGACAGAATTGGCAGGCACATTACGCTGACGGAAGTGGGTCGCATTTATTCCGTGGAAGTTGCCGGAGCGCTGGCTCGAATTCGCGATGCAACCATGCAAGCCCTTGCCTACCGAAGTGGCGGCGGGTCTTTGCATTTGGGCGTATTGCCGACGTTCGGCACCAAGTGGTTGTTGCCGCGCATGAGTGATTTTTATGCCAAACACCCCGAAATCCTTGTGCATATCCACTCGCGTGCGAGCACCGTCGACTTCACCACCACCGGGCTGGATGCCGCCATTTGTGTCGGTGAAGGGGTCTGGCACCATGTGGTCTCGCACAAGCTTTTCGATGAGGAACTGGTCCCGCTGGTGGGCAGCAGCAATGCCGAGGCTGAGCGCTACACCTGTGCTGAAGACCTGCGCTCTGCACAGTTGCTGCAGGTCGCCCCGCGCCCGCACCTTTGGCTTGAGTGGTTCAAAATGCAGAACTGCCAACCTGGTCGGTTGAGGCTGGGCCCGCAATTTGAACTCACCACCCACCTGATCCAGGCGGTGTCGTCGGGCATCGGGGTCGGGCTGTTGCCGCGTTTTCTGGTCAAGGACGAGCTGGCCAACAACACCCTGCGCATCCCGTTCGACTCCATTTCACCGACCGGTACGGCCTACTACCTGCTCATCCCGCCGCACAAGGCCAATCACCGGCCCATCGCGGTGTTCAAGGACTGGCTGATGGGCCAGTTGTAACCCGGCAAACCCTGCTGCCGCGGGCTCGGCAGCGCATCATGAGCATCACTAACGATTTGCTGAAATCAATTCATTATCTATCGCTGAACTTCTCGTCCAGAATGCCCCTTAATTAGAAACATCATCAAGATTATCAAGAGATAAACCAGAAAGCCCTGTTCTGGTTTATCTCTTCTATTAAGGCGTCAGATCATAATGAGCAGAGAATTCACATTTTCTATCAAGAGCATTCGCTTTGATGAAAACTATCAGCCTTCAAACACGACGCGCATTACGACCAACTTTGCTAACTTGGCCCGAGGCGAACATCGCCAAGAGAACTTGCGCAACACCTTGAAAATGATCAACAACCACTTCAATACGCTGGCGCATTGGGACAACCCCAAAGGTGACCGTTATGCGGTGGAACTTGAAATCATTTCGGTCGCCATGAGCCTTGATGCAGAGCACAGTGACAATGCCCTGCCACTGATTGAAATATTGAAAACCCATATTATCGATCAGCACACACACGAGCGCATTGAAGGCATTGTGGGCAATAACTTTTCTTCTTATGTACGCGATTATGACTTTAGCGTGCTGTTGCTGGACCACAATAAAGGCCAATCAACGTTCAGCACACCGGCCAACTTTGGTGAGTTGCACGGCCAACTGTTCAAGTCCTTTGTTAATTCAAACACTTACAAAGAACACTTCAATAAACCGCCGGTGATCTGCCTGAGCGTGTCGAGCAGCCGGACCTACCTGCGCACGGAAAACCAGCACCCGGTGCTGGGCGTTGAATACCAGCAGGATGAATACTCCCTGACCGATGATTACTTCCAAAAAATGGGCTTGAAGGTGCGCTATTTCATGCCGCCGAACAGCGTGGCACCGCTGGCCTTTTACTTTGCCGGTGACTTGCTGGGTGATTACACCAACCTTGAACTGATCAGCACCATCAGCACGATGGATTCCTTCCAGAAAATCTATCGCCCTGAGATTTACAACGCCAACTCTGCCGCCGGCAAAGCCTATCAGCCGAGTTTGAAACACCAGGATTACTCACTGACGCGAATTGTTTACGACCGAGAAGAACGCAGCCGGTTGGCGATTGAACAAGGCACCTTTGTTGAAGAGCACTTTATCAAGCCGCACCACGCCATTCTTGAGCAGTGGTCCGCCCATTACGCTCTTTAACGACTTATTAAGACAAGGCTATTCACGATGAAAAAATTGCTCCCTACTTCAACGGCCGGCAGCTTGCCGAAACCGTCCTGGCTGGCACAACCCGAAACACTGTGGTCACCCTGGAAGTTGCAAGGTGAAGAACTGGTTGAAGGCAAACAAGATGCCTTGTTACTGGCCCTGCAAGAACAACAACACGCCGGTATTGATATCGTCAGTGATGGAGAACAAACACGCCAACACTTTGTCACCACGTTTATTGAACACCTCAGCGGCGTTGATTTTGAGAAGCGCGAAACTGTCAGGATTCGTGACCGTTACGACGCCAGCGTCCCCACCGTAGTAGGGGCTGTTGCGCGGCAAAAGCCGGTGTTTGTGGAAGACGCCAAGTTCTTGCGTCAACAGACCACGCAACCCATTAAATGGGCGCTGCCAGGTCCTATGACCATGATCGATACGCTGTACGACAACCACTATAAAAGCCGCGAAAAACTCGCCTGGGAATTCGCCAAAATCCTTAACCAGGAAGCCCTGGAACTGGAAGCGGCGGGCGTCGATATTATTCAGTTTGATGAACCCGCTTTTAACGTGTTCTTTGACGAAGTGAATGACTGGGGCGTGGCGACCCTGGAACGAGCCATTGAAGGCCTCAAGTGTGAAACGGCTGTGCATATCTGCTACGGCTATGGCATCAAGGCCAACACTGACTGGAAAAAAACCTTGGGTTCAGAGTGGCGCCAATATGAAGAGGCGTTCCCCAAGCTGCAACAATCCAGCATCGACATCATTTCGCTGGAATGCCACAACTCCCATGTCCCCATGGACTTGCTGGAACTGATTCGCGGCAAAAAAGTGATGGTCGGCGCCATTGATGTGGCCTCGCACACCATCGAAACACCCGAGGAAGTGGCCAATACCCTGCGCAAGGCGCTGCAGTTTGTAGACGCCGACAAACTGTACCCGTGCACCAACTGCGGCATGGCCCCGCTGCCACGTCACGTTGCACGCGGCAAGTTGCAAGCGTTGACGGCTGGCGCCGAGATCATCCGCAGAGAACTGTCGAAGTAAGCACTGCCTGCGGGCTTTAAACACGAGTAACGCCTGAAGTTAGCCCATTTAAGCGGGCGACTTCAGGCTTATCCCTATTCAGGACCCACCATGGCACTTCCTCGTTCGGCGATCGAACCCTTGAGCTTTCGCGAAGCCCTCGGGCACTACGCATCCGGTATCACGGTGATTACCTCACACGTGGATGACGAGCCGATTGGCTTCACCTGCCAGTCGTTCTATAGCGTGTCGATGAGTCCACCGCTGGTGTCTTTCAGCGTTATGGCCAGTTCAGCCAGCTACCCGAGAATTCGTCAGGCGGGTCGGTTCGCGGTCAATATCCTGTCGGGCGAGCAGGTGGAGATTTCCAACCAGTTCGCGCGCAAAGGCACCGACAAATGGCACGGCGTCGACTGGCAACCATCGCCGCTGGGCAACCCGGTCATCGCGGGCAGCCTGCATTGGCTTGATTGCGAAATTCACGCCGAGCACGCCGCCGGTGATCACCTGATCGTGATCGGCGAAGTCAAAGCGTTAAACCTGCAAGAAGCGGCGGCGACGCAGCCACTGCTGTATTTCAAAGGCCAGTACTGCAACCTCGCCACCCTTGGCGCCGCGTGAAGGTTTAGGGCCTCAACTCTTTCTTGGCTTGGCCCGGGCCGTCGCTTCGGCCACCAACGGGTCATCGGGCCAGTAATTATCAATACCACATACCTGATTCCATCATTGACACGTGCACCTCCTCGCTCTCTGGAGCCATGAGCTCATAGCCTTGGAAACAGGTTGACTGTCAAGAATCCACTGAAAGATTGACAAATCCCTCCATAAAAATCACTAGGATTGACAGCCCGTGGGCGGTCATATATTCCATAAAGAGGTCGCTAAGATTGACAGAATCCGAGTGGCAATCGGAATCCCTGGACATTCATGAATTGTCGATGATGGAAGAAAGCAGACGCCTAAGAGTATACAAAACAACCAAAACACTCAGGACAACTGTACAACAGAATGGAATTAGAAAATGAAAGAGTTTGGTGAAGAGTCTTTTTTAAATAATTACGAACTTGAAGAACCTTATTTAATAGAGGCAGATCAAAGCTCCGGGCAACCCAATCTAATTAGCGCTGACAAAGGGGGTGAACCTTATCTGATTAAATTTTGGCCCCGAAGCCCAGACACTAATGATGAAGACCTAGAAGATATATGGCTACACGAGCTTAGGCAGTTGCATCGACTTAAAGGATACCCTGGTACCGGGGACTACATCTCATCATTAATTGAGTCAGGTAGAGATGCGCACGGCTTTTATTTAGTGTTAGACACAAACGGACGACTGCCTTTAACATACATACTTAAAAAAACGGCCACCTTATCACTCCGTCCGCACTGGCTAAAACGATTAAAATCATCAAACATCAGGATGCAATTCTGGGAAAACATTATACGCATAGTTAAAGCTATCGAACTATTGCACGCTCAAGGATTATTGCATCGACACCTAGATGCGAATTCGATTCTTACGAAAGCATCTGGCTATGAGGACTCTGTAGATTTTCAACTGACCGGATTTGAATGGTCCATTCGAGTTCCCACACTGAAAACTGCTCGCACCGAAATTACAAACTACGCAGGCAATGAAACATTTTATTCATTCGCAACGGACTGGGCGGATCTGGGGTTCCTTATCGCCGACCTGCTTGAAATAAAAGCAGACATAGTTGACGACTTATCGCAACCAATAAGCAACTTAGTGACAAATACGGGACTAATGTTAAGCGAAATAAATCTGATTCGTGCACTTACCGGCAAAACCTTTATTCAAGCAAATATACCCCAAAGCGCCCTTAACGGCCGATTAATTGAAGCTACAGCAAAAAGTATAATAGATTCTTTAAATAGCATTACAACCCGAAGGCACGCTATATATGACCTAGCCATAAGCCTAAACTCTGAATCAAAAAGCACTAAAGCCCCATTTCCAGTTTTTGTAGCGGTGCAAAAAAAATACAAAGAAAAGCACGGGGTAACACTTACAAGTAATGACTCGGAAGAAGTGTTAAAATTCATACGGCAGGACCTATCCGACAACCCCACCCTTCTACTAACACTCGCGCCCAACAAAACTGAAAAGCGCATTTTGATTAAAGGAAAGGAACTAATTTATCAGATAGATCCTTTTTTGGCTGACAAAAGGACTTCAGAATTTACTTGGGATATCGGAGAGTGCCAGAGAGCGTATCTTGAACCCGCTCACTGGATGTACAAAGAAAACTGCTCCTCCACAATAAAATCAGAGCAAATAAAAACATACACCATTCCAGAAGCAAGACAGTTATACCGCAATAGCGGCTCTTCGCATTTAAGGGTGTAGAAAAAATCTGACCGGCTGGAAAAGGAGTCGAGGATCTTAGAAAATGTAAGCT
>NZ_WIVZ01000048.1:0-35448 GCF_009600325.1 Pseudomonas sp. FSL R10-2189
TCTCTGCGCCGCGGCCCTTTGCACCGCGAGTGCCCGCAATGCCCACCGCGCCAACCCCCGCCGCGTGCGCGGGTGCCGCCTTGCTGGCGAACATTGCCGTGCTGGCCAACGAAGGCAAAAGCAGCGATGCCCGCCAGGCGTGTGATCAGTTTTTGCAACTGCATGGCCCGCACGCTCAGGTGTTCTACTGGCTGGGCCTGCTCAGCGATGTTGAAGATCAAGCGGCGCAGGCGCAGAGTTTCTATCGCAAGGCGCTGTACCTGGAACCCCAGCATTCAGAAGCGCTGGCGCACCTGGCTGCTCTTTTGGCTGCCCAAGGTGACACAGCAGGCGCCCAGCGCTTGCAGGAGCGCGCTGCCCGTCATGAACGTTCGGTTCACAGTGAGCGCAAACAATGAGAGGTTTATTCGCCCAAGGCTTGATTCATGATGAAGCCCAGACCATTGATGACTGCTGGAACCGCATCGGTATCTTCGGCGACAAGTCTTGCCCGAAGCTGCCGGAGCACATCCATTGCCGCAATTGCGCCGTGTATTCCGCCGCAGCCACGCGCTTGCTGGATCGCTACTCGTTTGAGCAAGAGCCTGAAGAACTCAACGCCCAGCCAGTGGCTGAGCAAAAAGTCGCCACACGTTCGCTGGTGGTGTTCCGTCTGGGCGGTGAATGGCTGGGCCTGAACACGGTGTGCCTCGACGAAGTGGCGCGCATGCAGGCCATTCACTCGTTGCCACACCAGCGTTCGCGGGCCCTGCAAGGGGTGGCCAACGTGCGCGGAGCGCTGGTGCCGTGTTTGTCGCTGGTTGACCTGCTGGGGCTGGACCCGACGGTGACCATTACCCCTTCGCAGAGGGTGATGCCGCGCATGCTGATCGTGGCCGCCCATGGTGGCCCGGTGGTGTTGCCGGTGGATGAAGTCGACGGTGTCCACAATATTGAAGAGCGCGCTTTGAACGCCGCCTCGCTGTCGGGCGAGCATGCCAGCGCGAAATACACCCGGGGTGTGCTGGCGTGGAAAAGCCGCAGCCTGCGCTGGCTGGATGAAGAACAACTGCTTGGCGCAATTACCCGGAGCCTGACATGACCCCCGAGCAAATGCGCGACGCGTCGCTGCTTGAACTGTTCAGCCTGGAGGCTGAGGCCCAGACGCAGGTGCTGAATGAGGGGTTGCTGGCGCTTGAGCGCAACCCGACCCAGGCTGACCAGCTGGAAGCCTGCATGCGCGCCGCCCACTCGCTCAAGGGCGCAGCGCGGATTGTCGGGGTGGATGCGGGCGTCAGCGTGGCCCACGTGATGGAAGACTGCCTGGTCAGCGCGCAGGAAGGCCGTTTGCGCCTGCATCCCGAGCACATTGATGCCTTGTTGCAGGGTACCGACTTGTTGATGCGCATCGCCACGCCGGGCAGCGACAACGTCGGCCCGGCCGATATCGACGCCTATGTCGCGCACCTCAACGAACTGCTGGACCCTTCAGGGCGGGTGGCGCCACGGGCCGCGTCTGTGGAGTTCGACGTCTCGCAATTGTTGCTGGCCCCCGAGCCTTTGCCCGAGCCCGAGCCGCTGCTTCAGCCAGAGCCGGTGGCCCCAGTGGCTGCCGAGCCGGCCCCCGAACCTGCGCGTCGGCCTCAGCGCCTGACAGAAAGCGGCGAAAGGGTGTTGCGCGTCACCGCCGAGCGCCTCAACAGCTTGCTCGATCTGTCGAGTAAATCGCTGGTCGAAACCCAGCGTCTCAAGCCGTATCTGATGGCGTTGCATCGGCTCAAACGTATGCAAAGCACCAGCCTGCGGGCGCTGGACACCCTTAACGAGCAGCTCAAAGTGGTGGGCCTGACCCACGAGGTTGAAGAGGCCCTGAACGAGGCCCGTCGCGTGCTCTCCGAGTCGCAGCATTTGCTCAGCGAGCAGACCGCCGAACTCGACGAATTCGGCTGGCAGACCAGCCAGCGCGCGCAATTGCTCTATGACACCGCGCTGGCCTGCCGCATGCGCCCGTTCGCCGATGTGCTGGTGGGCCAGGAGCGCATGGTCCGTGATCTGGGTCGGGCGTTGGGCAAGCAGATACGCCTGGACATCGAAGGCGAGAAAACCCAGGTTGACCGCGATGTCCTCGAAAAACTTGAAGCGCCGCTGACCCACTTGCTGCGCAACGCCGTCGACCACGGGATTGAATCGCCCGAGCAACGCTTGCTGGCGGGCAAACAGCCGGAAGGCACGATCCGCTTGCGGGTGTCGCATCAGGCCGGGTTGCTGGCCGTCGAACTGAGCGACGATGGCGCCGGTGTCGACCTCGAACGCTTGCGTCGCAGCATCGTCGAGCGCCAGTTATCCACCGCCGAGACGGTGGCGCAACTGAGCGAAGAAGAACTCCTGACCTTCCTCTTTCTGCCGGGGTTCAGCCTGCGCGATACGGTGACTGAAGTCTCCGGGCGCGGCGTCGGGCTGGATGCGGTGCAACACATGGTGCGTCTGTTGCGCGGCGCCATCGTGCTGGAGCAAACCGCAGGGCAGGGCAGCCGGTTCCTGCTGGAAGTGCCGTTGACCTTGTCGGTAGTGCGCAGCCTGGTGGTTGAAGTGGCCGACGAGGCCTACGCCTTCCCGCTGGCGCATATCGAGCGCATGCGCGACCTGTTGCCGGATGACATTGTGCAAGTCGAGGGGCGTCAGCACTTTTGGCATGAAGGTCGGCACGTTGGTCTGGTAGCCGCCAGCCAGCTGCTTCAGCGCCCGCCCAGCCAGAGCGATGACGAAACCCTCAAAGTGGTGGTGATCCGTGAGCGCGACGCCGTGTATGGCGTGGCGGTCGAGCGGTTTATCGGTGAGCGCACTCTGGTCGTCCTGCCGCTCGATCCACGCTTGGGCAAGGTGCAGGACATCTCGGCCGGTGCGCTGCTGGACGATGGTTCGCCGGTGCTGATTGTTGATGTTGAAGATATGCTGCGTTCGGTCGATAAGTTGCTCAATACCGGGCGTCTGGAGCGTATTGATCGGCGCAATCGGCACACCGCAGAATTGACCCGCAAACGCATTCTGGTGGTAGACGACTCGCTGACCGTGCGCGAATTGCAGCGCAAATTGCTGATCAATCGGGGTTACGAAGTGGCCGTGGCGGTTGACGGCATGGACGGCTGGAACGCCCTGCGTGCCGAGCACTTCGATCTGTTGATTACCGACATCGACATGCCACGCATGGATGGCATCGAACTGGTCACCCTGTTGCGCCGCGACAACCGCCTGCAATCTATGCCGGTGATGGTCGTGTCTTACAAAGACCGCGAAGAAGACCGTCGACGTGGCCTGGATGCAGGAGCCGACTATTATCTAGCCAAAGCCAGCTTCCATGACGACGCCTTGCTTGATGCCGTGGTTGAACTCATCGGGGGAGCCCAAACATGAAAATCGCCATCGTCAACGACATGCCTTTGGCGGTTGAAGCGCTGCGTCGGGCGCTGGCCTTTGAGCCGAGCCATGAAGTGGTCTGGGTCGCTCATAATGGTGCCGAGGCGGTGCAAAAGTGTGCTGAGTTCACCCCGGACCTGATTTTGATGGACCTGATCATGCCGGTCATGGACGGGGTGCAGGCGACGCGGCGGATCATGGCTGAAACGCCCTGTGCCATCGTGATTGTGACCGTGGACCGGGAGCAGAACGTACACCGCGTGTTCGAGGCCATGGGCTTTGGCGCGCTGGATGTGGTGGACACACCCGCGTTGGGCGCAGGCAATGCCAAAGAAGCGGCAGCGCCGTTATTGCGCAAGATCCTCAACGTGGGCTGGTTGATGGGGCAGAGTGACAAGCGGGTACGCCCGGTGTCGGCGCAGCCGCGGGCATTGGGCTTGCAGGGCGGGCTGGTGGTGATTGGCTCGTCTGCGGGCGGCCCGGCGGCGCTGGAAAGTTTGCTCAAGGGGCTGCCGCGAGATTTCCAGGTGCCTATCGTCCTGGTGCAACACGTAGACCAAGTGTTTGCGGCGGGCATGGCGGAGTGGTTGAGCGGCTCGTGCGGGCTGGACGTACGTTTGGCCCGGGAAGGCGAAGTGCCACAGCCGGGGACGGTATTGCTGGCGGGCACCAACCACCACATACGGTTGTTGAAAAACGGTACCTTGGCCTACACGGCAGAACCGGTAAACGAGATTTATCGCCCCTCGATTGATGTGTTTTTTGAAAGTGTTGCAAGGTACTGGAAGGGAGATGCCGTGGGGGTGTTATTAACCGGCATGGGACGCGATGGGGCTCAGGGGCTTAAACTCATGCGCCAACAAGGCTTCCTCACCATTGCGCAAGACCAACACAGCAGTTCGGTGTACGGCATGCCTAAAGCAGCTGCGGCCATTGATGCCGCGGTTGAGATCCGTCCTTTGGACAAGATTGCGCCACGTTTGCTGGAGATATTTGCCAAATGATCGACAAAATCCCGCAAGACTGGCTTGAAGGCAGTAATTCAGGTGAACGCGCATGAGCGATTTACAGTTGGACGACGTTAAAACAGACGAAAACGCCGCCATGGTGCTGCTGGTAGACGATCAGGCGATGATCGGCGAAGCCGTGCGCCGGGGGTTGGCGTTAGAGCAGAACATTGATTTCCACTTCTGTGCAGACCCGCATCAGGCGATAGCGCAAGCCATCCGCATCAAACCGACCGTGATTTTGCAGGACCTGGTCATGCCGGGGCTGGACGGTCTGACCCTGGTGCGTGAATACCGCAATCACCCGGCGACCCAGAATATCCCGATCATCGTGCTGTCCACCAAAGAAGACCCGCTGATCAAAAGCGCGGCGTTTTCGGCGGGTGCCAATGATTACCTGGTCAAACTGCCCGATAACATCGAACTGGTGGCGCGCATTCGCTATCACTCGCGCTCCTACATGACCCTGTTGCAGCGTGACGCGGCCTACCGTGCGCTGCGTGTGAGCCAGCAGCAACTGCTCGACACCAACCTGGTGCTGCAACGGTTGATGAACTCGGACGGCCTGACCGGGCTGTCGAACCGTCGGCACTTTGACGAATACCTCGAACTGGAGTGGCGCCGCGCCTTGCGTGAGCAGACCCAGCTGTCGTTGTTGATGATCGACGTTGACTACTTCAAGTCCTTCAACGACACTTTCGGCCATCTGGACGGCGACGAAGCGTTGCGCAAAGTGGCCTCGACCATTCGCGATGCCAGCAGTCGCCCGTCTGACCTGCCGGCGCGTTACGGCGGCGAAGAATTCGCCATCGTCTTGCCCAACACCTCCCAGGGCGGAGCACGACTGGTGGCAGAGAAACTGCGCCAGGCCGTAGAAGCCCTGAAAATCCCGCACATCCAGCCCAGCGAAGGCCGCAGCCTGACCATCAGCATTGGCCTGGCGACCCTCACCCCACAGCAAAACGGCAGCTCACGCCAATTGATCTCCGCGGCGGACAAAGGCCTGTACCTGGCCAAGCACAACGGACGTAACCAGGTCGGGATCGAGTAACCACGTTACACGCAGGAGCTGCCGAGGAACGAAGGCTGCGATCTTTTGACGTTGAAAGATCAAGAAATCGCAGCCTTCGGCAGCTCCTACAAAGTGAACTGCCCCCCGCCAGGCGGGCTGCTGCCAGCCCATGTTTACGGTATACTCCCCAGCTTTGTAAAAATCGCCTACGAGTGCCGCCAGCCATGGAAATCAACCCGATCCTTAACAGCATCAAGGACCTGTCAGAGCGCTCCGAAACTATTCGGGGGTATCTTTGACTACGATCAAAAGCATGAGCGTCTGATCGAAGTCAATCGCGAGCTTGAAGATCCTAGTGTCTGGAACAACCCGACGTACGCCCAGGAGCTAGGCCGCGAACGCGCCCAGCTGGCGCAGATCGTCGAAACCCTGGATGAGATGCACACAGGTCTGGCCGATGCCAAAGACCTGCTGTTGATGTCTGCCGAAGAAGAAGACCAGGCCGCTGTCGATGACGTCGCCGCTGAAGTCGAGCGTCTGCGCGAAGCCCTTGAAAAACTCGAATTCCGCCGCATGTTCAGCGGTGAGATGGACGCCAATAACGCTTACCTGGACATTCAGGCAGGCTCTGGCGGTACCGAGGCGCAAGACTGGGCCAATATCCTGTTGCGGATGTATCTGCGTTGGGCCGACAAGCGCGGCTTCGATGCCACCATCATGGAACTGTCTGCCGGTGAAGTTGCCGGGATCAAAGGCGCAACCGTGCATATCAAGGGTGAATACGCCTTTGGCTGGCTGCGTACCGAGATTGGCGTCCATCGTCTGGTGCGTAAAAGCCCTTACGACTCGGGCAACCGTCGTCACACCTCGTTCTCGGCTGTTTTCGTTTCGCCGGAAATCGACGACAACATCGAAATCGACATCAACCCGTCTGACCTGCGGATCGATACCTATCGTTCCTCCGGTGCGGGTGGTCAGCACGTTAACACCACTGACTCGGCCGTGCGGATTACTCACGTACCGACCAACACCGTGGTGAGCTGCCAGAACGAACGTTCCCAGCATGCGAACAAAGACACCGCCATGAAAATGTTGCGGGCCCGTCTTTATGAGCAAGAGATGCAGAAGCGCAGCGCGGCGTCCCAAGCTCTGGAAGACACCAAGAGTGACATCGGCTGGGGTCACCAGATCCGCTCGTACGTACTCGACGCTTCGCGTATCAAGGATTTGCGTACCAACATCGAGCGCAGCGATTGCGACAAAGTGCTCGACGGTGATATCGACGAATACCTGGTAGCCAGCCTGAAACAAGGGCTGTAAGTCGCGCAATAACCGTAAGTGCGCAGCCAATGCGATGCCTCAAGGCGCGCTAAAGGCCCGCCAACCCCTGCCGCAGGGCAGGGGCAACGAACCTGTGATGGAATTTTTAAGACATGAGCGACCAACAACTCGACCCCCAAGACCTGCAACAGGAAGAAAACGCCCTGATCGCCCTGCGCAAGGAAAAACTTGCCGCCGAGCGCGCCAAAGGCAACGCCTTCCCGAATGATTTTCGTCGTGAAAACTACTGCGCTGACTTGCAGAAGCAGTACGCCGACAAGACTAAGGAAGAGCTGGCTGAAGCAGCCATTCCGGTCAAGGTTGCGGGTCGCATCATGCTTAACCGTGGCGCGTTCATGGTGATTCAGGACATGACCGGTCGCATCCAGGTCTACGTCAACCGTAAAACCCTGCCAGAAGAAACCCTGGCCGCCGTGAAAACCTGGGACCTGGGCGACATCATCGCCGCTGAAGGCACCCTGGCCCGTTCCGGCAAAGGCGACCTGTACGTTGAAATGACCAACGTGCGTCTGCTGACCAAATCCCTGCGCCCGCTGCCAGACAAGCACCACGGTCTGACTGACACCGAGCAGCGCTATCGCCAGCGTTACGTTGACCTGATCGTTAACGAAGACGTGCGCCACACCTTCCGTGTGCGTTCGCAAGTGATCGCGCACATCCGCAGCTTCCTGATGGCGCGTGACTTCCTTGAAGTTGAAACGCCGATGCTGCAAACCATTCCGGGCGGCGCGGCAGCCAAGCCTTTCGAAACTCACCACAACGCGCTGGACATGGAAATGTTCCTGCGTATCGCGCCTGAGCTGTACCTCAAGCGTCTGGTGGTGGGCGGCTTCGAAAAAGTGTTCGAGATCAACCGTAACTTCCGTAACGAAGGCGTGTCGACCCGTCACAACCCAGAATTCACCATGCTTGAGTTCTACCAGGCGTACGCCGACTACGAAGACAACATGGACCTCACCGAAGAGCTGTTCCGTGAACTGGCACAGCTGGTTCTGGGAAGCACCGACGTGCCGTACGGCGACAAGGTGTTCCACTTCGGCGAACCGTTTGTGCGCCTGTCGGTCTTCGACTCGATCCTCAAGTACAACCCTGAGCTGACCGCTGCAGACCTGAACGACATCGACAAGGCGCGTGAAATCGCCAAAAAAGCCGGTGCCAAGGTGCTGGGCTTCGAAGGCCTGGGCAAGCTGCAAGTGATGATTTTCGAAGAGCTGGTCGAGCACAAGCTGGAACAGCCGCACTTCATCACTCAGTACCCGTTTGAAGTGTCGCCGCTGGCCCGCCGTAACGACGACAACCCGAACGTGACCGACCGCTTTGAGCTGTTTATCGGTGGTCGTGAAATCGCCAACGCCTACTCCGAGTTGAACGACGCGGAAGACCAGGCCGAGCGTTTCATGGCGCAGGTAGCGGACAAGGACGCCGGTGACGACGAAGCCATGCACTACGACGCCGACTTCGTGCGTGCACTGGAATACGGCATGCCGCCAACGGCGGGTGAAGGTATCGGTATCGACCGTCTGGTGATGCTGCTGACCAACTCCCCGTCGATTCGCGACGTGATCCTGTTCCCGCACATGCGCCCACAAGCGTAACGATGCTGAATAAAAAACCGCCGATTCAAGGCGGTTTTTTATTGCCTGCAGAACGCTGAGCTGGATCTTTGTGTGGGAGCGGGCTTGCTCGCGATGGCATCAACGCGTTGTGGCAGGTAGACCAGGGCGCTTGCATCGCGAGCAAGCCCGCTCCCACAGTCAGTGATAAGGCATACCAACGGTTGACGGCGATTGTCAGTCGGATGGAATATCAGGCCCTACTCAATGAGCCCTGGCCGCTCTATAGAAGGATGCAGGCATGAAAGTGTGGCGCGTATTGCTGGTGGCATTGTCATTTTTGATGTTGGGCGGGTGCCTGGTGACGTTTAAAGACGCACCGATTGCGGCCCAGCCAGCGCCAAAACAACTGCTCGGAAAATGGACCAGCAAGGATGCCTGGGGCGAGGCGCGCAACCTTAATATCCGCGCCGTCGACAAGACTCGCTACGAAGCCGTGGTCTACCCCAAGGGCGAACCTAAGGCGCGTGATCGCTACACCTTTATCGTTGCCCGCCACGGCAGCCGCTGGTACGCCTCGGCCAATTTGCCGGCCAAACTGGGCGGTGGCTACACGCTCAATGGCTTTGAGGTGAACGACAACGGCGAGTTGGTCGTATACGACCTGGACCTTGATCAGATCAAGCAGGCGATAGGCCAGTCGGCCTTGAACGGTGAGCCGGTCGAAACGTCTGAAGGCTCAGGCGTACAGATCAAGAGCCCATCAGCTACAGTTTTTGCATACCTCGACGATCCTGCCAATTCGGACGTCTTTGTCGAAGTGGCCCGCTATCAGCGTGCGATCAAGTAACCGCATTTAATCAAGGAGCCGCGGGTGGACGATTACCAGCGCACCATACGCACATTGTCAGACCGCATTGTGCTGGCCCAGGCGCCGATCCGCGTGCTGGATGCGGTGAAGTGGGATGACAGCATCCGGCAGGGTTTTTTAAAGGCCAAAGGCAAAGAGATGCCAGCGGTCAGCCGTGACTATTACTTGTCGCGGCCGCTGTCTTTTGACTCCAGTGCGGTCAAGTCAGAGTTCCAGCACATCGAGCGCGACATCACCCGGCAACTGGGGCAGTTCAACCCGGTCGGGCAGATCATGCGGCGTATGTGCAAAGAGTACCGAATGGTGGTGCGCATGCTCGAAGCACGCGGCACAGAAGACTTCGGGCTGATTTCCCAAGAGTTGTACGGCGCCGCTTCCGACGCGTTCCATGCCGGTGATCCGACCCTGGCCGATCTGGGCCTGATGATGTCCGATTACCTGGACAACATCGACGGGCGTGGCGACCTCAAGGACGAAGTCAAAAACCTGACCGCCAAAGACGCGGTCAACCTGTTGCAAAGCCGGCTCAACAAGGTCTTTGGCGAGTGCGAAGAAACCATTCGGGTGTTTGAGTCGGACGGTATTGTCGCGGACGCAGCAGCCGGCGCCGACTACATCAAGATCCGCAGCGATGCAATGTTCAACGAGCGCGACGTGCGCGCCCTCGAAGTACACGAAGGGCTGGTGCACGTGGGCACCACGCTCAATGGCCAGAACCAGCCGATTTGCACCTTCCTGTCCAAAGGCCCGCCCTCATCAACCGTGACCCAGGAAGGACTGGCGATTTTGATGGAAGTCATCACCTTCGCCTCCTACCCGAGCCGCCTGCGCAAGCTGACCAACCGCACCCGCGCCATTCACATGGTGGAAGAGGGCGCAGACTTTATGCAGGTGTATCAGTTCTTCCGTGATCAGGGTTTCGAGATGCCAGAAAGCTACGGCAACGCGAGTCGGGTTTTCCGTGGCTCGGTGCCAAATGGTCTGCCATTCACCAAAGACTTGTCCTACCTCAAAGGCTTCATCATGGTTTACAACTACATTCAGTTGGCCGTGCGTAAGGGCAAGCTCGAACAAGTGCCGCTGTTGTTCTGTGGCAAGACCACGCTGGAAGACATGCGCACCTTGCGCCAGTTGGTCGATGAAGGATTAGTGGTTGCGCCTAAATACCTGCCGGACCAGTTCCGCGACATGAACGCCTTGTCGGCATGGATGTGCTTCTCCAACTTCCTCAACCACTTGAGCCTGGACCGGATCGAAGCCGACTACTCCAATATTTTGTGACAAGGCGATCCTCGACATGAAAACCCTGGCTGCACTCTGCCTGCTGCTCGCCCTCAGCGGATGCAGCTCATTGTTGTTTTACCCCGAACCTGGCCAGCCGATTACCCCGACGGCGGCGGGCCTTGCGTACAAAGACGTCAACCTCACTGCCGCCGATGGCACGCAACTGCATGGTTGGTGGCTGCCGGCCAAGCCCGGCGTGCCGCTCAAGGGCACCGTGCTGCACCTGCATGGCAATGGCGGCAATCTGGCGTACCACCTGGGCGCCGTGGCCTGGTTGCCCGAGCAGGGCTATCAAGTGCTGATGCTCGACTATCGCGGTTATGGCCTGTCGCAGGGCAAACCGGGCTTGCCAGCGGTGTATCAGGACATCGACGCCGCCTTTGACTGGTTAGAGCAACAACCGTCCGTGCAGGGGCAGCCGCTGATTGTGCTGGGGCAAAGCCTGGGCGGGGCCATGGGCGTTCATTACCTGAGCCAGCACCCGCAGCAGCGCGCCCGGCTCAAGGCCGTGGTGCTCGATGGTGTGCCTGCCAGTTACCGCGAAGTGGGGCAATTTGCCCTGAGCACGTCCTGGCTGACCTGGCCCTTGCAAGTGCCGCTGTCGTGGCTGGTGCCTGACGCTGACAGTGCGGTATACGCCATGCCGGACATGAAAGACGTGCCCGTGCTGATTTTTCACAGCATGGACGACCCGATCGTCCCGCTGTCCAACGGCATCCGCCTGTACCAGGCCGCGCCGCCGCCCAAGGTGTTGCAACTGACCCGGGGTGGTCACGTGCAAACGTTTGGTGACCCGACCTGGCGCCAAGTGATGCTGCGTTATCTTGAAGACCCGCAACATTTCAACGGTGTGCGGCGATTGGGGGAGATCCCCAATTACCCGCCGACTAAAGCTCCCGAAACAGAGACCCCGCAATGAGTGAAGAGCGTAACGCCATCCCCCTGATCCTCACTGGCATCGGCACCATCATCGGTACGGTGGGCTGCCTGTGGTACTACGGTTACCTGCACTTCGCCAAGCCTGAGGATGCGTTGCTGCTCAACGACTTCACCATGCTCAAGACCTTGCCGGGCGAGGACTACAAAGTCTCCCTCACCCCGGCCAACCAGGTGGCGCAGTGCATTGACGGGATTGTGGTGTTGTTTGATACCGAACAAAAAGGCCTGACCGGGGTGTTGGTCAACAACAAGAAACAGGCTGTGCATTGCATGGGGCAGGACACGCCGAAGCTGCAACCTTAAGAGCAAAAGCGCCCTCACGGGGAAAGCCATTCAAAAAAAAGCCCCGCCTGATCACTCAGGCGGGGCTTTCATTTAACGCTTGTCGATTTACTGGATCGAAGAGCGTGGCGCAACCGGCTGGTTGTCGTTGGAGATGGTC
The DNA here is from genome assembly GCF_009600325.1 of Pseudomonas sp. FSL R10-2189. NCBI lineage: Bacteria > Pseudomonadati > Pseudomonadota > Gammaproteobacteria > Pseudomonadales > Pseudomonadaceae > Pseudomonas > Pseudomonas sp. FSL R10-2189. The sequence goes on from NZ_WIVZ01000048.1 coordinate 11,843, forward strand.
ACTTCAACGCGGCGGTTTTGAGCGCGGCCCGAGTTGCTGCTGTTGTCAGCAACCGGGTATTCCTTGCCATAGCCCTGGGCAACGATACGCGATGGGTCTACACCGGCACGTACCAGTGCTGCTTTAACCGCGTTGGCGCGACGCTCAGACAGGTTCTGGTTGTAAGAAGCGCTGCCTTTGCTGTCGGTGTAACCCTCAACAATCACCTTGCGATCCGGGTTCTGGATCAGGTAGTTGGACAGGGTCGCGATGCTTTCGCGGCTGTTAGGCTTGAGGTTGGCCTTGTCGAAGTCAAACAGCACGTCACCGAAGGTCACCAGGGTGCCGCGATCCGTTTGCTTGGCGTTCAGGCTTTGCAGCTTTTTGATTTGCGCATCACGGGCGTCCAGCAGGGCTTGGGCACGATCGGAACCGGCGTTTTTCAGCTGGTTTTCAGCGGTACGCAGGGCGATGGTTTGCTTGGCCAGTTCAACACGCTGGTTGGTCAGGTAAGCCAGTTGGTCAACCTTGGACTCTTTTTCCTTGTCCAGGTAGGCCTTTTCAGCCTTGTCCAGCCACTCGCCAGCGTCTTTAGTTTCAAGGGCTGCAACCTTGGTCGCTTCCGGGTTGGTTTGCAGGGCCGAGTAGTTGCTCTTGGCGTTTTCCAGGTTAACGTTCGGCTGGTGCGAGCACGCGGCCAAACCAACGCTCAGGGCCAGCAGGGCAGGGATCATTACTGTATTGCGCATAATAGTTGTCCTTTCTATCTATTAGGAATGCTGTATCGCCAGTTGCGGTCAAAGAGGGGCGGCTGTTATTGCAGGCCGCGCATGCCTTCCTGACGCAGTTGCTGGACGGCTTTCTGAGCATCCTGAACGGCCTTCTCGGCTTTGGCGGCCTGGGCTTTACGTTCTGCTACGCGAGCGTCCCATTCAGCTTGTTCGGACAGGCGACGGGCTTCGTCGTATTTTTTGTCGTGCATGGCCAGCTCAGCTTGTTTGAGCTTGTCTTGTGCCGACTTCATTTCCACTGGAGCGTATTCGGTACCGCCAGCGCTGACGGCGTTGTTCACGGCCGACTGCGTCACAGCGTATTGCTCGGTTGGCGGGTTACCAGCGCAACCGGCTAAAACGAAGCTGGCACCGATCGCCAATGCAGCCAGTTTCAGCCCGCGCAGGCGAGGAGAGGTGGTTTTGACAGTGCGGGTCATCATGGTCTTCAACTCCATTAGGGAACTCCTTAAAAACATCATCTCCATCACAACTGTCGGTTGACCTGGAGCAGTTGGACGCAGGTTCCTGCAGTGATGGTTAAAAGCTGTGACCTGAACGAAATTTGAATAGTTCAAAAAAAAAGATGGCAGTTTGCCTAAAAATTTTCTGACTGATGGGTCATAGGCTAATTAGCTGTTTAGCGCGCGCATGGCTTGCCAGCGACGCCCATTGCGACGCACTCTTGGGCCACGAACTCGCCCAGAATCTGCTGGAGAAATGGCTGATGACCGATATTGATGCACGCTTGCGCGATGATGTTCACCTGCTGGGTGAGCTGTTGGGTAATACGATTCGTGACCAATACGGCGACGCGTTTCTCGCCAAGATCGAACGGATCCGCCAGGGTGCCAAAGACGACCGGCACGGCACTCCGGGCGAAGAATTAAGCGCCATTCTCGATGCCCTCAGCGATAACGAAGTGCTGCCGGTTGCACGGGCGTTCAACCAGTTTCTGAACCTGGCCAATATCGCCGAGCAATACCAGTTGATTCACCGGCGTGGCGATGACCAGCCGCAACCGTTTGAGTCGCAAGTGCTGCCCACCTTGTTGAGCCGCTTGCTGGCCGAAGGGCATGACGCGAACTCGCTGGCGCAGCAACTCAGCGGCCTTGAGATTGAGCTGGTGCTCACGGCCCACCCGACCGAAGTCACACGCCGCACCTTGATCCAAAAGTACGACGCGATTGCCGAGCAACTGGCGGCTCAGGATCACCGGGATCTGACCTTGGCCGAGAAGTCGCGAATCGAAGAGCGCTTGCAGCGCTTGATCGCCGAAGCCTGGCACACCGAAGAAATCCGTCGTACCCGGCCTACACCCGTGGATGAGGCCAAGTGGGGTTTTGCCGTTATTGAACACTCGTTGTGGCAGGCGCTGCCCAACATGCTGCGCACCGCCGACGCGGCGTTGCACGAGGCCACCGGTCTGCATTTGCCGCTGGATTCAGCGCCCATTCGCTTTGCTTCGTGGATGGGCGGCGACCGTGATGGCAACCCCAACGTGACCGCCACGGTCACCCGCGAAGTGCTCTTGCTGGCGCGCTGGATGGCCGCCGATTTGTACCTGCGTGACATCGATAAACTCGCCGCTGACCTGTCCATGCAGCAGGCCACCGATGAATTGCTCGCGGTGGCGGGGGAGAGTGCCGAGCCGTACCGCGCGGTGCTCAAACAATTGCGGGAACGCTTGCGCATCACCCGTGCCTGGGCGCAGAGCGCCTTGCACAGCGCACAACCTGCGCCTGAAGGTGTGTTGCATGACAACCAGGACCTGCTGGCACCGTTGAAGCTGTGTTACACGTCGCTGCACGCCTGTGGCATGGGCGTGATTGCTGACGGGCCACTGCTCGATTGCCTGCGTCGGGCGGTGACGTTTGGCCTGTTCCTGGTGCGCCTGGATGTGCGTCAGGACGCGGCCCGGCACACCTCGGCCATGACTGAAATTACCGATTACCTGGGCCTTGGCCGCTATGAAGACTGGGATGAAGACGCGCGTCTGATCTTTCTGATGCGCGAATTGAACAACCGGCGCCCGCTGTTGCCGGGTTACTTCAAACCCGCCGCCGAGACGGCCGAAGTGTTGGCCACGTGCCGTGAGGTGGCAGCTGCGCCGGGGGCTTCGCTGGGCTCATACGTGATCTCCATGGCGGGTGCGGCTTCTGACGTGCTGGCGGTGCAACTGCTGCTCAAAGAGGCCGGGCTTGAGCGCCCGATGCGCGTGGTGCCACTGTTTGAAACCCTGGCCGACCTGGACAATGCCGGGCCGGTGATTGAGCGCCTGTTGCTGTTGCCGGGTTACCGCGCACGCCTGCACGGGCCGCAGGAAGTGATGATCGGCTACTCCGATTCGGCCAAGGATGCCGGCACCACGGCAGCGGCGTGGGCGCAGTACCGGGCGCAAGAAAACCTGGTGAATATTTGCCGCGAGCAACACGTCGATCTGCTGCTGTTTCATGGCCGTGGCGGTACCGTGGGGCGTGGCGGCGGCCCGGCGCATGCTGCGATTCTGTCGCAACCGCCGGGGTCGGTGGCGGGGCGTTTCCGTACCACCGAACAAGGCGAAATGATCCGCTTTAAATTTGGCCTGCCTGACATCGCTGAGCAAAACCTCAACCTGTACCTGTCGGCGGTACTTGAAGCCACGTTACTGCCTCCGCCGCTGCCTGAGCCGGGGTGGCGAGTGCTGATGGACGAACTGGCCGAGGACGGGGTCAAGGCCTATCGCTCGGTGGTGCGCGACAACCCGCAGTTTGTCGAGTATTTCCGCCAGTCCACCCCGGAACAGGAACTGGGCCGCTTGCCCTTGGGCAGTCGCCCGGCCAAGCGCCGTGCAGGCGGTATTGAAAGCTTGCGCGCCATCCCGTGGATTTTCGGCTGGACTCAAACCCGTTTGATGCTGCCCGCCTGGCTCGGCTGGGAAACCGCGCTCAGCCAGGCGCTGGTGCGCGGTGAAGGTGAGCAACTGGCGCAAATGCGCGAGCAGTGGCCGTTCTTCCGCACCCGCATCGACATGCTGGAAATGGTTCTGGCCAAAGCGGATGCCGACATCGCCCGGCTCTATGACGAACGTCTGGTGGCCCCTCAATTGCTGCCTTTGGGTGCGCACTTACGCGACTTATTGTCGCAGGCGTGCGAGGTGGTACTGGGTTTGACCGGGCAGTCTCAACTGATGGCGCACAGCCCGGACACGCTGGAGTTCATCCGCTTGCGCAACACCTACCTTGACCCGCTGCACTTGTTGCAGGCTGAGCTGCTGGCGCGTTCGCGACGCCAGCAAACCGATCAGGACAGCCCTCTGGAACAAGCGCTGCTGGTGACTGTGGCGGGTATCGCGGCGGGTTTGCGCAACACCGGCTAAGCTCGTTCGCTAGTCAAAAGTCGCGCCGTGGTGCCAAACATCGGGGCTTTTCGTGGCCTGATCCGGCCCCGGCGCGACACTTTTTGCCAGGGTTGCGCCCTGTGACACCCGGTCGCAAGGGCTGCTTTAGCAGTGATTATTCCTACTTTGGCCCGCTTGTGTGGTCCCGAACGGCTGTGTATCTTGGTCAGCCCTTTGGCCTGTTTTGCGGCCATTACCCGATTTTGAGATTGGCCCCAAGAGGCGAGTCTGTTGTCATTTAAATAAAAAATTGAGGAGCACATCGATGCGCGTAATTCTGCTGGGAGCTCCCGGGGCCGGTAAAGGTACTCAGGCGAAGTTCATCACTGAAAAATTTGGCATCCCGCAAATCTCCACTGGCGATATGTTGCGTGCTGCGGTCAAGGCTGGCACCGAGCTGGGCCAGAAAGCTAAAAGCATCATGGACAGCGGCGGTCTGGTTTCTGACGACCTGATCATCAATCTGGTCAAAGAGCGCATTGCTCAGCCAGATTGCGTCAACGGTTTCCTGTTTGACGGTTTCCCGCGCACTATCCCTCAAGCTCAAGCACTGGTCGACAACGGTGTTGAGCTGGATCACGTGGTTGAAATCGCCGTAGAAGACGAAGAAATCGTTCAGCGCATCGCCGGTCGTCGCGTTCACGAAGCGTCGGGCCGCGTTTACCACATCGCGCACAACCCGCCAAAGGTTGAAGGCAAAGACGACGTGACCGGTGAAGACCTGGTTCAGCGTAAAGACGACACCGAAGAAACCGTTCGTCACCGCCTGTCGGTTTACCATTCGCAAACCAAGCCGCTGGTGGATTTCTATCAGAAGCTTGAGTCTGCCCAAGGCAAACCAAAGTACAGCCACATCGCCGGTGTTGGCTCGGTAGAATCGATCACCGCCAAGGTGCTTGCAGCCTTGAGCTGATAAGTCGATTTTGCTTGGTGACAACAGCCCGCTTGCGGGCTGTTGTTGTTTATACTGCTGCACTTTTTTCAATTTTGATTCTGACGGGAACACCGATGAGCACCTTGCTGGCCCTGGATACCGCGACTGAAGCTTGCTCTGTTGCCTTGCTGCACGATGGCAAGGTCACAAGCCACTACGAGGTGATCCCGCGCCTGCATGCGCAAAAGCTGTTGCCGATGATTAAAGAGCTGCTGGCCCAGGCTGGCGTTGAGCTGTCGGCGGTCGAGGCGATTGCCTTTGGTCGCGGGCCGGGTGCGTTTACCGGTGTGCGTATCGCCATCGGCGTGGTGCAAGGCCTGGCCTTTGCCCTGGAGCGCCCGGTATTGCCGATCTCCAACCTGGCAGCGTTAGCCCAGCGTGCCTATCGCGAGCACGGCGCGACCCAGGTGGCATCGGCCATTGATGCGCGCATGGACGAAGTGTATTGGGGTTGCTACCGCGAGCAGGCCGGTGAAATGCGCCTGCAAGGCGTCGAAGCAGTGTTGCCACCTGAAGCCGCCGCGTTGCCGGACGGCGCCAGCGGTGACTGGTTTGGTGCAGGCACCGGCTGGGGCTATGCCGAGCGCTTGAACGTCAAGCCAACGGCGCTGGATGCGGGCATGTTGCCCCACGCTGAAGACTTGCTGACCCTGGCGCGTTTTGCCTGGGCGCGCGGCGAAGCCATCCGCGCCGACGATGCGCAGCCGGTGTACCTGCGCGACAAAGTGGCGGCAACCCGCGCTGAACGTGGTCTTATCTAAAGTCTGTTCGCGATCTTTTGGTGTTTAAAAGATCGCGAGGCAAGCTCGCTCCTGCAGTTGGTCATCCGGCTATTTGCTTAGTCGGGCCAACGCCGCTAAATTGCCAATACCGCTATCGAGCTTGCACTTATGCGTATTGACGGCTTTTCCTCCCAGTCTTACCCCATCAAGCGCAAGCCGCGTAAAGGCAAAGTGCAGGTTGATGAGTCGGTAGAAGACAGTCCGGCTGAACTTGAAAACCTGCCGCAAGTCACTCGCCAGGCCTCGTCGGGTGAGCGCATCAGCCAACTGCCGGTGCGTTCCCAGGACATGATTTTTCAGCGCGGCATGAGCAAAAACGCCGCCAGCGCCCTTGCCAGTTACCTGACTACCCAAGGCTTTGTTGATTGGGAAATAGAAGTGATGGGGCTGGACCTGTACATTTGACGGCATGACTGATGCCCAACTGCCTTATTACCTCGGCTGCCCGTCCTGGAGTGAAAACGCCTGGCGCGAAGGCCTATACCCCCAAAATGCCCAACCCACCGAGTTTTTGAGCCTGTACGCGCAGGTGTTCAACACCGTTGAAGGCAACACCACGTTCTATGCCAGCCCCAAGCCCGCCACGGTGGCGCGTTGGGCGAGCTGCATGCCCGAACATTTTCGATTTACGGCCAAGTTCCCCCGTGAGATCAGCCACGGCGGCGATTTACGCGAGCAAGGGCAGGCAATCGAAAGCTTCCTGCAACTGTTAAAGCCCTTGGGGCCGCGCGTGGCGCCGTTCTGGCTGCAACTGCCCGCAAGCTTCGGGCCGCAGCGTCTGGCCGAGCTGGTGAGCTTCATCGATGACTTGCAGCGGCCATTGGCTGTTGAGGTGCGTCACCCGGAGTTTTTTGCCAAAGGCGATGCCGAGCGCTTGCTCAATCGCGTGTTGATGGAGCGCGGGGTCGAGCGTATTTGCCTTGATCCGCGGGCGCTGTTCAGTTGCGACTCCAGCGACCCGGCGGTGCTGCATGCCCAGTCGAAAAAGCCTAAAGTGCCGCCGCGCCCGGCGGCGTTTACCCAATGCCCGCAAGTGCGCTTTATCGGGCGCCCGGAGCTGCAGGCCAATGACCCTTACTTGAAACCCTGGGTGGAGAAAGTCGCTGGCTGGATCGAAGAAGGTCGCACGCCCTATGTGTTTCTGCACACCCCGGATAACCACCGGGCACCGGAGTTGGCGCGGCGTTTTCATCAGCAATTGACTGAGCGCTTGCCTGGGCTACCAGCACTGGCCCACTTGCACACGCCGCAAACTACCGAGCAACTGGGGCTGCTTTAAGCCGCCAGGCGCAGGTTGTTGACGATCAATGGGCGCGCCCAGGCGAGATCAAAGTCCATCGCGTGCTGCTGTTCAATCAAGGTGGCGACGTCGAATGGCTCGGCGGGTTTATCCAGCAGGTCCATTTCAAACTCGGCAATCGGTAAGTGCAAAGGCCGAGGCTCAGGCGCCGGGCCCGGCTCGGGCGACGGGTGACCTTGGGCCATGACCAATGGACGAACCCAGGCGTCGTTGAACGCCTGCTGGTGCTGTTGTTCGGCGATGACATCCGGCGGGAAGGGCAGCGCGGTGGGCGGCAGCAAATCCAGCTCGAACTCAGCGATTGGCAAGAACAACGCTTCGGGCGGTTTGATCTCGGTGTCCTGCACGTCGCAATGGCGCTGGGTCACGATGGCGCTCAGGACATCATTGCCGCCGCAGGGCTCGGTATTCTCGTCCGCCGCCGCGAGGGGCATCTCGATGGCCGGGAATTCATCCGTCGCCGACTGCTCTGCCATGGCCTGGGCATAGAAGTCCTTCCACAGGTGATTGACGCTGCCTGTGACTTGCGAATTGTGTCGGCCAAAGTCGCCAATGGGGGCGATAAAGCCGATGGATGCGGAATGAATGTCTGACATAGCTCTCGGTCGACGCCCAGCTCTGGCAAAATGCCGGATATTTCATTTATCGGCAGCGTTTGCCGATCATTAAATTTTTGAGCGTGTTTTAAATGATTGAGCAAGCAGAGGGCAGTCGTATCAAAGTCGAAGCGTTGGACGAGGCTTATCAGGCCCTGGCCGAGCAATGGGCTGAGCGCCTGGGGCTGCCGTTGGACGAGCCGCAGGCTGACTTTGCCTTGCAGATCGGCGACCAGGGTTTGCAGTTGCAACAGCTGGGCCCAGATGCCCCCGGCCCGGTGCGGGTCGATTTTGTTGAAGGCGGCGCAGCCCACCGGCGTTTGTTTGGTGGCGGCACCGGGCAAATGATCGCCAAGGCCGTGGGGATTCAACAGGGCGTGCGCCCGCGCGTGCTGGACGCCACGGCGGGGCTGGGCAAAGACGCATTCGTGCTGGCGAGCCTGGGCTGCGAAATGAGCTTGATCGAACGCCAGCCCTTGATCGGCGCCTTGCTGGAAGACGGTTTGGCCCGTGGCCTGGACGACTTTGAGGTGGCGCCGATCGTGTCGCGCATGCACTTGCTCAAAGGCAACTCGATTGAAGTAATGCGTAACTGGGAGGGAGAGCCGCCACAGGTGATCTACCTCGACCCGATGTTCCCGCACCGAGAGAAAACCGCCCTGGTGAAGAAAGAAATGCGCCTGTTCCGCCCGTTAGTAGGGGATGACAACGACGCACCGGCCTTGCTTGAGGCAGCGTTGGCACTGGCCACCCACCGCGTGGTGGTCAAGCGCCCGCGCAAGGCTCCGTGCATTGCCGGGCCCAAGCCGAGCCACGCGCTGGACGGCAAATCGAGCCGTTACGACATCTACCCGAAGAAGGCATTGAAGCCTTAAGCGCTATAAATCCCGCTGTAGGAGCGAGCTTGCCTCGCGATCTTTTGATCGTTAAAAAGATCGCGAGGCAAGCTCGCTCCTACAGTTCAGTCCGCCCGATAAGCCCGCATAAACACTTCGACCACTTCCTGTATATGGGCCTCGGTTTCTTCGTCGCTCAGCACGCCGCCGTAGCCATACAGCAGGCGAAAGTTGGGTGAGCCCTTGAGCATGCAGAAGAAGTGCTCCGCCGCGTAATGCGCGCGCTCAATGCACAGGGCACCGGTGTGGTGAATCTTGTTCAGCAGGCGCTCCATTTCCAGCACCACCCGCTCCGGCCCCGCCTCAAAAAAGATCTGCGACAGCTTCGGGTCCTGGGTGCCCAGGGTCACCATCAATCGATGCAGGTTGAGCGACTCTTCGCTGTTGATCAGCGCCACAAACCCCCGGCCAATGGCGAGCAAAACCGTTTCAATCGGTACGCCGTCGGGCAGTTCAAAAAACAAATCCGGCAACTGTTCAGAGCACTTGGCGAGGATCGCCGAGGAGAACAGCGTCTCTTTGTCGGTGAAATGGCTGTAGACCGTCAGTTTTGACACCCCCGCCAGGGTCGCGACCGCATCCATGCTGGTGTTGGCATAGCCATGGGTCAAAAACAGGGATTTGGCCGCATCAAGGATGGCCTGGCGTTTTGCCATGTCCTTGGGGCGTCCGAGTGCAGTGGGGGGTAAATGATTGTCAGACATATCCGTTTATTACTGGACTGGTGAGTTTAGTATTAATAACATGCCGTCCAGTATAAATATTCCAAGCCTCATTAGCGAAAGGTCATCCCCATGTTGCGCCATGCCTTGCCCCGCGCTTTGCCTATCTGTCTGGTGTTTTTGCTGTCTGCGTGCGGACAGGAGCAGCCCGTCAAAGTCACTGTCAGCCCGGCGCTGGTGGTTCAGCCGCAGCCTTCGGCGTTGGCGATGCAAAGTTATCCGGGTGAGGTACGGGCACGGTTTGACCCGCAACTGGCGTTCCGCATCGGCGGCAAAGTGACCAAGCGCCTGGTGGATGAAGGTGAGCGGGTCAAGGCGAATCAGCCGCTGGCAGAACTCGACCCGCAAGACGTACGGCTGCAACTGGATGCCACCCGCGCGCAAGTTACGGCGGGTCAGGCCAATTTGAATCTGGTACGTGCCGAGCGCGATCGCTACAAAACCTTGCTCGACCGCCAGATGGTCAGCCGTTCGCAGTTCGACAATGCCGAAAACCTCTACCGCGCCGGTGAAGCCAAGCTCCAGCAGCTCAAGGCCGAGCAGGACGTGGCCAGCAATCAGGCCAGTTATGCCGTGTTGCGCGCGCCACAAGACGGCGTGATCGCCCAGCGTCAGGTAGAAGTGGGGCAAGTGGTGGCCGCCGGTCAAACCGTGTTTACCCTGGCCGCCGATGGCGAGCGTGAGGTGCTGATCAGTTTGCCGGAGCAAGCCTTTGGTCGCTTCAAGATCGGCCTGCCGGTTGAGGTTGAACTGTGGTCGCAGCCGGGCCAGCGCTTCAGTGGGCGGATTCGTGAGCTGTCGCCGTCTGCCGATCCAAAATCGCGCACCTTCGCAGCCCGAATCGCTTTCACCGAAGGCAAGGTCCCTGCCGAGCTGGGCCAAAGTGCCCGGGTCTTTATCCCAAGCGAAGGCGTGAGCCCCCTCTCGGTGCCGCTCTCGGCACTGACCGCAGAAAACGGCGCGACTTACGTGTGGCGTGTCGGCCAAGGCAACAAACTGGAGCAGGTGCCAGTGCGGGTCGGGCCGTTTGGCGAGAACAGCGTGCCGGTGCTCGAAGGGCTCAAGGCCAATGACTGGATTGTCTCGGCCGGCGTGCACGTGCTGCATCAAGGCCAGGAGGTACGACCTATTGATCGTTCCAACCGAACGATCAATGTCGCGGTGAAGGAGTAATCCCGATGGGCTTCAACCTTTCCGCCTGGGCGCTGCGCAACCGCCAGATCGTGCTGTTCTTGATGCTGTTGCTGGCTGTAGTTGGTGCGCTTTCCTACACCAAGTTAGGACAAAGCGAAGACCCGCCGTTCACCTTCAAGGCCATGGTCATTCGTACCTTGTGGCCGGGTGCGACCGCCGAAGAAGTGTCGCGTCAGGTCACCGAGCGCATCGAAAAGAAGCTGATGGAGACCGGCGAATACGAGCGCATTGTTTCGTTTTCCCGGCCTGGCGAGTCGCAAGTGACCTTTATGGCCCGCGACTCCATGGACTCTTCGCACATCCCGGACCTGTGGTATCAGGTGCGCAAAAAAATCAGCGACATTCGCCATACCTTGCCGCCTGACGTGCAGGGGCCATTTTTCAACGATGAATTCGGCACCACCTTCGGCAATATCTACAGCCTGAGTGGCGAAGGTTACGACTACGCGGTGCTCAAGGACTACGCCGACCGCATCCAGATCCAGCTGCAACGGGTTAAGGATGTGGGCAAGGTGGAGTTGCTCGGCCTGCAAGATGAAAAGATCTGGATCGAGCTGTCCAACCTGAAACTGGCGACCCTGGGCTTGCCGTTGGCGGCCGTGCAACAAGCCCTTCAAGAACAGAACGCGGTATCGACCGCAGGTTTTTTTGAGACCCCGACCGAGCGCGTGCAATTGCGCGTCAGCGGTAATTTCAAAACCGTTGAAGAGATCGAGCGTTTCCCGATTCGCGTGGGTGAGCGCACGTTGCGCATCAGCGACGTGGCCGATGTGCGCCGTGGGTTCAATGATCCACCGGCACCGCGCATGCGTTTTATGGGGCAGGACGCTATCGGCCTGGCCGTGGCGATGAAGGACGGCGGCGACATTCTGGTGCTGGGCAAAGCCCTGGAAGTCGAATTTGAGCGCCTGCAACGCAACCTCCCGGCCGGCATGAAACTGGCCAAGGTGTCGGATCAGCCCGCTGCGGTAAAAACCAGCGTCGGCGAGTTTGTCCAGGTGCTGGTGGAGGCCTTGGCGATCGTGTTGCTGGTGAGTTTCTTCTCGCTGGGCGTGCGCACCGGCATGGTGGTGGCCCTGACCATCCCGCTGGTGCTGGCGATGACATTCGCCACCATGCACTACTTCGGCATCGGCCTGCACAAGATTTCGCTGGGCGCGTTGGTGCTGGCGCTGGGCCTGCTGGTGGACGATGCGATCATTGCCGTTGAAATGATGGCGATCAAGATGGAGCAGGGCTACGACCGGCTCAAGGCGGCGAGCTTTGCCTGGACCAGCACCGCGTTCCCCATGCTCACCGGCACGCTGATCACGGCGGCGGGCTTTTTGCCGATTGCCATGGCGCAGTCGAGCACTGGGGAATACACCCGCTCGATTTTCCAGGTCGTCACCATCGCGCTGCTAGCCTCGTGGATCGCTGCCGTGGTGTTCGTGCCGTATCTGGGCGCGTTGCTGTTGCCGGATCTGGCCAAGCTGCATGCCGCCAAACACGGTACCGGCGCGGGTGCCCCGGATCCGTACGGCACACCGTTTTATCAGCGCATTCGACGTTTGGTGGAGTGGTGCGTACGCCGCCGCAAAACCGTGATCGCGCTGACCGTGCTGCTGTTTTTGGGCTCGGTGGTGCTGTTCAAGTTTGTCCCGCAGCAGTTCTTCCCGGCCTCCAGCCGCTTTGAACTGATGGTCGACCTGAAGCTGACCGAAGGGGCTTCGCTGAGCAACACCACGGAGCAGGTCAAACGCCTGGAAAACCTGCTCAAGGATCACCCCGGCATCGAGAACTACGTGGCCTACGCGGGCACCGGTTCGCCGCGCTTTTACTTGCCGCTGGACCAGCAGTTGCCGGCCGCCAGCTTTGCCCAGTTTGTGGTGCTGGCCAAGACCATTGAAGACCGCGAAAGCCTGCGCACCTGGCTGATCGATACCCTGAACGAGCAGTTCCCCACGGTGCGTGCGCGGGTCACCCGTCTGGAAAACGGCCCGCCTGTGGGGTATCCGGTGCAGTTCCGGGTGACCGGCGAACACATCGAAGAAGTCCGGGCGCTGGCGCGTAAAGCGGCGGCCAAGGTGCGCGAAAACCCGCACGTGGTGAACGTGCACCTGGACTGGGAAGAGCCGAGCAAGGTGGTGTACCTCAATGTTGATCAGGACCGGGCGCGGGCGCTGGGCGTGAGTACCGCCAACCTGTCGCGGTTTCTGCAAAGCACCTTGCTGGGCTCGACCGTCAGCCAGTACCGCGAAGACAACGAGTTGATCGAAATCCTGCTGCGCGGCACCCCTCAGGAGCGGACCGAGTTGTCGTTGCTGCCGAGTTTGTCGGTGCCCACCGACAATGGCCAGAGTGTTGCCCTGTCGCAAATCGCGACGCTGGAATATGGCTTTGAAGAAGGCATTATCTGGCACCGCAACCGCTTGCCGACGGTCACCGTGCGCGCTGACATCTACGGCAAGGAGCAACCGGCCACCTTGGTGCAGCAGATTTTGCCGACCCTGGAAGGGGTTCGCGCTGAACTGCCGGATGGCTATTTGCTGGAAGTGGGCGGCACCGTGGAAGACTCCACACGCGGCCAGGACTCGGTGAAAGCAGGCGTGCCGCTGTTTATTGTGGTGGTGCTGACGTTGCTGATGGTGCAACTGCGCAGCTTCTCGCGCATGGCGATGGTGTTTTTGACCGCGCCGCTGGGGTTGATCGGCGTAACCCTGTTTTTGCTGGTGTTTAACAAGCCCTTTGGCTTTGTGGCGATGCTCGGCACCATCGCATTGTCGGGGATGATCATGCGTAACTCGGTGATCCTTGTGGACCAGATCGAGCAGGACAAGGCGGCGGGGCTGGCCCCGTGGCAGGCGATTATTGAAGCGACAGTGCGGCGGTTCCGGCCGATTGTGCTGACCGCTCTGGCGGCGGTGCTGGCGATGATTCCGCTGTCACGCAGCGTGTTCTTCGGCCCGATGGCGGTGGCGATCATGGGCGGCCTGATCGTGGCCACGGCTTTGACGCTGCTGTTCTTGCCAGCGCTGTATGCCGCGTGGTTCAGGGTGAAAAAGCCTGAGTGAGCGCTAAAGAACCTGTGGGAGCGGGCTTGCTCGCGATGCTGGCGGTGCGGGGTTCTGCATGTCCGCGTTGCTGCCATCGCGAGCAAGCCCGCTCCCACAGGGGAATAAGCAATTAGTTGCTTAACGCACCTGATCGACGCGCAAGCGAATCGGTTGCAGGGTTTTGGCATTCAGGTCAACGCTGTTGCGTTCGGTACTGATAAACAGCAATTTGCCGTCTTCTTCAATCCGCGCGCTCACTGCATAAGTGTGCCCAGGCTTGACGTCTGCCGGGTTGTAAGTGAGGTGGAACGGCAGTGGCACCTGGCCTTTGATGGTGCCGCTTTGCTTGGCCAGGGTCACGGCCGGGGCGTCGGCCAGCGACACGTCCTGCAGGCTCACTTCAAGGGTGGCGGTGGGCGGCAGGGCGATGCGTTGCAGGTAAAACACTTCACCGTCGAGGGTGGCTTGCGGGGTGGAGTTCATCGAGCTGCAGGCTCCGAGCAAGGCCGTGAGGCTGAGTAAAAGGATCTTTTTCATGGCAGTTTCCAAAGGGCTAAAAGAATAAAGTCGCCGATGTGCACACCCGGCCAATCACTGCATGAGTGGCCGGGTGTTCTTGGTTAAGGCGTTTTTTCGAGCGACGGTGGGGGTTGGTCTTGTGCATCTTCACTGCGATGCAGTGCCACCTGGCGGATCGACAGGCGAATCTCAGGCGGCAGCACGCGTTTAGCCGCGCCTTCGGCCAGTTCACCCAGCACTTCACGATAGCTCAGCTTGCCGTTGGCATCGCGGCGCAGCACGTCTTGCTCCAGCAATGTCTCGATAAAGTGACGGAACAGGCTCTTGTCGAAAAACTCGGGCGCGTTGAGCCCGTGCAGGATCGACAGGCGCTGGGCCATCATCGTGCACAGGTCTTCCAGTTCTTCACTGCTCAAGGTGTTCTGGCCGCTGTTAAGCAGCAGCGAGATGGCCATGTAGAAGCGCTGCAGGGTTTGCGCAATGCTTTTGGACAGCAGCGTCAGCAGCACAAAGTGCCGTGAGCTGGGGGCCGGGCGCAGGTAAATGTCGTTTTCGAAACGCAGCAAACCTTGCTCGACAAAGGCTTCCAGCCATTGATCAATCACACCGTCGAGCTCGTCCAGTGACCAGCGGATAAACAGCTCCGACTGCAGGTACGGGTACAGCGCGCGGGTGTAGCGCAGGATTTGCTCGCGGGTCATGCGTGACGAGCTCTGGAAGAAGCTGGCCAGCAAGGCGGGCAGGGCAAAGATGTGCAGCACGTTGTTGCGGTAGTACGTCATCAGTACCGCGTTCTGCTCATCCAGATAGAGGATTTTGCCCAGCGCGTCGCTTTGCTCAGACAGCAGGTCCATGGCTTTGACGTGTTCGATCAAGGCCTGGCCATCGCCCTCGGGCAGGGTGGTGTGCGGCGAGTAAGGCACACGCCGCAGCAACGCCAGGTACAGGTCCAGCACCCGCGCCATCGCCCGGTCGTCGAGCGCCAGTTTGCTGGTCGACAACAATGCCAGCGCCACCAGGTTGACCGGGTTGATCGCCGCCGCTTCGTTGAGGTGCCGGGCGACTTTTTCACCCAGGCGGTTGGTGGTGGCATTCAACCAGTCAGGCCGGTACAGCGGTGCCAGCTCTTGCTTGCGCCAGTCGGGTTGTTCCTGGTCGAGAAACTCCGCCAGTTTGATCGGCTCGCCAAAGTTGACCGCCACCTGGCCAAATTTCTGTTTCAGGGCGCCGATGACTTTGAAGATGTCGAAAATCGATTCTTTTTTCTTGCTCGCACCGCGCAGTTCGCCCAGGTACGTGCGACCTTCGAGCACGCGCTCGTAGCCGATGTACACCGGGACAAAAACGATGGGGGTGCGTGAAGAGCGCAAGAAGCTGCGCAGGGTAATGGCCAGCATCCCGGTTTTGGGTTGCAGCATGCGCCCGGTGCGCGAACGCCCGCCTTCCACGAAGTACTCCACCGGGAAGCCTTTGGTGAACAGGGTGTGCATGTATTCGTTAAACACCGAGGTGTACAGCGGGTTGCCCTTGAACGTGCGGCGCATGAAAAACGCCCCGCCGCGCCGTAGCAGCGGGCCGATCACCGGCATGTTGAGGTTGATCCCGGCGGCAATGTGCGGCGGGGTCAGGCCGTTGCGAAACAGCAGGTAGGACAGCAGCAGGTAGTCAATGTGGCTGCGGTGGCACGGCACGTAGATGATCTCGTGGCCTTGCGCGACGTCTTGCACGCCTTTGATGTCGTTGACTTTGACGCCGTCGTAAATCTTGTTCCAGAACCAGCTCAGGATCACTTCAAAGAAGCGGATGGCGGTGTAGGTGTAGTCCGAGGCTATTTCATTGGCGTAGCGCAGGGCCTGGGCCTTGGCTTTTTCCGGGGAGATATTCTCGCGTTGGGCCTCATCGAGAATGGCCTGACGAACCGCAGGCTCATTGACCAGGCCTTTGACCAGCGTGCGCCGGTGTGAGAGATCGGGGCCGATGGTGGAGATTTTAAGGTTACGAAAATGCACACGCAAAATGCGTTGGGCCATGCGCACGGTGCGCTCGTGGCCTTTGTTGAGGTCGATCAGCTCGCGCAAATGGATCGGCGCAGAGAACTGCACACGGGTTTTGCGGCCCAGAATCAAAATGCGTAACAGCCGGCGTAGACGCCCGGTCACCGCCCAGCTGTCGGCAAACAGCAGCTTCCATGGGCTGGACTCGCTGTCAGGCGATTGGCCCCAGAACACGCTGACCGGAATGATTTGTGCATCTTCAGTCGGGTTGTGGGTCAAGCCATCGACCAGACGGGTCAACGTGGGCGGCGCGCCGCGTTTGTCCTGACGACCGAGCCAATCGGGCTCGGGGGTCAGGTAAAAGAACGCAGCGGGTTCAGTCATGGCCCCGACGGCAACGGGCAACACCGGGCGTGGCAGACCCACTTTGGTGCACTCGGCATCGACCACCGCCAGTTCAGTGATCGACGGCGATTGCAGGACGTAGAACACCGGCCGGCTGCGGTCCAGGCTCAGCGCCAGGGAGGACTGGTTAATAGTCTCCGAACGCACCCACAGGTACAGCAAGCGACGCAGGGCGCCAAAGACGAGACGGTGGAATGGGGAGCGGGTCATACGGCTTCTGCGTTAGTGGATTAAAACGAGTGTTTACTCGGGTTGGTAGTGTGCCGTATCTCTGGAAAATCGGCAAAAAAGCAGCGAACTAATATTGATTGAGTGTTCTTCGCGCTGACATATACTCGACCCTCTTTCGCCTTATGGCGTAAGACAAGGTCTTGGAAAGTTAAGTTCGAGTAAAAGTTCTTGGCGGGCTAACCAATGCGCCCATTCAAAAAATAAAAAGGGGGAAAGATCTATGAGCACACGTTTGACTGGCAATGTGAAATGGTTCAACGACGCCAAAGGCTACGGTTTTATCCAGAGTGAAAGCGAGGGTGATGTGTTTGTGCATTACCGCGCGATTCGCGGTGAAGGCCATCGCTCCTTGACCGAAGGCCAGCAGGTTGAATACACCCGTGTGGCCGGTAACAAAGGGTTTCAGGCAGAAGACGTGGTAGGGCTGTAACCCCGAAAAACGTGTAGGAGCGAGCTTGCCTCGCGATCTTTTGAACCTTTAAAAAGATCGCGAGGCAAGCTCGCTCCTACAGGGGATTACGGTATGGATCAGGAACCGGTGCGCCAGGTGATTTCTTCTTCGCCGTCTGCGCTGACGCGGATCCAGCGGTCAGCGTCTTCTTCGCCGTCTTCTTCAACCCAGGTGCCCGGCGCGCAACGGACTTCTACATTCAATGCCTTGAAGGCATCACGGGCGCAGGCGATGTCGTCTTCCCATGGCGTTTGGTCGCTTTCCAGGTACAGGCTGTTCCACTTGCCCACGGCCTTTGGCATCCAGGTCACTGGAACCTTGCCGGCGGTGCATTTCCATACCTGGCCTTTTTGCTTCCACTCCGAGCACTCGCCCAGCACCGTGGACAGCCAGTCGGCGACTTCTTTGTAGGTGACCGCTTCTTTCAGGTAAATCTCAATATCGGGCTGGCGCATGGATGGTCCTCACTGCGTGTCTGAAAAATCCATTCGCGGATTCGTCGGGCCTGCCGCTGGGGTGGCAGGCCTTAAAAGGGTTATTGAAGCACGAAAAAATCGTAACGCATGGACACCGTCACCTTTAAAGGCTGCGGGTCTTCGATGACCTGTGCCCGGCGTTCGGCGCTGGCGCGCCAGCCGTGCGGGGTCATAGCCAACAAGTTGGCGCGGTCCTGGGGCTCGCTCAGGCTTAAGGTGAACTCCAGTGTTTCACTGTGTTGCAACTGCATGCCGTCCGGCACTAGGGCCAAGTGTTTGTCGTCGCTATAGTCGCGCACCTCGTCGTAGAGCCGCTCACGCAGCTCCATCAGATGGCCGCGGGTCGGGCCTACGCGCATCAAACCGCCGCCGGGGCTGAGCAAGCGCTTGGCTTCGAGCCAGTCGAGCGGGCTGAACACACTGGCAAGGAACTGGCAGCTGGCATCAGCCATCGGCACCCGCGCCATGCTGGCGACCAGCCAGCTCAGGTTCGGGTTGCGCTTACAGGCGCGCTTGACCGCTTCACGGGAAATGTCGAGGGCGTAACCGTCGGCATTCGGCAAGGCGTCGGCGATCTGCGCGGTGTAGTAGCCTTCGCCACAGCCGATGTCGAGCCAGCGCTGCGGGGCGCGCTCGGCGGCCAGTTCAGCCAAGCGCTTGGCGACGGGCGCATAGTGGCCTGCGTTGAGGAAATCGCGGCGGGCTTCAACCATGGCCTGGTTGTCACCAGGGTCGCGGCTGTTTTTGTGCTGCACCGGCAACAGGTTCAAATAACCTTGGCGGGCACGGTCAAAGCGATGGCCTGCGGGGCAGGTCACGCCATTGTCGAGCGCCGCCAGCGGCGCTGCGCAAATAGGGCAAGCAAGCATCAGGCGAGCAACTTGATCAGGGTGTGGTAGTAAATCTCGGTCAGCACGTCGAGATCGCTGGCCAGTACCCGCTCGTTGACCTGGTGGATGGTCGCGTTGACCGGCCCCAGTTCAACCACTTGCGTGCCCAGGGTGGCGATAAAACGCCCGTCCGAGGTGCCACCGCTGGTGGAGGCTTTGGTTTCGCGGCCGGTGACCTGTTTGATGCTCGACGATACGGCGTCCAGCAGGGCGCCCGGCTCGGTCAGGAACGGCAAGCCAGACAGCGCCCACTCGATGTGCCAGTCCAGGTCGTGCTTGTCGAGGATATCAGCGACGCGTTGCTGCAAGCCTTCAACGGTGGACTCGGTAGAGAAGCGGAAGTTGAAAACCGCCACCAGATCACCGGGGATCACGTTGGTCGCGCCGGTGCCCGAGTTGAGGTTGGAGATCTGGAAGCTGGTCGGCGGGAAGAACGCGTTGCCGTCGTCCCAGTGCTCGGCGGCCAGTTCAGCCAGTGCCGGTGCCGCCAGGTGGATCGGGTTCTTGGCCAGGTGCGGGTAGGCAACGTGGCCCTGAACACCGCGAACGGTGAGTTTGGCGCCCAGCGAGCCGCGACGGCCGTTTTTCACTACGTCACCGACCAGGGTAGTGCTCGACGGTTCGCCAACGATGCACCAGTCCAGACGCTCATTACGTGCGGCAAAACGCTCGACCACCGCCTTGGTGCCGTGGTGGGCCGGGCCTTCTTCGTCGCTGGTGATCAGAAACGCAACCGAACCCTTGTGGTCCGGGTAGTCCGCAACAAAGCGCTCAGCGGCGACCAGCATGGCCGCGAGGCTGCCCTTCATGTCGGCGGCGCCGCGTCCGCAGAGCATGCCGTGTTCGTCGATCACTGCGTCAAACGGGTCATTCTGCCAGGCGTGCACCGGGCCGGTCGGTACCACATCGGTATGGCCAGCGAAGCACAGCACCGGGCCTTCGTGGTTGCCGTGGGTGGCCCAGAAGTTATCAACGTCTTCGATGCGCATCGGTTCCAGCTTGAAGCCGGCATCGCCCAAGCGTTGCATCATCAGCTTCTGGCAGTCGGCGTCGATCGGCGTCACAGAAGGGCGACGAATCAGATCGCAGGCAAGTTGCAGGGTCGGCGAAAGGTCGGCATGGGCCGTCATGATAGGGACTCCGAAGCGGGACAAGTGCGGGCGGCACGGCACAAAAGGGCGGTTATCTTAAAGCAAAACGGCGGCCAGAGGCCGCCGTTTAGAGGTTGCGTGCAATTTATGCCGCGGGTTGCTCCTGCTCGGCCTCAACAGGCTTGGGCAGGGACGAGGTGAAGGCCATGATCAGCGCCGCCAGATACGGCAGCGATTGCACCATCAGCATCACCACCCAGAAGCGCATGTCGTTGCTCGGCAGGCCCTGGACCAGGAAGATCCCGAGCGCTGCACCCCACAGCAACAACATGATGAAGACTTCTTCGCGGGCTTCCGAAATGGCCACCCAAAAGCCGTGATTGTCGGCGTTTTTAGGCGTGCGGAAGAACGGAATGCTGGTGGTGAAGAAGCCGTACAGCACCGCTTTGGCGATGGTGTGCGACAACGCCAGGCCTGCCAGGGCTGCGGCAAATGCGTCCTTGAGGTTGACCCCCACGGCGCGGCGGTACAGGAAGATGATCTTGCCGACCTTGAACACAAACAGCGCCAACGGCGGGATGGCGAAAATCAGTAACGGCGGGTCAACCCGCGTCGGCACAATAATCATCGCCGCCGACCACAGCAGGGCGCCCACGGTGAAGAAAATATTCATGCCGTCAGCCACCCACGGTAACCAGCCCGCGAGGAAGTGATAACGCTGGCCACGGGTCAGCTCGGTGTTTTTGCCCAGCAGCAGGCTCGACGCGTGACGCTTGATGATCTGAATCGCCCCATAGGCCCAGCGGAAGCGCTGTTTCTTGAAGTCGATAAAGGTATCGGGCATCAGCCCCTTGCCGTAGCTGTTGTGGGAATAGGCTGCGGAATAGCCTTTTTCGAACACCCGCAGGCCCAGCTCGGCGTCTTCACAGATGCACCAGTCAGCCCAGCCCAGTTCTTCAAGTACCGAGCGACGGGTCATGGTCATGGTGCCGTGCTGAATGATCGCGTCACGGTCGTTGCGGGTCACCATGCCAATGTGGAAGAAGCCTTTGTATTCCGAGTAGCAGAGCTTCTTGAAGGTGCTTTCACTGTGGTCGCGGTAGTCTTGCGGCGACTGCACGATGGCGATTTTCGGGTCGGCAAAGTGCGGCACCATGTGCTTGAGCCAGTTGCGATCGACGCAGTAATCGGAGTCGATGACCGCGATCACTTCGGCGTCTGGCGCAGTATGCGGGATCAAGTAGTTCAGCGCGCCGCCTTTGAAGCCGGCCAGCGGAGCCACATGGAAAAACTTGAAGCGCGGGCCGAGGGTGGCGCAGTAGTCACGCACCGGTTCCCACACCGCCGGGTCTTTGGTGTTGTTGTCGATCAGCAACACTTCGAAGTCCGGATAGTCGAGGTTGGCCAGCGCGTTAAGCGTCTGTTTAACCATCTCGGGCGGCTCGTTGTAACAGGGCACATGAATCGAGACTTTCGGTCGGTAGGCATCGTCGCTTTCGACCGGTAAAAACTCACGTCGACGCTTGCGAATCCAGACCGCTTCAGCCAGTTCATGGGCCTCGGTGAGCAGCACAATAAACACCCCGAGCGCGCCCAGCCCGAGCAGGAAGCCCACCGTCAGGCTGAACCAGGTGCTGTATTGCTGGCTGTAGTCGTAGCCGATCCACACCAGCGCCGAACCACACAGGAACGCAGTGAAGGTCAGGAAGGTACGGCCACGTTGACGCAGGGCCGAGCCGTCGATCAGCAGCAAGGCCAGCGACAGCAAGCCCATTACCACCGAACCAATGGCCAGTACGCGCCACTGCGGAATCGCAACCACCGGGCCTTCAAAGTTGAATTTTTGCTGGCGGGCGGCGTTGTATACACCCCAGTACGCGCCGACCGAACCTTCATCGCTGGCCTTCCACGGCTGGTCGAAGGCTTCGATCACGAAGTAGTTGTAGCCGCGACGGTTCAGGTTATTGACCAGCGTACGCAGGTAAATGGCCTGGTCAGCCGGTGACGCATCGGCGCCACCGCGCATGCGGCCGTTGCTCGGCCATCCGACCTCGGAGAGCAGCAGCGGTTTTTTCGGGAAGAGCTTTTTCAGGTCGCGGGCGCGGTCCAGAACAAACTGGCCGGCCTTGTCGACCGGGATAAATTCCCAGTACGGCAGGATGTGCGCGGCGATCAGGTCAACGTGCTTGGCCAGTTGCGGGTATTTCTCCCAAATGTGCCATTGCTCAGACGTGGTCACCGGGACTTTAACTGCGGCGCGCACCCGGTCCAGCAGCACGGCGAGGTCTTCGGGGGTTATCTCTTCGCGAAACAGCGCTTCGTTACCGACCACGACCCGTACGACGCTGCGCGAATTATTGGCCAGTTCGATGGCTTTTTGAATTTCGCGCTCATTGCGTTCCAGGTCAGGGCTGATCCAGATGCCGAGGGTCACCCGCAGACCGAACTCTTCCGCCAGCTTGGGAATGTCGCCCAAGGTGCCGTCGACCGAGTAGGTACGAATGTTGTCGGTCAGCTTGCTGATGATTTCCAGATCGCGACGCATTTCATCGTCGGTCGGGTACTGGTCTTTCTGCGGGTACTGGCCTTGTTGAAACGGCGAGTACGAAAAGCCGGAGATCTGATCAGGCCAGTTGGGGGCGGATACCGGGCGGTTAATCAGCGCCCAGAAGCCTGTGAAGAGGGCAGCGATGGCCAGCACGACCACCAGGTTGAGTCCAAATTTACGCGATGACATAACGTTTTCGGGTTCCAAAGGGAGTGGAACGAAGATCGGTCGGCAAGTGCCAAACGGCGCGCATCCTACACTGCGCTCTGACCCACCGTACAGCACACGGAATCAGGTCGCGCATTGGGCAGCCAGAGCACTCTTAAGTTCTTTCTTTGTTGCTTGTAGCTCTTGTCTTGTTAACTCGTGGGTTATTAAAGCAGTGTTGGTCGCATAGAGCTTGGTAAAGATACTCAACGGCCCGCATGCCCCCTATAATGCGCGCCGGTTTTTGGGGTGTTGGTCATGAGTACAGAAGATCCACGGTTTGCCGGCGTCGCCCGGTTATATGGGCTGCAAGGCCTGGAACGACTGCGTGCAGCGCACGTGGCAATTGTGGGCGTGGGCGGTGTCGGCTCGTGGGCGGCCGAGGCCATTGCCCGCTGCGGCGTCGGCGAAATCTCGTTGTTCGACCTCGATGACGTGTGCGTCAGCAACAGCAACCGCCAGTTGCACGCACTGAGTTCGACCATTGGTCGGGACAAAGTCGAAGTGATGGCTGAGCGCCTGCGCGAGATAAACCCGGCGTGCACCGTGCATGCGGTGGCGGATTTCGTGACCCGCGAAACCATGGCTGAGTACATCACCCCGAACATTGACTGCGTGATCGACTGCATCGACAGCGTCAATGCCAAGGCGGCGTTGATTGCCTGGTGCAAGCGGCGCAAGATCCAGATCATCACTACGGGCGGTGCGGGCGGACAAATTGATCCGACCCTGATTCAGGTCTGCGACTTGAACCGTACTTTTAATGACCCGCTGGCCTCGAAAGTGCGTTCTACCTTGCGCCGCGATTACGGCTTTTCGCGCACGGTAACCCGTCACTACAGCGTGCCGTGCGTGTTTTCCACCGAGCAACTGCGCTATCCCAAGCCTGACGGCAGCATTTGCCTGCAGAAGAGCTTTGTCGGCGATGGCGTGAAGCTCGATTGCGCCGGCGGTTTTGGCGCCGTGATGATGGTCACCGCGACCTTCGGCATGGTCGCGGCCACCAAGGCCGTGGACAAAATCGTGGCGGGCGTGCGCAGGCCCTCAGAGAAGGTCAAGGCTAAACCCTGAGTTGTAGGAGCGAGCTTGCTCGCGATCTTTTGATCTAGATCTTGCTTTTGATCTTGATCTTGATCTTGATCTAAAAGGCCCCATTAAACCACGCTGGCCGAACGCAGGTTTTGCGCAGTGGGTAACCCGGCAGGAC
>NZ_WIVZ01000049.1:0-34735 GCF_009600325.1 Pseudomonas sp. FSL R10-2189
CGAGCAGTGAAGCAGCGCCCAGCAAAATATCCGACCCGAAAATAAAAATGCCAGTCAGCTTAACTGACTGGCATTAGGCGAAGGGCAGTTTTTTTGACGCGCCTTTGATGTTTTCGCCGGGGGGATGGGTAAGACGTTGATTCAATAGAGGGAGCACTTTTGGCGCGAGCCAAAACCACAGCCCTGCGCTAAGACCTGCGCCAATAAACGTGCCCAGCAGTATCGGACGATCGGTTGCCAGTGCGAGTGCCATCAACAGTTTTACATCGCCAGCGCCCAGTTTGTTCAGGGCATAGCCGGGCAAGGTCAGGACCAAAGCAATCAACAGGGCCCAGCCGCCTTCAGCCGCGCTGGCGCCCAGCCAGGTGGTGCCGGTCCAGAGCAGGTACACCAACGCCAGGGCTGCGGCACCAAACGTCAGGCTGTTGGCGATGTGGCGCTGGTAAAGGTCTTGGGCGGCGCAGGCGGCAAACCAAATGAATAAAACCGCTAAATGGATCACGTATTCCCGTCCCTTTTCTTCGAATGATTCTATGCTGATATCACGGTGAATTGTCAGGGTAGACGCAGTCATGAAAGTTGACCTTCCCCACTCACAAAAAGGCGCGGCGGCGATTGAGTTCGCCCTGGTTTTTGTGATCTTTTTCTCAGTTCTGTATGGCGTGCTCAGCTACAGCTTTCCGCTGCTGCTGATGCAGTCTTTTAACCAATCGACGGCCGAGGCGGTGCGCCGCAGCATGGCGGTGGACCCGACGCTGGCGACCGCAGATTACAAGGCCAAGGTCGAATCGGTGGCCAAGGGCGTGCTGGACCAGCAACTGGGCTGGATGCCCACGGCGATGACCACCAACATCAGTAAAACCGCGGTGTACAGCGCGGGGGTATTGACCGTGACCGTTAGCCTCCCGGCCGCCACCCTCAACAGCATCTTGCCGGTGCTTAAACTGCCGGGCGGCATCACGGTGCCGAGCCTGCCAGACACCTTGTCGGCTCAGTCGAGCCTGCAGTTTTGAACCTGGGTGGCAAGCCGTTTGGGCGTTTCTCGGGCCGCGCTCAAGACCCTTTGCCGGAACACCGTACCGCGCAACCCGGCAAGGACACAGCCTTGCACTTGTTGCTCGACCATCAGGGGCGGGTGCTGGAGGTGCACGGCGCTCAGCGTTTCGGTGTGCAGCCGGTCAGCTGCGCAGACGCCCGGCATTTGCTGCTCGACTATTTGGTGCCGGGCAGCACCCAGGCCCTTGAAGGGGCCCCGGCCGATTGGTTGGGGCACAGCCTTGATCTGGACTTCCAATGCGCTGATGGTTCTGTGCTGTACACCCGCGGTTGGGTTCAGCCACACGCTGAGGGCTGGTTGTTGCAGTTGCTGGACATCAGCGACCTGCGGCGCGAAGGGCAGCAGGCCCACAACCGTGAGCTGTGCATGCAACTGAGCCTGAGCCTGGCCCGGCAATTGCGCTTATGCAGCCTGGCGCGTTTGCCTGAGGTGACGCAGGAGTCGTTGCAACGCATCGGCGAGCAATGGCAGGTGCCGTGCATCGCCCTGGCGCTGCGTGATGAAGGGCAGCCGGACTGGAGCCTCTTTAGTGTTTATCAGGCGCCCGGCGCAGCGCACTTGTGGGAGGAGGGGCAAAGCCTGGGCAGTGCGCTGGACAGCCTCAGTGGTTCGCGTCATTCAGGCCAGGCCGCTGCCAACGAGCAACCGTTTCAATTTCGCAACCTGCTGGGCGCGACCGATGGCTTGTGCATGCCTTATCACGATCAGCGCGGGCTGTGCGCCTGGCTGTTGTTGGGGTTTGCTACGCGCCCTGCACTGATGAGAGAGAGTGATTGGTCGCACGTGTGCGCCGCGTTGGCCGGGCCTTTGCTGGAGCGCTTGCGCGAGCAGCAACAGGCTGAGCACCGCGAGCGTGTGCAAGCGCTGGAAGGTTTATTGGGCACGGGCTGGTGGGAGTGGTCGCCGGCCACCGAGCAGGTGCAGTTGGCCCCGCAATTGGCCGAAAACCTGTCGGCCCCCCACACGCCCTTAACCTGCAAAGCCTGGCTGGCGCTGTTTCATCCGGCCGATCGCGATGAGCTCAGTATTCGTTTTGATGAGCTGATTGAACATGGCAAAGACCTGATGGTGGTTGCGCGTCTGGACCTGCCGCAGAACGCGGGGCCGACCCCGTGGTATCGGATTCAGGGGCAAGCGGTCGGCACGGGCAGCCAGCGGCGTATCGTCGGTTTTATGCTGGATGTCAGCGAAATCAAACGTCAGCAACTGCAAGCGACGGCCGCCCATGCGCGGCTGGACAACCTGATCGCCAGTTCACCGGCGGTGATTTATGTGCAGCGCTATGAGAAAGGAGCGTTAGTGCCCGCCTTTTTTAGCGCCAGCCTGCAACCGTTACTCGGTTGGACGTTGGCCGAGAGCCAGGGGGCCGGGCTGATCGAGTGGATTCACCCTGACGATCGCGAGCACTACTTTGACCGTACCCGCCAACTGCTGCGCTTTGGCAGCGCCCGGCGTCGGTATCGCCTGCGCGATAGCAAGGGCAACTACCACTGGTTGCTGGACGAGGCCAAATTATTGCGCGATGACCTTGGGCTGCCGATCGAGGCGGTGGGGTTGTGGCTGGATGTGACCGAAGCCACCGAGACCACTGAACGGGTCAAGCGCAGTGAAGAGCGTTATCGGGTGCTGGTCGAAGACTCGCCCGCGATGATTTGCCGTTATCTGCCAGACCTGACCCTGACCTTTGGTAACCAGCCGCTGGCGGCGTACCTGGAGTGCACCCCGCAGGCATTGCCGGGGGTGAATCTGGGCAGTTGGTTGTCGACCGAGCAGCGCGCGGAGTTTATGCAGCGCATTGCCCAGTTAACCCCGCAACACCCGGTGAGCACTGCCGAAATCAGCTTGCAACTGCCGGGGCATGAGTACGCCTGGTGGGTGTGGTCGGACCGGGGCGTGTTTGATGCCCAGGGCCAGTTGCTCGAAGTGCAGGCCGTGGGCCGGGACAATACCGACGTGCGTCGCTCGCAACAGCAAATGACCCAAAGCGCCAAAATGGCCACCTTGGGTGAAATGGCCACGGGCCTTGCCCACGAAATCAATCAGCCATTGAACGTCATGCGCATGGCCATCGCCAACGTGCTCAAGCGCGTGAGCAACGGCGATGTGGAGCACGACTACCTGCAAGACAAACTCACCCGCATCGATGCCCAGATCCAGCGGGCGGCGCGGGTGGTTGACCACATGCGCGTGTTCGGCCGACGTTCAGAAGTCGAGCAACAAGCCTTCAACCCGGCGCAAGCGCTGGAAGGCGCCTTGGCTTTGTTGTGCGAAGGCTTGCGCGGCAAAGGCATTGAGTTGCGTACTGAGTGCTTGAGCGATGCGTTGCAGGTGCGCGGCCACGTCGACCAATTGGAACAAGTGCTGATCAACCTGTTGATCAACGCCCGCGATGCACTGATGAGCAAGCGCGAAACCGACCCGGACTTCACCCCCTGGATCGCCTTGACCGCAGGCGCGAGTGACAGCAGCGTGCGTGTGACGGTGGAAGACAATGCGGGCGGCATCGACCCGCGCCTGCTGGAACGGATCTTCGAGCCCTTCTTCACCACCAAACCAGTCGGCCTGGGCACAGGGCTGGGGTTGTCCGTGAGCTACGGGATTATCGACAACATGGGCGGCCGGTTAAGTGTCAGCAACACCGGGCACGGGGCCCGGTTTTGTGTGGAATTGCCGGTGGTTGAAGGTTAGAGCACGAGTTGGGCGGGGCCACCCTGGCCGCAGGAGAGGTTAGCGTCGACTTCGGTGGCCATCAGGTTAACGCCCAACAGTGACAGCAGGTTATTGAGTAGTGGGTCGAGTAGAGGACTTAAAACTCCAGTAATGAGTCCGGATGCGAGGTTTACAATCGCCAGAAGCGTTGCATTAACAGTATTCGTTAACCCCGTCGCGAGTGCGCTCAAAATGCCTGTGCCGTCTACAGGGGCATAAAGTTTGATCGGTACATTGCTGATAGTACTTCTTAGGCTATCTACGATATTCGTAGTGGGGCTGGCAGATTTAGCCATCGGAGGTTGTTTAAGGTTAGGTGGAACCGAGTTTGTGGCAGCCGAATAAATTAAGGTGCTGGGCGTTTTAGCAATTGGCAGTGTGGCCATGAGTGCAATCCCGCCACCCCCATAGTCTTTGTAGACACACCCCAAGAGACCGCAGTTTTTACTGATGATATTTACGATGGGCAAAGGGGTGACAGTTACCGGATTTGAAGAAGAAAATGCTTTGCTGGCATCGATGCTTCCGATATTCAGGTTGGCTAATACGGTATTGGCCTGGACCGTCAGACTTTTGCTGCCAGAGGTCCCGGAGGGGCAGGTATACCCGGTCACCAAAGCATCTGCTCCACCGCTATCCAAGTTGATGCTGAGAATCAATGGAGGAGGCAATATCTTAATGTCGAATGTGGTTCCGCACAGTCCCAACCCGCAGATCAGTCCTTGAAGAAGGCCGGTAATACCTGAAAGCAGGTCTGTGACTAAATTCAAAAGCGCACTGACAGTATTGAGAATGGGGAGCTCGATAGTGATCAGTGATCTCACTTGAGCGGTACGGACATAAATTCTATCCGTGGCCGGGTTACCTATAGCCGAGAACTGGGGTGGCTCAATCACCTTGACGGTAGTCGTCACTTTTGCAAGGCCAAGAACGTTGATGGGAAGGCTAACAGCCACTGCGTTATTTTTATTGGCAATTTGAATGGCAGCCTGAATAAGAGAGAACAAATTCAAGTCTGTATCCAAACCCGCAGATGATGTGCCTGTTTGTAGTTTTAAAAGGTCACCAACTTTTAAAGGGGGGTTGTTGATGGCGGCTACTTGCAGGTTGGCTAGCGCAGTCTGAACATCAAGTGTTGCGCCGTTAAGCGTGGCAACGGACGCTGCTGCTTTTATGAGCTGGGTGACAGTAACGTTTGTATTAAGCAAGGTTGTGTAATCGCCTGCGTTGACACCCAAGTTAATTGCCAGTTGATTCAAATATTGCAGCAAGTTTATGTTGGCTTTGGCTAAACCATCCCAGCCAACTGCCGAGATGGAAACATTTCCACCCAACAAGCCTGAGAATAGATTATTGAGCAGTGGAGACTGCGAGGTATTTACCGTGGCCAAGGTGGTGCGAATACTGATTTGTGCCAACGTTGGTCCCGGCCTACTCCCTACCGCACTCGCCGTCAACTTCGTGGTCGTCGACAACGTCCCCTTGCTCACCAAATCCCACACCCCACCGGCAATGCTGGTAGGGATGGTGTTAGTGGCAATTACGCGGATAGCGTCGCTTTTGCTGGGGTCGAGCTGGAAGGTGCGCAGTTGGTTGACGGTGACCAGGGTGCCGCAGGTGGCGTTCAGGGTTTGCTGGGTGCCAGCCGGGACGAAGCTGTTGCGGGCGGCGCTTTGGGTGGCGTACAGCGTGGCGGTCGACGGGGTGGCAGCACAACTTCCGCCCCGGCTAACGGCCTCAAGCACCGCCATGTCCGCAACCCGTTGCAGCTTGCGTTGTTCAAGGTAGAGGCGGCCGCCGTCGACCACCAGCAACATAAAGATCAGCACCATCCCCAGCGTCAGTGCCGCCATTAAACCAATCGCCCCGTGTTGTTGGCGGGGGCCGTTGAAATACGCACGACGGAAGGGGGGAGACATTGAGCACTCCTGATACTGGAACACTGTCCAGTGCTTCGCTCTAAAGTTTTAGCGAGTGTAGTCAAGAAGTGATCAGGATGCTGGCCAGTTGCACACTTTATAAGCTCCAAGAGTGCAACTAATGAGAACTGTTGGATGAAAGGTTGTAAAGGGAGAAGAGTAGGGCCAACTCACTTACTAAAGTATTAATACTTCGCAGTTATATACTTTGTTAGTGAGTTGGCTTGATTTAATTAACGCCCTGGCTTGGGTGGGTAATTACTCATGATTTCAGTGACTGCCTTGGAAATCGCCGCGCTACGCTCTGCAGGCGTGGCATCTTCGTCGACGACTTTTTCGGCGTTGCCACGCCAGACCAGTTTGCCGTCTTTGGCGTCAATCAGGTCCACCTGCAAGGTGCCCACTTGGTAGACGATATTGCGGGTTTCGGCGTATGCCGGTGCGCCCCAATAGTTGCCGCCCCAATAACCACCCCATGGCCCTGCCCAAGGTCCACCCCAAGGGCCGCCGTCATAGCTGTAGTTGGTGACCTGTTCCTGGCGATTGGCCACGACCATGTAGGTTTGTACCCACAGGTCGGGTTTGGCGCCGGGCGCTGCCTGGGTCAGACCGCGCTGATCCAGCTGGCTGCTCAGGGCCATGACCACGCGTTGTGCTGTCAGGCCGTTTTTAACCATCGGGGTATCGGGTAAAAATTGCACGGCCGGGTCTTTCCAGGCCCACGTCTTGAACTGCGCAAAATTGACCGCCGGGTTGTAGTCATGGGTGACCTGCAGGCTGTTGCACGCGCTAAGCAGCAGGGCCAGTCCCAGTAAAGCAATGCGTCCTAACATGGTGAGTCTCCGCTTAAACAAACAGTTTTAATGGGGAGGATAAGCCTGCACTGCCTTGTTCAGTGATTCGCGCAGGGCGTCACTGCGTTCGCTCAGGCTGCCTTTACTACTGGTTTCTGCACTTGAACTCCAGACCGGCTGACCTGTTTTTCCGTCATACAGATTGAGCCGTACAACCATCACTTCGACTTCATAGGTGCGTACAACCGGTACGCTGTTGTACATGCCGTACTGGTTGCCATAGCGACCGTAACGGTCGCCGTACATGCCGCCATAACCATAGTCGTCCTGAACCTGGCGCAAGCGTTTTTCTGTGTGTAAATCTGCACTCACCCACAAATCAGCGGGGTGGCCAGGTTGTGCAGGGCGCAATCCGCGCTGATCGAGGGCATTACTGACCGCTTCGGCAATTTGTGCGGAATCCGCCCAGGCCGACCCTGCTGGCAGTTGGTTATTGCGCCAGGCCCAGCTTTGATAGCGGCCGTAGTCCCGTGGCGGCGCCGGGTAGGCGCTCAAGTCCAGGGTGTTGGCCGCTTGCGGCGGGGCCGGCGGGATGGGCATCGAACTGGCGGTATACGGGTTGGGGCTCTGGCACGCAGCCAATCCCAGACTTACAGCGAGCAAGGCAACGCGGCGATACATCATCATCTCCCCATGCGGGTGTTAAACCGGGCGGCATACCCAATGCAGATAACGTCCCAGCCCGGCGAAGGCAGGATGGCGACGGTGGGCCAGCTCCATTTCGACCAGCGCTTCAAGGTCGGCGCGGGCTTGAAACTCCACTGGCATGTAGTCGTGAAACACCCGCACGCCACTTTGGCTTTGCACCTGCCACAGACCTTCAAGGGCGCAGGCCAGTTCTCGCGGGTCGAGCGGTTCTTGCGGGGTAAGGCTTTGCTTTTCACCGGCCAGGGTGTTCTTGCGCATTTTGCGGAAGTGGCCTTTGAGCAAGTTGCGGTAAATCAGGGCGTCGCGGTTATAAAACGCCAGCGACAGCCAACCTTCTTTGGCGGTCAGTTGGTGCAACACCGGCAAGATTGTGTGGGGCTCGGCCAGCCATTCAAGCACGGCATGGCAGATCACCAGGTCGTAGGGCTCGGTCAGTTGCCCAAGCAGCTCTTGCCACGGCGCCTGAATAAAGGTGCCGGTCTGGCCTGCAGCAGCAAAGCGCTCGCGTGCGCCTTCGAGCATCGGTGCGGCCGGTTCGGCGAGCGTCACGTCATGCCCGCGCTCAGCCAGCCACAGCGACATGTGGCCCAGACCGGCGCCGATATCCAGTACCCGCAACGGACGCTGAGGCAGCGCCTCTTCAAGGTCGGCCTGCAGCACTGCCAGACGAATCGCGCCCTTGGCCCCGCCGTAGATTTTTTCAGCAAACCGGGTGGCCAGTTGATCGAAATGACGGTCACTCATTTGCTGAAACGCCTTTCATTGTCGGCCAGTTTGCTGCGCACCACTTGATCCATGTCCAGCCCCAACTCACTGCATAACAGCAACAGGTACAGCACGATGTCCCCGACTTCCTGCCCGGCGTGGGCCAGTTTTTCGGCGGATAATTGGCGTGATTGGTCTTCGCTGAGCCACTGGAAAATTTCCACCAGTTCGGACATTTCGACACTGGCCGCCATGGCCAGGTTTTTCGGGCTGTGAAATTGCTTCCAGTCGTTGTTATCGCGGATGCGGTGCATGCGCTGAGTGAGTTCTTCGAGGTTCATCGCGGGTGGGTTCTCCAGAAGGAGCAAAGCTTGCGACTGAATGCAGATTGGTGCAAGTGAAAGGCATGAGCAAAAAGCGCAAACCCCGTGTAGGAGCGAGCTTGCCTCGCGATCTTTTAAACCCTCAAAAGATCGCGAGGCGCCAGCTTCTACAGGTTGATGTTCAGCTGATGGGGCGCCACTGGCCAATCAAATGCAGCAGATCCCCGTGCCCGTTGAGCTGGAAGTCGCCGCTTGAGCCCGCATCGCTGCTCAGCAAAATGACTTCGCTGGGCAATCGCACCGGCTTTTTGAACGCCACGCTGATCTCGACATTGGCCGCTGGCAGGTGCGCGTTTAGGGCTGCCAGCGCACGTGCCTTGAGCCACAGGCCATGGGCGATGGCGCTGGGCAGGCCGAACAGTTTGGCGCTGGCGGCGCTGAGGTGGATGGGGTTGTAGTCGCCCGAGACCCTGGCATAGCGGCGACCGATATTCGACGGCGCATACCAGCGGGTCAGTTCGGTCAAGGCGATGGGGCTGAAGGTCGGGGTTGCTGGCACTTCGCCGGGCAAGTCGACGCCTTTGCACAGCAGTGTGCTTTCAGCTTCCCAGAGTGGCCCGAGTTGATCGTCGACTTGTGTCACGACGTCAAAGGTGGCGCCCTTGGGGTGTTTTTGCAGGTTGTGCACAAACACGCCGATGCGCAGCCGGGTCACACCGCCCATGGGCCGCAAGACCCGGATCCGGTTGGTCAGGTGTATCAGCCCCAGCAGCGGGAAGGGGAAGTTTTTGTCGGTCAGTAACTGCATTTGCAGGCCGAACGCCAACACATGCGGGTAGGTCGGCGGCAATAACGGGCTGGGTGCAATCGCGCAGACGTCACGAAAGGCCGCCAGCGCCTGGTTATCGATGTCGACCCAGCAGCGCAAGCCTTGCTCCGGCAGGGTGCTACCGGTGATTTTGCGTTTGGCCGCCGCTTGCGCATACAGCGCGGGCAAGTGCGGCGGGGCACTGAGATCGAGCCAATGCACGGTCATGATTCAGGCCCCCAAGGCGCTTTGCCCGCAGACCCGCAACGCTTGCCCGCTGACGGCGCCCGAGCCCGGCTGGCTGAGCCAGGCCACGGCTTCGGCGACGTCTTGTGGCAGACCGCCCTGGCCCAGTGAACTCATGCGCCGCCCGGCTTCGCGCAGGGCAAACGGAATATGCGCGGTCATTTGGGTTTCGATAAAGCCCGGCGCAACGGCGTTGATGCTGATACCGCGCTCGCCCAGCAGCGGCGCCCAAGCCTGGGCCAGGCCAATCAGCCCGGCCTTGCTGGCGGCGTAGTTGGTTTGCCCGCGGTTACCGGCGATACCGCTGATGGACGCAAGCAGAATCACCCGGCCGTTATCGCGCAAGGTGCCGCTGTCCAGCAGGGCTTTGGTCAGCACTTGCGGCGCGTTGAGGTTGACCGCGAGCACCGCATCCCAATATTCGGGCGTCATGTTGGCCAAGGTTTTGTCGCGGGTGATGCCGGCGTTGTGCACCACGATGTCGATGCCGTCCGGCAGGTGTTCGACCAACTGCGCGGGGGCGTCTGCGGCGCAAATGTCCAGGGCCACGCTGCGCCCGCCCAGGCGGGCGGCCAGTGCATCGAGATCGGTTTTGGCTGAAGGCACGTCGAGCAACACCACCTCGGCGCCGTCGCGGGCCAGGGTTTCGGCAATCGACGCGCCAATGCCCCGCGCCGCGCCGGTGACCAAGGCTTTACGCCCGGCCAGTGGCCGCGTCCAGTCCGGCACCTGCGTGGCGCATGGGCTCAGGCGCAACACCTGGCCGCTGACAAAGGCACTTTTGGGTGAGAGGAAAAAGCGCAACGCGCCTTCTAGTTGGTCTTCAGCCCCTTCGCCGACATACAGCAGTTGCAAGGTGCCGCCGTTGCGCAGCTCTTTGGCCAATGAGCGGGCAAAGCCTTCAAGGGCGCGTTGGGCGCTGGCGGCAAACGGATCGCGTTGGGTTTCGGGGGTACGGCCAAGGATCACGATATGCGCGCTGGGCGCCAGGCTGCGCAACAGTGGCTGGAAGAACTCTCGCAATTGTTTGAGCTGGTCGGTGTGCAGCAGTTCGCTGGCATCGAACACCACGGCCTTGAGCTTGGGCCCCTGGCCGGGTATCCACGGGTTGGCCGACCATTCGCCGGGGCCGTAGGCAAATACAGCATCGGTGAGTTTTTGCGCAAAAGCCCCGACCGTCGCGGCCATTGCGCCGCCCCCCAATAACAATGCGCCTTCAACCGGGCGCAGGCGGCCCGCTTGCCAGCGTTCCAGTCGTACCGGTGACGGCAGACCCAATGCACCGACCACGCGGTGGCCGATGGATGAGTTGGCAAAGTCGATATAACGGTCTGACATGGAACACTCTCCGACAGATGGGGTTCAAAGGGTTGACCACAAACACGTCATGGTCGTTCGTTATCAGCGATAAGACCTACGCTTGTAACGATCAATGGCTTTGAAAGAATAGGGAACATCTTATGAATTTGCGTCGAGTAGCCATTATTGGCGGTAATCGAATTCCATTTGCCCGCGCTAACGGAGCGTACGCGACGGCCAGCAATCAGACGATGTTGACCGCTGCGCTGGAGGGGCTGATTGAGCGCTACAACCTGCACGGGTTGCGCATGGGCGAAGTGGTGGCCGGGGCGGTGCTCAAGGATTCCAGGGACTTCAGCCTGACCCGCGAGTGCGTGCTGGGCTCACGCCTGTCGCCACAAACCCCCGCCTATGACCTGCAACAAGCCTGCGGCACCGGCCTGGAAGCGGCGTTGCTGGTGGCCAATAAAATTGCCCTTGGGCAGATTGACTGTGCGATTGCCGGGGGTGTCGACAGCGCCTCGGACGTGCCGATTGGCCTGAATGACGGCCTGCGCAAATGGCTGTTGCAGCTCAACCGCACCAAGGCGCCGCTGGACAAGGTCAAAGCCTTGCTGCAATTGCGCCCGAGCTTTTTGAAACCGGCCTTCCCGCGCAATGGCGAGCCGCGCACCGGCTTGTCCATGGGCCAGCACTGCGAGTTGATGGCGCAAACCTGGCATATCCCCCGGGACGAGCAGGATGCCTTGGCCTTGCACAGCCATCAGGCGTTGTCGGCGGCGTATCACGAGGGCTGGGAAGACGATTTGCTCACCCCGTTTCAGGGGCTGCGCCGCGACAATAACCTGCGCCCCGAGCTGACTCTGGAGAAGCTGGCCGCGCTAAAACCGGTGTTCGAGCGCAGCGCCAAAGGTACTTTGACGGCGGGTAACTCGACGCCACTGACTGATGGCGCCTCGGTGGTGTTGCTGGCGAGTGAAGAGTGGGCCAAGGCGCGGGGGTTGCCGGTGTTGGCTTACCTGCGCGATGGCGAAACGGCTGCGGTGGATTTCGTACATGGGGCCGAAGGTTTACTGATGGCGCCGGTGTATGCGGTCCCACGACTGCTGGCGCGCAATGGCCTGACCTTGCAGGACTTTGATTACTACGAGATTCATGAAGCGTTTGCCGCCCAGGTGCTGTGCACCTTGAAGGCGTGGGAAGACGCCGAATACTGCCGGACAAGGCTGGGGCTGGAGGCGCCGCTGGGGTCCATTGACCGCAGCAAGCTGAACGTCAAAGGCAGTTCGCTGGCCGTAGGGCATCCGTTTGCCGCGACGGGTGGGCGCATCGTCACCAACCTGTCCAAGTTGCTGGCTACGGCCGGGCAGGGCCGAGGGTTGATCTCGATCTGCGCCGCCGGTGGGCAGGGTGTGACAGCGATTCTTGAGGGGGACTGATGTGTGTGGGAGCGGGCTTGCTCGCGATTGTATCGACACGGGTTAATTCAAAGACCGCGTTGTCTGCATCGCGAGCAAGCCCGCTCCCACAAGAAGTTGATGCTTAGCTGGCGGCCATCGCCGT
The DNA here is from genome assembly GCF_009600325.1 of Pseudomonas sp. FSL R10-2189. NCBI lineage: Bacteria > Pseudomonadati > Pseudomonadota > Gammaproteobacteria > Pseudomonadales > Pseudomonadaceae > Pseudomonas > Pseudomonas sp. FSL R10-2189. Next base: position 12,132 of record NZ_WIVZ01000049.1, read on the forward strand.
GGCGTTTTGTTCGGCCTTTTCTCGCTGATTGCGGCTGGCGTAGCTTTCAGCCATTACCGAGCAGACGATCAGTTGCAGCGGGTGGTAGATCATGATCGGCAGCAAAATCAGGCCAAGGCCGGGGTTGGCGCCGAAGATCAGCGCAGCCATCGGGGCGCCCGCCGCCAGTGATTTTTTGCTGGCGCAGAACACCGCGGCGATTTCATCGGCGGTGCTGAATTTCAAGGCGCGCGCAGTGCGGGTGGTCAGCCACAGGATGATGGCGAGCAAGATCGCGCTGCCAACCAGGGCGCTGAAGATCACCGAGGTGCCTTGCTGTTGCCACATGCCCGAGACCATCGAGTTGCAGAACGCTGCGTACACCAGCAGCAAGATCACCACTTTGTCGCAGATATTGGTGTAGCGCTTGTGACGGGCGAAAAAGCGTCCGAACAGCGGGCGCACCAGTTGCCCAAGCACCAACGGCAGCAACAGCATGGCGCACAGATCGAGCAGGGTTGAGCCCAGATCGATACCTCCCGAGCCGCTGCCGACCACAAAGCTCACCAGCAATGGCGTGAGAAATATCCCCAGTACGCTCGACAGGCTGGCGTTGAGAATCGCCGCAGGCACGTTGCCGCCCGCGCTGCCGGTGAGGGCCACTGACGAGGAAATGGTCGAAGGCAGGGCGCACAGGTAGAAGAACCCCAGCATCAGTAGCGGCGGAATGTGTGCGCCCAGCAGTGTGTTGGCGACCACCCAGATCAGCGGGAAGACGATAAAGGTGAAGCCCTGAACCATGAAGTGCAGGCGGATGTTTTTCAGGCCGTGGCGGATTTGTTCGCTGGACAGGTTGACCCCGTGCAGGAAGAACACCAGGAACACGCCGATGTTGATCACCACTTCCGCGTGCATGCCGCCGCCAGTGCTGCCGAACGTCGGGAAGACGTAGGCGAGTAAAGTCGCCAGTAACATGCCGCACAGAAACCAGTCTGTGAACAAGCGTTTGAGGTGTTTGAACACAGGCATCGTGGGCACCAGAGCATTGTAAGAATTGATGACTTAGCCTAACGTCGGGTTTATCTGACGTCTTGCGACATAAGGTCAACCAATGCCGCCAAACGGACAACGTGGTGCCGAACGCGCCATTCCTGCGCTTAAAACCTTGCCTCGGCCGCTGTACGCGCGCGCCGAGAGTTTGGGGGCGGGCTCGTGGACGCCGCGCCATCGACATGATTGGGTGCAGTTTTCGTATGCCATCAGTGGCGTGCTGGGTGTGCACACCGACGAAGGCAGTTTTTATGCGCCGCCGCAGTGGGGCATCTGGATCCCGGCCGGGCTGGAGCATGAGGTGGTGACCTCGATGCGCGCCGAGATGCGCAGCCTGTACGTGCGCCGTGAGGATTGCCTGTGGGCACCCGAACATTGCCGGGTATTGGAGGTGACACCGCTGGCGCGTGAGCTGATCAAACGTTTTTGCGCCTTGCCGGTGGAGTATCCACAAGGCGGCAGCCCTGAAGAACGTTTGGTGCAGGTGTTGCTTGATCAACTGGCGGGCCTGAACCAGGTGGGTTTTTCGCTGCCACTGCCGCGTCATGCGCGGTTGTTGGCGCTGTGCAATGAGCTGATCGAAAACCCGGAGGCTGAAGTGACCCTCAGCCTGTGGGCCGAGCGCTTGGGCACGTCGGAAAAAACCCTGATGCGGTTGTTTGACCGGGAAACCGGCATGAGTTTTCGCAGTTGGCGCCAGCGCATGCGCTTGCTGTCGTCCCTGCGGGTGCTGGAGGAGGGCGGCAGCGTGACCCTGGCGGCGTTGTCGTGTGGTTATGAATCCACGTCGGCCTTTATTGCCGCCTTTAAAAAAATGTTTGGCTTCACGCCCGGCGAGTTATTCCGACAGTGATCGGGCTATTTTCGGAAACGCCCTGCATACATTTTGCTCGGCTCTAGTAGGGTGCGCGCTTAATCAACGGGATTAGTCGATGCCCGATGGTTGGCGCTCGTCTATTATCCAGAGCGGCTAACGTCGGGATTTTTGGCACATGGCGTGCCTACAAGCGACTCTTGCACGGTCCCCCTCTCCCCGTAGTGAGTGGATTGCCGTATAACGAGTGACATTCGCGTGTTTGGTAACAAAGGACCCACAATAAAAGCTGATGAAGACTCCAAAACGCTTAGAACCCCTGATCGAGGACGGTCTGATCGACGAGGTGCTGCGCCCACTCATGAGTGGCAAAGAAGCAGCTGTTTATGTGGTCCGCTGCGGCAAAGAGCTGCGATGCGCCAAGGTTTACAAGGAGGCTAACAAACGAAGTTTCCGGCAGGCCGCTGAATATCAGGAGGGTCGCAAGGTTCGCAACAGCCGTCAGGCCCGAGCGATGGCCAAGGGCTCGAAGTACGGTCGTAAAGAAACCGAAGACGCCTGGCAGAACGCCGAAGTAGCCGCGCTGTTCCGGCTGGCGGGCGCCGGTGTACGGGTGCCCAAGCCGTTCGACTTCCTCGAAGGCGTGCTGCTGATGGAACTGGTGGCCGATGAATACGGCGACGCGGCACCGCGCTTGAATGATGTGGTGCTGGAGCCGGATCAGGCGCGCGAATACCACGCGTACCTGATTTCACAGATCGTGCTGATGCTCTGCACGGGGCTGGTTCACGGTGACTTGTCTGAGTTCAACGTGTTGCTGACGCCAACCGGCCCGGTGATTATCGACTTGCCACAAGCGGTGGATGCAGCGGGTAACAACCACGCGTTCAACATGCTGGAGCGTGACGTGGGCAACATGGCTTTGTACTTCGGGCGCTTTGCGCCGGAGTTGAAGAAGACCCGCTACGCCAAGGAAATGTGGGCGCTTTACGAAGCGGGCACCCTGCAGCCCACCAGCGTGTTGACTGGCGAGTTTGATGAGCCGGAAGAGCTGGCGGATGTCGGCGGTGTAATCCGCGAGATCGAAGCGGCCCGTCTGGACGAAGAACGTCGTCAAGCGGTACGAGCCGCAGATGATGCGCCACCGAGCAAAGCCGAAGAGCCGCCTCCGCCGTGGATGCAGTGATTCGATGATTAAAAAATCCGGCTTCGGCCGGATTTTTTATGCCTGCCATTTTTAAAACCGGTTGAGCGGGATTTTCAGGCTGCGCAGGCCGCTTTCATCGGCGGGCGGCAGGTTGCCGGCGCGGATGTTGACCTGGATGGCCGGGATCAACAGGGCCGGTACGCCCAAGGTGGCGTCGCGGGTGGTGCGCATGTCGACAAAGTCGGCCAGCGGCACGCTGTCGTTCACGTGGATGTTGCGTGCCCGCTGCTCGCCCACCGTGGTCGACCACGAGGCTTCGCGTCCGGCGGGCGGGTAGTCGTGGCACATCAACAGTCGGGTATCGGCCGGCAAACTCAGCAGGCGCTTGATGGAGTGATACAACTGCTGCGCATCGCCCCCGGGAAAGTCGCAACGCGCGGTGCCGACATCCGGCATGAACAAGGTGTCACCTACAAAGATGCTGTGGTCTTCCAGTTGGTAGGCCATGTCGGCTGGCGTGTGCCCCGGTACGTGGAGCGCGCGCACCTGCAGGCGGCCAATGTGGAACACCTCGTCCGGCTCGAATAAATGGTCGAATTGCGAGCCGTCGAGTCTGAACTCAGGCTCCAGGTTGTAGATATCGCGAAACACGCCCTGGACTTGGGTAATCGCCGAACCAATGCCTATTTGCCCGCCGAGCTTTTGCTTGAGGTAGGCGCTGGCTGACAAATGATCCGCGTGGGCGTGGGTCTCCAGTAACCACTGCACTTTGAGGCCGTGGGCTTCTACAAACCGGATGATGCTGTCGGCGCTGTCGGTACTGATGCGCCCGGCAGCGGCGTTGTAGTCGAGCACCGGGTCGATGATGGCGCACTCGCTACCGTCTGCTTCGTACACCACGTAGCTCACGGTTGAGGTGTTGGGGTCGTAGAAACCTTGAATGTCGGCGTGCATGAAGGGCCTCGCGTGAATCAAAAGATATTTCAATATATTGAAACATATATTATCGAGACGTAGACTGTCGACCATTACGTCACGGAGCTCTCCATGTCTGCCCAACTCACCAGTGAAGAGATCGGCCTTCTGCGCGATTCTGCGTCCAAAGCCTGCACCCTTCTCAAAGCCCTTGCCAATGAAGACCGGCTGCTGTTGCTGTGCCAGCTGACGCAAGGCGAACGTAATGTCGGTGAGCTTGAAGACCTGACCGGGATCCGCCAGCCCACCCTGTCGCAACAGCTCGGCGTGTTGCGCGATGAAGGCATGGTCAACACCCGCCGCATGGGGAAATATATTTACTACTCCCTCGCCAGTTTCGAAGTGGTGTCTGTGATGCAAACGTTGTCGGGTCTGTATTGCGGTCAAGCGCTGAAGAAGTGATGCGGGCCGTTGCCTGCGACGTTCACCGCCCCCTTATTCCATTCATTTTTGTTGTGCCTGGAGTGCCCAATGGAGCAAAACATCAAGCGAATCGACGCCACGTTCTCGGTGTCTGGCCAGCTCGCGCCGTCTGACCTCCAAGCCTTGCCCGCGCTGGGTTTTCGCAGTGTGGTGTGCAACCGTCCCGATCATGAAGGCGGCCCCGAGCAACCCGAGCACGGCGCCATGCAGCAGGCCGCCGAGGCGTTGGGGCTGCGTTTTGCTTATTTGCCGGTGCAGACCACCGGAGCAACCGCGGAGCAGGCGCAACAACTGCGCGAGTTGCTGGCTGAGTTGCCCAAGCCGGTGTTGGCGTTTTGCCGCACGGGCAATCGGTCTTCAAAACTCTATGAGGCCGCGACCCAAGGCGCCCGTGAAGTGCGCCAGTTTGATGTGGTTGTGGTGGGCGGCGGCTCGGCCGGGCTGTCGGTGACGGCAAGCTTGTTGAAGCGCGACGCGTCTTTGCGTATCGCCGTGATCGAACCCAATACCGAGCACTACTATCAGCCCGCGTGGACCCTCGTGGGCGGCGGTGCCTACGACGTGCGAGACACGGTGCGGCCCACCGGCGAGGTGATGCCCAAAGGGGCGCAGTGGGTGAAGGCGTCGCTGTGTGCGTTTGCACCGCAGCGCAAGGTGGTGCTGCTCAGTGACGGCACAGAGTTGGGTTATCAGCAGTTGATTGTGTGCCCTGGCTTACAACTGGCCTGGGAGAAAATCGAAGGTCTGGAAGACACCCTCGGCAAACATGGCGTAACGTCCAATTACCGGCATGATCTGGCGCCCTACACCTGGGAGCTGGTGCGCTCGCTGCGCGGCGGCAAGGCGCTGTTCACGCAACCGGGGATGCCGATCAAGTGTGCCGGTGCGCCGCAAAAAGCGATGTATCTGTCGTGTGATTACTGGCGCAAGCAGGGCGTGCTGGCGTCGGTTTCGGTGGAGTTCAACCTGGCGGGTGCGGCGTTGTTTGGCGTCCCGACTTTTGTCCCGCCGTTGATGAAATACGTGGAAGCCTACAAGGCGCAATTGGCGTTCCAGTCCAATCTGGTCAAGGTTGACGGCCCGAACAAGACCGCCTGGTTTGATGTGACCGGTGCCGACGGGCAGGTCACGCGGGTCGAGAAGCGCTTCGACATGCTGCATGTCGTGCCGCCGCAACAAGCGCCTGACGTAATCCGTCGCAGCGAACTGGCCGACAAGGCGGGCTGGTTTGAAACCGACCCGGCCACCTTGCAGCATCCGCGCTACCCCGAGATTTTTGCGGCGGGCGATGTGTGCGGCACCACCAATGCCAAAACGGCGGCGGCAGCGCGCAAGCAAGTCGTGGTGGTGGCGGACAACCTGATTGCCCTGCGCCAGGGCCGTGCATTGCCCAAGCGTTATGACGGTTATGGCTCGTGCCCGCTGACGGTCGAAAAAGGCAAAGTGATTCTGGCCGAGTTCGGTTATGGCGGAAAACTCCTGCCTACCTTTCCGATGGATCCTACCGTGCCAAGACAGTCTGCCTGGTTCCTGAAGGCAACGTTACTGCCCTGGTTCTACTGGCAAGGGATGCTCAAAGGGCGTGAATGGTTTACTGACTGCAAGCCGGACTGAGTTCAACCATGCTGATTATGATCTTGGGCGCGCTGGTGGGCTTGCTGTTGGGGCTGACCGGCGCGGGCGGCGGTATTTTGGCCATCCCGGCGTTGACCCTGGGCGTGGGCTGGACGCTGGTTGAGGCCACGCCCGTTGCGTTATTGGCGGTGGGTGTAGCGGCGTTGGTGGGCGCCATAGACGGGTTGCGCAAAGGCTTGGTGCGCTACAAGGCGGCCGCGCTGATGGCCGGTGCCGGCTGGCTGGCGTCACCGTTGGGGCTGCACTTGGCCAAGCTGCTGCCTGGTGCGGCACTGATGGCCTTGTTTGGTGGCGTGATGGTGTTTGTTTCTGCGCGCATGTTTTTGAAAGCCCGGGCGGGCTGCCCGTCTGATGAAGACATGGAGCATAAAAACTGCCAGCTCAACCCGACTACCGGGCACTTGAAGTGGGACCTGCGCTGCGCCACCACGTTGGCGTCGATCGGGGCCTCGGCGGGGTTGTTGACCGGGTTGCTGGGGGTTGGCGGTGGTTTTTTGATCGTCCCGGCGTTTCGCAAGTTCAGTGATGTGCCAATGCACGGGATTGTCGCCACGTCGCTGATGGTGGTGGCGCTGGTGTCTTTGGGCACCTTGGGGCATCTGGTGTATCAGGGCTTTAGCCTGTCGGAACAGGGCGTGCTGTTTATCAGCGCGACGCTGGCGGGGATGATCATCGGCCGCGTGCTGGCGCCGAAGGTTTCGGGCCAGCGGATGCAACAGGGGTTTGCGGTGCTGTGTGCGGTGGTCAGCGTGTTGATGATCGGCAAAGTGTTGATGATGGTGCTGTGAGCCTTCGATCCCTCCCTTTTGTAGCCGCTGACGAGGCACGAAGGCTGCGATCGGCGGCGAAGCCGTCGTAAAAATGCGAGCGCTGCGCACTCGATCGCAGCCTTCGTGCCTCGGCAGCGACTACAGGTTTAAAGGGTTATGAGGTGCAGCACGCCCCCGACTCCAGGTCTTTGAGGATCGGGCAGTCGGGCCGGTGGTCGCCCTGGCAGCTTTCGACCAGCACCTGCAAGGTGTCACGCAGGCTGCTCAGTTCAACAATCTTTTGATTCAACGCCTCGATGTGTTGGCGCGCCAGGGCTTTTACGTCGCCGCTGGCGCGCTGGCGGTCTTGCCATAAGGTCAGCAGTTTGCCGACCTCTTCCAGTGAAAACCCCAGATCCCGCGAGCGCTTGATAAACGCCAGTGTGTGCAGGTCGTCGTCGCTGTACAGGCGATAGCCGCTGTCGCTGCGGTGGGCGGGTTTGAGCAAGCCAATGGACTCGTAGTAACGAATCATTTTGGCGCTCAGGCCGCTGTGCTTGGCGGCCTGGCCGATATTCATGACAGTTGCCTCCTCATTCCAGGTCGTCGGGTTTCCAGAACTTCAGTAACAGTGCGTTGCTGACCACGCTGACGCTGGAGAATGCCATGGCCGCGCCCGCCAGTACCGGGTTGAGGAAGCCAAAGGCGGCCAGCGGAATGCCGATCACGTTGTAGACAAACGCCCAGAACAGGTTCTGACGGATTTTTGCATAGGTTTTACGGCTGATGTCCAGGGCGGCGGGCACCAGTCGCGGGTCGCCGCGCATCAGGGTAATGCCTGCGGCCTGCATGGCCACGTCGGTGCCGCCGCCCATGGCGATACCAATATCGGCAGCGGCCAGTGCCGGGGCGTCGTTGATACCGTCGCCGACCATTGCCACCACGCCGGTTTTTTTCAGTTCGGCCACCGTGGCTGCCTTATCGGCGGGCAAGACTTCGGCGTGCACGTCGGTAATGCCCAACGCTTGGGCGACCACACGGGCGCTGCCGCGGTTGTCGCCGGTCAGCAAGTGGCTGCTGATGTGACGTGCGCTGAGTTGCTGGATCGCGGACTGCGCGCCGGTTTTAAGGGTGTCACCAAAGGCAAACAGGCCGAGCACGCGGGACTCCGGGCTTTGTTCGATGAGCCACGACAGGGTGCGGCCTTCGTTCTCCCAAGCGGTTGCGGAGTCTGCCAGCGAACCTGGAGTGAGACCGGTTTCGTCGAGTAGGCGGCGATTGCCCAAGGCCAGGCGGCGGCCTTCGAGTGTGCCGGCGATGCCGCGCCCGGTCAGGGACTGGCTGTCTGCTACATCCGGCACGTTTAACTGCCGTGCGGCGCAGGCATCCAGTACGGCCTTGGCCAAGGGGTGTTCGCTGCCGCGTTGCAGGGCGCCTGCGGCTTGCAACAAGTGGGCTTCGTCACCGTCCAGTGCCTCCAGGTGGGCGATTTGCGGGGTACCGGAGGTGAGGGTGCCGGTTTTGTCGAAGACCACGGCGCTGACTTCGTGTGCACGCTCTAGCGCTTCGGCGTCTTTGATCAAGATCCCGAAGCGGGCGGCCACACCGGTCCCGGCCATGATCGCCGTGGGTGTCGCCAACCCCAGCGCACACGGGCAAGCGATAACCAGCACAGCCACGGCGTTGATCAGGGCCGTTTCAATGGGGGCGCCGTAGAGCCACCAGCCGAGCAGAGTAGCGAGGGCGATCAAGAGCACCACCGGGACGAACACCTGGCTGACTTTATCCACCAGTTTCTGGATCGGCGCTTTACCGGCCTGCGCGTCTTCGACCAGGCGAATGATGCGTGCGAGGACGGTTTCGGTGCCCAAGGCCAAGGTTTTGATCACCAGACGACCTTCGCCATTGATCGCGCCGCCGGTGACTTTATCCCCAGGCTGTTTCGGCACGGGCAGGCTTTCGCCGCTGATCAAGGCTTCGTCGGCGTGGCTTTGGCCTTCGACCACTTCGCCATCCACCGGAAAACGCTCGCCGGGTTTGACCAGCACCAGGTCGTTGAGGCGCAGGTCGCTGATGGCGACGTCTTGTTCCTGGCCATCGACCACGCGCAGGGCGCGCTCCGGGCGCAGGGCTTCAAGGGCACGAATGGCGCTGGCGGTCTGGCGTTTGGCGCGGCTTTCGAGGTATTTGCCCAGCAGTACCAGCGCGATAACCACGGCCGAGGCTTCGAAGTACAGGTGCGGTGTGGTGCCGGGCGCGGCGATGGCCCATTCGTAGAGGCTCAGGCCGTAGCCCGCGCTGGTGCCGAGGGCGACCAGCAGGTCCATGTTGCCGGCGCCTGCTTTGACGGCTTTCCAGGCGGCACGATAAAAGCGTGCGCCCAACACAAATTGCACCGGGGTGGCGAGTACGAACTGTGCCCACGCGGGCAGCATCCAGTGAATCCCCAATGGCATCAGCAGCATCGGCAGAACCAGCGGTAACGCCAGGACAATTGCCAGCACCAACGCCCAGCGTTCGCGCTGCAAGCGCTTTTGCTGATCGTCCTGCACGGCCTGCGGGTCGTTTGCCTGGTGCAGGCTGGCCGAATAGCCAGCCTGGTTAACCGCGTCGATCAGTCGGGCCGGGTCGACGTGCCCCAGCAGTTCAACGTGGGCCCGCTCGTTGGCCAGGTTAACGCTGACACGCTCGACGCCAGGGACTTTGCTGAGGGCTTTTTCGACGCGCCCTGAGCAGGACGCGCAGGTCATGCCGCCCACGTCCAGCTCCAGGCTGTGAGCTGGAACGCTGTAACCCGCTTGCTGCACGGCATCGACCAGTGCCGCCAGGCTGTCGGCCGGGGCCTGGATACGCGCCTGCTCAGTGGCCAGGTTGACGCTGACGCTTTCAACCCCCGGCACTTTGGCCAAGGCTTTTTCCACGCGGCCGGCGCAACTGGCACAGGTCATACCGTCAATCGGCAGATCGAATTGGGTGGGCACGAGCAGTCCTCCTCAAGAAGTTATCTGTCCATAGAATCGACCTTGACCCCGTGGCAAGGTCAAGGCCACTGCTGTGGGTTATTTCGTGGCGTGTGGTCAGTATTCCAACTTGGCGGGTTTGAGGTACATGCCGTCCTTGCCCAGCGCGATCCGGTATTTGCGTACATCGCCGGCTTTAAGCGTGAACTGCTGCGCAGGTGGCACCAGCATACCGGGCAAGCACCCCGGCGCCTGACCGGGCAGCAGCTTGAGGCGAATGCCGACATTGCCGGCGGGCAAATTGAAAGACAGCGCCTGCTCTTGAAACAATCGCCCGGCCAATTGATCGTCGATGTACACCCCGACTTCGCAACTGGTGGGGACTTCGAGGCGTTCGCGAGAAATGATCAAAACGCCGTAGTCTTGATCGGCATTGGCCCACAGCGGCAAGGCGGCCAGGGTTAAAAAACTGACTAGGCTCAAAGCGGACCCGCGCATGGCTCGGTACCTTGTTTTTAAATCAGAAGGCATTCAGCTTGGCCGAGCCAAGGTCAGATTGCCAGTGCACTCATGCAACGAGGGGCTTGACCTTGCCACGATGGCAAGGTGGATGCTGTGGCCATCTCAACCAAAGGAGGCATGTCATGCAAACGTTTACAGTGGATGGAATGACCTGTGGTGGCTGTGTTCGCGGTGTGACCAACGCGATTCAGCGCCTTGATCCGCAGTCCACAGTCGAAGTGGATCTGAAGACCAAAACGGTGAAGGTCGAGAGTAAGCTGGACGCAAAAGACATCGTCGGCGCGATTGAAGGTGCCGGTTTTGATGTGCCAGCCACGGCTTGATGTAAAAGGCCTCGCGATCTTTTAAACGATCAAAAGATCGCGAGGCAAGCTCGCTCCTACAGGGGTTTTATTAGATAGCTCGCTAACTTAATGTTCATCGTCTGCAACCACAGCTAGACTGTCGTACCGCGCTAACCGCAGTACGATTTGGACAACTGATGAACGTTAGAACTCTCCTGATTCTCGGCGCGCTCAGCGCTTTTGGTCCCTTGGCGATCGATTTCTACTTGCCTGGGTTCCCGGCGATGGCGCTAGCCTTTGCCACCGATGAAACGCACATCCAGTTGACCCTTGCGGTGTATTTCCTGGGCTTGTCCATCGGCCAACTGGCGTACGGCCCGCTGGCTGACCGCTTCGGTCGTCGTGTGCCGCTGTTGGTGGGTGTTGGCCTGTTTACCTTGGGTTCTTTGGCCTGCGCGGTTGCGCCCACGCTCGAGTGGCTGATTGGTGCTCGTTTTGTCCAGGCGCTGGGCGGGTGTGCGGGGATGGTGTTGTCGCGTGCGATTGTCAGTGACAAGTGCGATGCGGTGGGCTCGGCCAAGGTGTTCTCGCAGCTCATGCTGGTGATGGGCCTGGCGCCGATTTTGGCGCCGATGCTCGGCGGCCTGCTGGTTAACGTCTACGGCTGGCAGTCGATCTTTATCGCGCTGACCGGCTTCAGTGCACTGGCCGCCCTGGCGGTGGCATTGGGGTTGCCGGAAAGCCTGCCAGCCAACGTGCCGCGCCAACCATTGTCGGGTGCGCTGCGCCAATACGGGCGTTTGCTCAAGGATCGTGAGTTCCTGGGGCATGCCCTGACGGGGGGGATCGCAATGGCCGGGATGTTTGCCTACATTGCGGGCTCACCTTTCGTCTTTATCAAACTGTATGGCGTGCCTGCAGAACACTATGGCTGGTTGTTCGGCAGTAACGCGGCGGGCTTTATTTTGGTGGCGCAAGTGAACGCCCGGTTGCTGGCCAAGCGCCAACCGGCCTTTTTGCTGGCGCGTACGGTGTGGGTTTATCTGGCGGCAGGTGTGGCATTGCTGGGCATTAGCGCCCTGCACACCGAGCAACTGTGGCCGTTGTTGATTCCGCTGTTTATCTGCATCGCCAGTCTGGGCTGCATCATCCCCAACGCCTCGGCGTGTGCCATGAACGGGCAGGGCGCGCGGGCAGGCAGTGCTTCGGCGATGCTGGGCTTTTTGCAGTTCAGTGTGGCCGCCGGTGCGGCGTCACTCGTGGGTGTTTTGCATGATGGCACGGCAATGCCAATGGCGATGGTGATCACCTTGTGCGGGGTGTTGGCCGTGACGATCGGCATGGCGACCCGCCGTGTGTATCAGGCGCGGATCGCCGCCGAGGAAACAGTCTGAATCACACTGCCATGGGTTCGGGCAATTTGTGCGGGGCCTGCAAGCGCGATTTCAACGTATCCACAAAGGCTTTGGCCTCAGCCTTTGTGCGAAAGTTAACGGCTTGCTGGTCGATTTGAACCTGCCATTGGCAGTCAGGAGATTTTGCTAACGCCTTTATCAGGATTTTCATTGCTGGCCTCCTTTGGTTGGCAAAGGCGGCCAGTGTATGCCTGAAAGCGCCGCAAAATATGACAGGCATCAAGTCTCTGACTGACGGTTAAAAATTGACCGTTTTAGTCCCCTTGCTGTGATCAGAACCCTTCAAGCACGATTTTGCCTTTGGCCTTGCCGCTTTCCAGCAGCGCGTGTGCGCGGCGCAGGTTGGCGGCGTTGATGGTGCCAAAGTGTTCGCCTACGGTGGTGCGCAAAGTGCCCGCGTCGATCAAGTCGGCTACCCGGTTGAGCAGGGTGTGTTGCGCAATCATGTCCGGGGTTTCGAACAGTGAGCGGGTGTACATGAACTCCCAGTGCAGCGACAGGCTCTTGCGTTTGAGCTTGGCGATGTCGAAGGTTTTCGGGTCGTCGATCAAGGCGAACTTGCCTTGTGGGGCGAGGGCTTCGACCAGTTGATCGAGGTGCTGGTCGGTCTGCGTCAGGCTGGCGACGTGGGTTACCGCGTCGACGCCCTGAGCTTTGAGTGCTTCGCTCAATGGCTGGGTGTGGTCGATGACCACATCGGCGCCCAGTCCGCGAACCCAGGCTTGGGTCTCGGGGCGTGATGCAGTACCGATCACCTTGAGGGCGGTCAACTGGCTGGCCAGTTGGGTCAGGATCGAGCCGACCCCGCCTGCTGCGCCGACAATCAACAGGCTTTGCTGCTCATCGGTTTTGCCTTCTTTAATAGCCAGGCGTTCGAACAACAATTCCCAGGCGGTAATGGCGGTCAGCGGCAGTGCAGCGGCTTCAGCAAAACCCAGGCTTTTTGGCATGTGCCCGACAATTCGCTCATCGACCACGTGCAGCTCGCTGTTGCCGCCCGCCCGGGCGATAGATCCGGCGTAGAACACGTTGTCACCGACCTTGAACAGGCTGACGTCACTGCCGATCGCCTTGACCACCCCGGCCACGTCCCAACCCAGCACCTTGGCGGCACCGCCCTCCGGCTGTGCGTTTTGGCGAACCTTGGTGTCCACCGGGTTAACCGAGATGGCTTTGACTTCGACCAACACGTCACGCGGGCCGACTACTGGTTCGGGCAGTTCGATGTCTTGCAGGGCGTTAGGGTCCTGGATCGGCAGCGACTGGTAATAGGCGATAGCTTTCATGGGGCATGTCCTGACAATGAGTACGAAAAGTGAATCGATGATTAACCATTTCACTGAGCGATAAAACCGGCTAAAACGGCAGTCTCTTTCAATGTTTTTTTGATAATGGTGGCGATGAATGCTGCGCTTCGATGACCTGCAACTGTTTGTGCGTGCTGCTGACTTGGGCAGTTTGTCGGCAGCAGCGCGGGTGATGGATTTGTCGCCAGCAGTGGCCAGTGCAGCCCTCAAGCGGATCGAAGCGCAGTTAGGGGTTCGATTGTTGGCACGTTCTACGCGCAGTTTGCGCCTGACGGCGGAGGGGCAGGGCTTTCTCGACTATGCGCGAACGGCCTTGAGCAGCCTGGATGAAGGGCGCCGCCTTTTAGCCCGTGGGCAAGATCAGGTGAGCGGGGTGTTGCAGTTATCCGCGCCGTCAGACTTTGGACGTAACCTGTTGTTGCCCTGGCTGGACGCGTTTCAGCGAGAACACCCGCAGTTGACCGTACGTCTATTGCTGGGCGACCGGATTGCCGATCTGTTCCGCCAGCCTGTGGATATCGCCCTGCGTTACGGTGAGCCGGAAGACTCCAGTCTGGTGGCGCTGCCGGTTGCCACCGACAACCGCCGCGTACTGTGCGCATCACCCGACTATTTGGCGCGCCGAGGCGAGCCGTGTCAGCTTGAACATTTGCTGCAACATAACTGCCTGCTGTACATGCTCGGGACGCGCGTGCATGACCATTGGCAATTTAACGACGGTAAGCGCGAGCTGGGGCTGACGGTGAGCGGTGACCGTTTTAGTGATGATGCCGATGTGGTGCGTTTGTGGGCGATTGCCGGGGCGGGGATTGCGTACAAGTCGTGGCTGGACGTGGCGCAGGATGTGGCGGCGGGCAGGCTCAAGGTGTTATTGCCGGAGTTGACGTGCGAGCGTGCGCCATTGAATTTGCTGTGCGGGCATCGCGCTCAGTTGAGCAAACCGGTGAAGCTGCTGCGCGACATGCTGATTGAGCGGTGTGCGGGGTTGGCGGGGCAGCGTAGTGCCCTGTAGGGCAAGATCAAAAGATCGCGAGCAAGCTCGCTCCTACAGGGCCGGGGTTGCCGGGTTTTTACGGTTTGATCAGGCGGGCGTCGAGGCTATTTTGCGCCAGGCGCTTGGCTTGGTCCTGGGTCATGCCCAGGTCGGTGTACAGCGCGTGGAAGTTCTCGGTCACGTAACCGCCGAAGTAGGCCGGGTCGTCGGAGTTGACGGTGACTTTCACGCCGCGCTCGAGCATGTCGAGAATGTTGTGTTGCGACATGTGATCGAACACGCACAGTTTGGTGTTGGACAGCGGGCAGACGGTCAGCGGGATTTGCTCGTCGATAATGCGTTGCATCAAGCGCTCGTCTTCAATCGCGCGTACGCCGTGGTCGATACGCTGGATTTTCAGCAGGTCGAGGGCTTCCCAGATGTACTCCGGCGGGCCTTCTTCGCCGGCGTGGGCCACGGTCAGAAAACCTTCGTGGCGGGCACGGTCAAACACGCGCTGGAACTTGCTCGGCGGGTGGCCCATTTCTGAGCTGTCCAGGCCTACGGCGACAAATGCATCGCGAAATGGCAGTGCCTGGTCGAGGGTTTTTTGCGCTTCTTCTTCGCTCAAGTGGCGCAGGAAGCTCAGGATCAAGCCACTGGTGATACCCAGTTGCTGTTCGCCGTCTTTGAGTGCAGCGGCGATGCCATTCAGTACCACTTCAAACGGTACGCCACGGTCGGTGTGGGTTTGCGGGTCGAAGAAGGGTTCGGTGTGAATGACGTTCTGAGCCTTGCAGCGCAACAGGTAAGCCCAGGTCAGGTCGTAGAAATCCTGAGAGGTGCGCAGTACGTCCGCGCCTTTGTAGTAGAGGTCGAGAAACTCTTGCAGGTTGTTGAAGGCATAGGCCTTGCGCAAGGTTTCAACATCGTTCCAGGGGAGGGCGACTTTGTTGCGCTCGGCCAGCGAGAACAGCAACTCGGGCTCTAGAGAACCTTCAAGGTGCAGGTGCAGTTCTGCTTTTGGCAGGGCGTTCAGCCAGTCATACATATTCGTTTTTCTCATCAGATCAGGTGCAGATGGCGGCATTCTACAGGCGTCGGACGACACAGCTTGTAAAAATGCCCCCGCCATTTGTCGCACCAACTGCGTTTAAGCGGCCAGTCCGACCCTTCTAATGGCGTGCCTGTGAACTAAGATGTAACGAAACGTTAGTGAGTTTTGGCAGTCTGTGACCTCACAACGTGTATTCGACTCTCGGCAAAAGGCCTGCGATGCTGACTCTATTGAAAGATGAAAAACTCCTCCTCCTGGCGGTGGCGATGGTCTGTGTGGCTTTCCCGCTGGAGCATTGGTTATTGGGCAGTGGCCAGGCCACGGCGCTGATCGGGGGCTTTGTCCTGATTGCGGCCATTGTCTGCGCTTCGATGCGGGTGGCGCATCACGCTGAGGTCTTGGCTGAAAAGGTCGGCGACCCTTATGGGACGATGATTCTTACGCTGTCTGCGGTGCTGGTAGAAGTGGTCATCCTGGCCATCATGATGAGCAACGAGCCGTCGCCGACCTTGGTGCGTGACACGATTTATTCGGCGGTGATGCTCGATATCAACGGCATCCTCGGTTTGGCCGCGCTGATGGGCGGGATCAAACATGGTGAGCAGTCCTACAACGACGATTCGGCCCGCACGTACAGCGTGATGATTCTTACCGCCATGGGGGTGTCGATGGTGGTGCCGGAATTTATCCCTGAGGCCGACTGGAAAATTTACTCCGCCTTCACCATTGGCGCGATGGTGCTGCTGTATGCGGTGTTTTTGCGCATGCAGGTGGGGCCGCACAGTTACTTTTTCAGTTACAGCTACCCGGAAAAAAAAGGCCGCAAGCGCGAGCCAGAAGGGGCGCAGACCAATGTAAAGCTGTCGATCGCCATTCTTGGCTTGGGCGTGATTGTGATCGGTGCGCTGGCGGAGGTGATGTCCAAGGCGCTGGACCTTGGCCTTGAGGGGACGGGCGCGCCGCCGGTGATGACGGCAATTGTGGTTGCGGCCATCTCGGCGGCACCGGAAATTCTGACGGCGCTACGGGCCGCGTTGGCCAACCGCATGCAGTCGGTGGTGAATGTGGCCTTGGGCGCTTCGTTGTCCACGGTGATTTTGACGGTGCCGGCCATGGAGGCGATGGCGCTGTATACCGGCCAACCCTTTCAGATGGCGATGACCCCGGTGCAGACGGTGATGGTGCTGATCACGCTGGTGGTGTGCGCGATCAATTTGAATGACGGTGAGACCAATGCCATTGAGGGCATGACGCATTTCGTATTGTTTGCCACGTTCATCATGTTGTCGCTGCTGGGGCTTTAAGCGATGGGCAGCCTGTGACGGCTGCCCTTCACACGGCTACCAGGGAATGGTCTGACCCTTGTAGTCGATATAGTGATGACCGCCTTTACCGGCATACGCATAGAGCTGTTCGACGATGCCGCGGATGCTGGTGTCGACGTCAATGTCGCCGGTGCCGCCGGTCAGGTCGGTTTTGACGACGCCCGGGTGGATGGAAAGCACGGTTGGTCGCGGCTCCGGGAGTTGCGTCACAAAGGTGTTGGTCAATGAATTGAGCGCGGCCTTGCTGGCTTTGTAGAGTGCGAGATACGGGGCGTTGGGATTGGTGATGCTGCCCAGCCTTGAGCTCATGAATGCCAGCACGCCATTGTCCTTTGTGATACTGCCGACGAAGGCTTGGGCCACATTAACGGGGGCCACGCTGTTGGTCAGGAACAATTGGCCAATGTCGGTGAGGCTGGCGGCCCCGGAGGTTTGATCGTCCGGGCCTTTGATGCCGGCGTTAATAAAAACCAGGTCAAACACGTCTGCGTTCAAGCGTTGGTGCAGGGCGTTGATGGCTTGCAGGTTGTCGATGTCGAGTTGCTCGACCTGCACGTTATCCAGTTTTTTTAAGGCCTCTGCGCGCTGAGGGTCACGAACGGTTGCGGTTACCTGCCAGCCGTCATGGGAAAGCGCTGTCACCAGTCCCAGACCCAGCCCACGCGAGGCGCCTACGATTAGTGCTTTTTTTGCTGCCATGAATTTGCCCTCTTTAGCGTTAAGGAAGTCACCGTTAGCTGTTTGTACGCCTTCCCCGTGCGAGTGCCCAGCGCTTGTGTGTGCGCTCTCATCAAATGGTGAGTAGGAACAATAGGCAGGCAAAGGTCAGGTGATGGTCTTGAATGACTGTAATTGATTAAAAAACGCACAAGATTAAGTAAGCGTTATGGGGGCTGAATCGCCGGGGACTTTGCACGGGTTATCCACAGGTTGTTCCACAGTATCTGTGCGCAACTTCAATGCACAGGTATAAGCACTGCATCCCTTTGTTCTAACCGCGATATGCAGCGCTAACGTATTGTTTTGTCGGTGTTTTTCTTAAAGTACGGCTGATTTGGATAAAAAACGTACAAATGGCTGGAAGACCCGTAATAAAAGGGCTGCAGCCGAGTGTGCTCAGGTTATCCACAGTTGGGTGCACAGTGATTGTGGGCAAGTGGTGAGGCGCAGGTTATTCACGCTTACGCGTCGCTGTTTGAGGTGTCCCGGTGCAACAGGATTCTGCCGCGACTGATGCCGGCCAGTTGTTGCTGCAGAGCTGGAATGTGTTCTTCGCCCAGCTCGAGCTGTAGATCAACGCCATTGGCGGTAAAGGTTTCTTGGGTGAGCAGGCCATCCAGTTCGGCCAGACGCAGCTTTACCAAGGCCAATTCACTGAAATGGCAGGTGCATTGCAGGGGGACGCGGCTGATGAGCGGGAGTTTCTCTGCCGCTTGCAGGCATTTGTTGGCGCCACCGCCATAGGCGCGCGCGAGCCCGCCGGTGCCGAGTTGGATGCCGCCGTACCAACGGATAACCAGTACCACGACTTGATCGCAGTCTTGCGCCTCAATCGCCGACAGGATCGGCCGCCCTGCGGTGCCACCGGGTTCGCCATCATCGCTGCTGCGGTATTGGGCGCCGAGTTTCCAGGCCCAGCAGTTGTGGGTGGCATTGAGGTCGCTGTGTTGTTCGATGAAGTCTTGGGCTTGCTGGGCGCTGGTAATTGGGGCGGCCAGTGTAATGAAGCGGCTTTTGCGGATTTCTTCGCGGTATTCGCAAAGGCCGGTGAGGGTCGATGGCATGTGGGTTCCGAACATTGGCTGGAGGCTTGAGGCCGCCGTTTACGTTAGCGCGTCGTTTCCAGGCTCTCAAGGAAACTTTCCAGCACCAGATGTGGCCGCCGACCTTTGCGGGTGACCGAGGCGAGGCTTAAGTCATAAAAACGCGTTTTGGCTTTCAAGGCGCGCAGACGGCCTTGTTGTACCCAGAAGCTGGCGTAGTGATCGGGCAGGTAGCCGATGTAGCGCCCGGTCAAAATCAAGAACGCCATGCCTTCTCGGTCCGATGCGCTGGCGGTGCAGTTGAGTGCCTGGTAGTGCGCCTGGATGTCGGCTGGCAGGCGAAAGGTCGGGGCAATGGCGTCCTGGTCATTAAGGCGTTGGTCTTCCAGTTGCCGATCATCGACATAGAACAGAGGGTGGCCGACGGCGCAGTAAAGCAGTGAACGCTCGCTGTACAGCGGCTGATATTCAAGCCCGGAAAGTGCGCTGGCTTGGGGAACGACGCCTACATGGAGGCGGCCGTCGAGCACGCCTTGTTCCACTTCGTTGGGGGCGATCATACGAATGTGGATTTGCACGTCAGGCCCGCGTTCCTTGAGTTGTGCCAGCGCATGGGTGATACGCATGTGGGGCAGGGTGACCAGGTTGTCGGTGAGGCCAATGGTCAACTCACCGCGCAGGTGTTGGTGCAGGCCGTTGACCTCGGTACGAAAACTTTCCAGTGCGCCCAATAACTGCAGCACTGACTGATACACCTCGCGGCCTTCTTCTGTCAGGGAGAACCCGGCTCTACCTCGTTGGCACAGACGTAAACCGAGGCGTTGTTCGAGGTCGCTCATCTGTTGGCTGATGGCCGAGCGGCCAATCCCGAGCACGGTTTCTGCGGCTGAGAAACCACCGCATTCCACGACACTGCGAAAGATACGGAGCAATCGAATATCAAAGTCGCTGACTTGTGCCAGTGCATCGGGACGACGGGTGCTCATAGTTTAGTCCGGGCCTAACTAAAGGTTAGAAGAGTTGGATTTCATCGACTTTATAGCCGTGGCAATTTAGCTGCAACAACGCTTTCAATCCCACGCCGCTTTCTGCTTTGCGAGGTTTTGCCGATGAACATGCCCGAAAATGCCGAAATCTCAGTGACTAGCCAGCTCAAGCTGGATGCTCACTGGATGCCTTACACCGCTAACCGTAACTTCCATCGCGATCCACGCTTTATCGTCCGCGCGAAGGGTAGTTACCTGACGGATGATAAAGGTCGGCAAATCTACGATTCGCTGTCAGGTCTGTGGACCTGTGGTGCAGGGCATACCCGCACAGAAATCCAGGAAGCCGTGGCCAAGCAGCTGGGCACCCTCGATTATTCGCCTGCGTTCCAGTACGGGCACCCGCTGTCGTTCCAGTTGGCAGAGAAAATCACCTCGCTGACCCCAGGTAATCTGAACCATGTGTTTTTCACTGACTCGGGTTCTGAGTGTGCGGATACCGCGGTGAAGATGGTGCGGGCTTACTGGCGTTTGAAAGGCCAGTCGACCAAGACCAAGATGATTGGCCGTGCCCGTGGTTACCACGGGGTGAACATTGCCGGCACGAGCCTGGGCGGTGTGAACGGTAACCGTAAGCTGTTTGGCCAAGCGATGAGTGATGTTGATCACTTGCCGCACACGCTGTTGGCGAGCAACGCGTTCTCACGCGGCATGCCGGAGCAGGGTGGTATTGCGCTGGCTGATGAGCTGCTTAAGCTGATTGAGTTGCATGATGCGTCGAATATCGCGGCGGTGTTTGTGGAGCCTATGGCAGGTTCGGCCGGTGTGCTGGTGCCGCCTCAGGGTTATCTGAAACGCCTGCGTGAAATCTGCGATCAGCACAACATCCTGTTGGTGTTCGATGAGGTGATCACCGGGTTTGGTCGTACAGGCTCGATGTTTGGTGCTGACAGCTTCGGTGTAACTCCAGACTTGATGTGTATTGCCAAGCAAGTGACCAACGGCGCGATCCCAATGGGCGCGGTGATTGCCACCACTGAGATTTATCAGACGTTCATGAATCAGCCGACGCCTGAATACGCGGTTGAATTCCCACACGGATATACCTATTCGGCTCACCCAGTTGCGTGTGCTGCGGGCCTGGCTGCGCTGGATCTGCTGCAAAAGGAAAACCTGGTGCAGAGCGTGGCTGAAGTCGCGCCTCACTTTGAGAATGCGATCCATGGTTTGAAGGGCGTGAAAAACGTCATCGATATTCGTAACTATGGCTTGGCGGGTGCCATTCAAATCGCCCCGCGTGATGGCGATGCGATTGTTCGTCCGTTTGATGCGGCGATGAAATTGTGGAAGGCGGGTTTCTACGTACGCTTTGGTGGCGACACGCTGCAGTTCGGCCCAACCTTTAATAGCAAGCCGCAAGACCTGGATCGTTTATTCGATGCGGTCGGTGAAGCGCTGAACCAGATTGACTGATCCTTCTATCTATAGAAGCGGTTTTGGGAATAGAGGCAGGCGCGCAGCGTTCGCGCTTGTGGACAACTTTTTGGAGCACCCATGAGCACCATTCAACATTTCATCAATGGCGAATTTCTGAGCGACTCTGGTCGTACCGCTGATGTGTATAACCCGTCGACCGGTAAAGTGATTCATCAAGTACCGCTGGCCAGTCGCGAAACCATTCAAAAAGCTATCGACTCAGCCAAGGCTGCTTTCCCGGCCTGGCGCAATACGCCACCGGCCAAGCGTGCTCAGGTGATGTTCCGCTTCAAGCAGTTGCTGGAGCAGAACGAAGCGCGCATCTCCCAGTTAATCAGCGAAGAACACGGCAAGACCCTGGAAGACGCTGCGGGTGAACTGAAGCGCGGGATTGAGAACGTTGAGTTTGCGTGCTCTGCGCCAGAAATCCTGAAAGGTGAATACAGCCGTAATGTAGGACCGAACATTGATGCATGGTCGGATTTCCAACCGCTGGGTGTGGTTGCAGGCATTACGCCTTTCAACTTCCCGGCCATGGTTCCGCTGTGGATGTACCCGCTGGCGATTGTGTGCGGTAACTGTTTCATCCTCAAACCGTCGGAACGCGATCCAAGCTCTACGTTGTTTATTGCGCAGTTGCTGCATGAAGCCGGTCTGCCCAAGGGCGTGCTGAGTGTGGTGCATGGTGACAAAGGCGCTGTGGATGCGTTGATTGAAGCGCCAGAAGTTAAAGCGCTGAGTTTTGTAGGTTCAACGCCGATTGCTGAATACATTTATGCCGAAGGCACCAAGCGCGGCAAGCGTGTGCAGGCGCTGGGCGGGGCGAAGAACCACGCGGTGCTGATGCCGGATGCGGATCTGGATAACGCTGTGAGTGCGCTGATGGGTGCGGCTTACGGTTCTTGCGGCGAGCGTTGCATGGCCATTTCGGTTGCGGTGTGTGTTGGCGATCAGGTTGCGGACGCGTTGGTGGCCAAGCTGGTACCGCAAATCAAGGCGCTGAAAATCGGTGCAGGCACTTCGTGCGGTCTGGACATGGGGCCTTTGGTCTCGGGGCAGGCGCGTGACAAGGTCAGCGGCTATGTCGAGGATGGTGTTGCTGCCGGTGCTGAGCTGGTCGTCGATGGTCGCGGCTTGAGCGTGAAGGATCACGAAGATGGCTTCTTCTTGGGCGGCTGCCTGTTTGATCGTGTGACGCCGCAGATGCGCATCTATAAAGAAGAGATCTTCGGTCCAGTGCTGTGCATCGTGCGGGTTAATAGCCTAGAAGAGGCGATGCAACTGATCAACGATCACGAATACGGTAACGGCACCTGCATCTTCACCCGTGATGGTGAGGCGGCTCGCCTGTTCTGCGACGAGATCGAAGTGGGGATGGTCGGGGTGAACGTTCCGTTGCCAGTGCCTGTGGCGTACCACAGTTTTGGTGGTTGGAAGCGTTCTCT
This sequence comes from Pseudomonas sp. FSL R10-2189, assembly GCF_009600325.1. Taxonomy (NCBI): domain Bacteria; kingdom Pseudomonadati; phylum Pseudomonadota; class Gammaproteobacteria; order Pseudomonadales; family Pseudomonadaceae; genus Pseudomonas; species Pseudomonas sp. FSL R10-2189. The sequence goes on from NZ_WIVZ01000049.1 coordinate 34,417, forward strand.
GTTCGGTGACCTGCATGCCTATGGTCCGGACGGTGTGCGGTTTTATACGCGCCGCAAGGCGATCACTCAGCGTTGGCCGCAACGTGCCAGCCATGAAGCGTCGCAGTTTGCATTCCCGAGTCTGTAATTTGAGTTGCTGCTGTATATAGAAGAAGAGAGGCCGGCCGTTAGGCTGGCCTCTGCTTTTATGGCTTTTGGCGCGTTATGACAGAATTATGAATTTAGGGCTTGACTCAGAATATTAGCGGCCTATAATTCGCACCACTTCCGGCGCAGTCGAAACGGAAAACTCCTTGAATATCAACGAGTTGGATGGTTT
>NZ_WIVZ01000004.1:0-253774 GCF_009600325.1 Pseudomonas sp. FSL R10-2189
AAGCGCTGTGAGGCGTTGAGCTAACCAATACTAATTGCCCGTGAGGCTTGACCATATAACACCCAAGCAATTTGAGTCGAAGAGACCAGATTGCGGTGTGTGAAGACGATACAAACCGAAAGTTTGCAATCACAAAACACCGACTCTATTACATACCCATTCGCTGGAGCGTTACGCACGTAACGACCTGGCTACCGAATTTCTTGACGACCATAGAGCATTGGAACCACCTGATCCCATCCCGAACTCAGTAGTGAAACGATGCATCGCCGATGGTAGTGTGGGGTTTCCCCATGTGAGAGTAGGTCATCGTCAAGATTAAATTCCAAAATCCCTGTCTGCTCACGCAGACAGGGATTTTGTTTTTGTGCTCGAAAAACACAGAACATTGCCCCGCAACAAACAATCGATAAACCCAGCGAAACCCCAACTAAAACTGGACACCCCCGCCCAAGCCCCCCACGCTCTTGCAGCTTGCAGCTCATTTCATCCCCCCTTGCATCTAAAGTCCTACAAATAGGCAAACTTCTTTAGGACTTCGCACATTAGAATAGGCGCAGTCATTTCTAAGACAGAGACGCCTTATATGCCAGATCCAGCTGACGCCAGCAGGGTGTCAGATTTACCGCTGGACGAGTTAGTGGCCTGCCATGAGTGCGATCTTCTGATGCGTAAACCGCATCTCGCGCTTGGTGAGAAAGCCCAATGCCCGCGTTGCGGTTATGAGCTTTATGCCCATCGTCACAATGTGGTCGAGCGTAGCCTCGCTCTCGTCATTGCCGCCTTGCTGCTGTATGTCCCCGCGAACTTTTTGCCCATCATGGAACTCAACCTGTTGGGCCAGGCTTCTCAAGATACCGTTTGGAGTGGCGTTGTCGGCCTCTTTGACACAGGCATGCAAGGCATCGCCGTCGTGGTGTTCTTGTGCAGCATGGGGATTCCGTTACTCAAATTGCTGTGCCAGCTGGCAGTGCTACTAAGCATCCGCTGGAACATTGGCCGCTCTTACGGCTTGCTCATCTACAGGATTTATCACCACTTGAAAGACTGGGGCATGCTTGAGGTGTACCTGATGGGCGTGCTGGTGGCCATTGTGAAATTGGTCGACCTGGCCGAGCTGAGTCTGGGGCTAGGCCTTACCTGCTTCGTCAGTCTGCTGCTGGTTCAGGTCTGGCTGGAGGTCGTCATGTCACCTCACCAAATCTGGCAGGCGCTTTCAGGGGAGGATACGCATGCGTGCGATTGATGCCGGCATCCTGATTTGCACCGAATGCCACGAATTAAATCGGCAAGATAAAGACGTCGATGAGCAAACTTGCACCCGATGTGGTGCTTTAGTGCACGCTCGTCGCCCGAACAGCTTGCTGCGTACCTGGGCCCTGTTACTGACCTCTGCCATTCTGTACATCCCGGCGAATTTGTTGCCGATCATGACCATCAATACGCTGGGCCAAGGCAGCCCCAGTACGATCATGTCCGGGGTAATCGAACTGGTGCAGCACGGGATGATACCCATAGCCGCGGTCGTGTTCGTGGCAAGTATCTTGGTGCCCACCTTCAAGCTGGTCGGCATTGCCTTGCTGCTGTTTTCGGTACAACGCCATCAGCCTTTGTCTGCCCGGCAACGTATCATCATGTACCGATTTATCGAGTTCATAGGCCGCTGGTCGATGCTCGATATTTTTGTCATTGCCATTCTGGTGGCGGTGGTGAACTTTGGGCGTATTGCCAGCATTGAAGCTAATCTCGGCGCTGTCGCCTTCGCCAGCGTCGTGATCCTCACCATGCTTGCAGCTGTAACTTTTGATCCCCGACTTATTTGGGATAACACGGAGTCGGATGACGACCATGAGTGATTTACCTACCGCTAAAACCCGTCCGGCATCCAATTGGTCGGCCATCTGGATTCTCCCGCTCATTGCCTTGATCATCGGTGGCTGGCTGGGCTGGAAAGCCTACAGCGAGACGGGCATCGATATTCAGTTGCGCTTTGAAAGTGGTGAAGGCATCGTCGCCAACAAGACCGAAGTGGTCTACAAAGGCATGCCCGTAGGCAAGGTCAAAACCTTGGCACTGGATGAGAGTGGCCCGAGCAAAGGGGTCATCGCCACCATCGAGATGGACAAGGACGTTGAGCAATACCTCAAAACCAACACCCGCTTCTGGCTGGTCAAACCCAGCGTTTCTTTGGCGGGTATTACCGGCCTCGAAACCCTGGTCTCCGGCAACTACATTGCGGTCAGCCCGGGTGATGGCGAGTCCACACGCAAGTTCAAAGCGCTGTCGCAAGAACCGCCGTTGTCTGACGCCAAGCCAGGCTTGCACCTGACACTCAAGGCCGAACGACTGGGGTCGCTGAATCGCGGCAGCCCGGTGTTCTACAAACAGATCCAGGTTGGCCAGGTTAAAAGCTACGTATTGTCCGAAGACCACAACACCGTCGAGATCAAAGTCTTTATTGAGCCGACCTACGCGAATCTGGTGCGCAAACACACGCGCTTCTGGAACGCCAGCGGCATCAGCATCGACGCTAACCTGTCAGGTGTGAAAGTTCGCAGCGAATCGCTGGCCAGCATCGTCGCAGGCGGTATCGCTTTCGCCACCCCCGAGAATCGCAAAGATAGCCCGCCAACGGATCCCAACCTGCCGTTCCGCTTATATGAAGACTTCGATGCAGCCCAGGCGGGCATCAAGGTCAAAGTCAAACTCAGCGACTTCGAAGGCCTGCAAGCAGGGCGCACGCCTGTCATGTACAAAGGCATTCAGGTGGGTAGCCTCAAAGCCTTGAAAGTCGACCCAGATCTGAGCAGCGCCAGCGCCGAATTGGCCCTAGATCCCTTGGCCGAAGACTATCTGGTAGAAGGCACCCAATTCTGGGTGGTCAAACCGTCCATCTCACTGGCCGGTATTACCGGGCTCGAAGCGCTGGTGAAAGGCAACTACATCGCCATTCGTCCGGGTGACAAAGGCAGCAAGCCCGAGCGCGAGTTTGTGGCCCGCCCCAAAGCGCCACCTCTGGACCTGCGCTCACCCGGCCTGCACATGGTGCTCTTCACCGACAACCTGGGCTCACTGGATGTCGGCAGCCCGGTGCTCTACAAACAGGTCAAAGTCGGTTCGGTCCAGAGCTACCAGTTCTCCCGCACTAAAAAGCAATTGATCATTGGCGTGCACATCGAGAAGGAATACGAAGGCCTGGTCAACGCGTCAACCCGCTTCTGGAACGCCAGCGGCGTGACTCTCACCGGCGGCCTGACCAGCGGCATCCAGGTGAAAAGTGAGTCCCTGCAAAGCTTGATGGCAGGCGGCATCGCGTTCGAAACCCCGAAAGCCACGGCGCCTTTGCAAAAACGTATCCCGCGTTTCCGCCTCTTCAGCGATCGTGACGCGGCGATGGAACAAGGCGTGCCGATTACCATCAAAGTGGCAAGTGCAGACGGCTTGAGCAGCGGGTCACCCATCCGCTTCAAAGGTTTGACAGTCGGCAAGATCGAAAGCGTCGACCTCAGTGACGACCTGCAATCTGTCCTGCTGCAAGCGCGCATCACCGAAGTGCCAGAGCGCATTGCGCGGGCAGGTACCCAATTTTGGGTTGTCAAACCCGAACTGGGCCTGATGAAAACCGCCAACCTGCAAACCTTGGTGACGGGCCAATACCTCGAAGTACAACCGGCACCCAAAGGCCGCGGTCCACAAAGTGACTTCGTTGCTCTGGAGCAAGCGCCCGACGCCGTAGTCCCTGAAGCAGGGCTGCGCCTGGTATTGAGTGCTGCACGTCGAGGCTCGCTCAAAGAGGGCGTCCCCGTCACCTACCGTGAAGTCACCGTCGGCAAGGTCACCGGGTACGAGTTGGGCAACACCGCTGATCGAGTCTTGGTGCATATCCTGATCGAGCCGCGTTATGCGCCACTGGTACGCAGCGGCAGCCGTTTTTGGAACACCAGCGGCTTCGGTGTCGACTTTGGTTTGTTCAAAGGCGCGACGATTCGTACCGAGTCCCTTGAAACCCTGGTTCAAGGCGGTATTGCCTTCGCCACGCCGGATGGGGACAAAATGGGCAACCCGGCTCGCCCACAACAAACCTTCCCGCTCTTCGACACGTTCGAAGAGGAATGGCTGCAATGGGCACCGAAAATCCCGTTGGCTAAATAACCCGCAACACGGCCATTAAAAACCGCGATCACTGATCGCGGTTTTTTTTCGTCTCCGTATTCTCCTCCAGCCACAACCGCGCTCAGCGCCACGCCGGCTATTTCAAAAAGTTCAGAGAATTCCTACGTTGGATTTGCTTGGAGCAAGTTAACTTCTTCCCAGTTTCGTCGTTCGGGTCACGTCCACTGTTAAGGGGTTAAATAATAGGGGTGTGGCCAACATTAACGCGGCAAAACCTTGGGGCTTCATTGTTTAAATAACTCACGGATGAACTTCTTGATTTAAAGGTGTGCAATGCCGTGCCTGAAAACAAGTTTAATTTAAAGGGTGGCTCCGAAACTTAATTATCTAAAGGAAATTAAAAAAATGAAGTGTGTAACTAAAACTGCTTTGGTCTCCCTGTTCATGTTGGCGGGTTCTGCTTCGATGGTTCAAGCAGCAGGTGCCGGTCAAGGAACAGTCACTTTCGAAGGTGCAATTATTGAAGCGGCCTGCTCTATCGCGCCTGAAAGTGTTGACCAGACTGTAGGGCTTGGCCAAGTTGCCAAGTCGCAATTAGAAGCGGGTGGTTCGAGTCAGCCTGAGCCGTTCGAAATCAAGCTGGTGGGTTGCGATACCACGACCCTTAAAAGCGTCAGCACCACCTTTACCGGTGGCGTATCGAAAGACGTTCCAGGGGCATTGGGGATCGTAGGTACGGCTTCTGGCGCAGGCATCGTCATGCGCGATTCGACGGGTGCAGACATTGTGCTGGGCACTCCAACAGCATTTCAGGCAATTGGGGATGGCAATAATACTTTGCTGTTTGGCGCATTCCTTAAAGGCGCTACTGCCGCCGATACTGTCGTACCAGGTGAATTCACCGCCATCACCAACTTCTCATTGGCTTATCAGTAAGTCATTGCCCTGCCACCGCGAGGTGGCAGGGTAACTTGAAAATGAGAACCTGCTCGTGAATGTAATAACGCAGTTAACTATTACTTCTTCGTTCGCACTGTTAGTGGTGCCTTTTAATAACGTCGTCGCGGCTGGACAACAAAATGGCGTTGTCACACTCGGCGGCGAGATTCTTGATTCGGCCTGCGCCATGGACACCAGCAGCGCTTATCAAGTGATTGAAATGGACCCCATGCCCGTTGGTCGACTTATTCGGCTGGGTGAGGGCGACCCGCATTCGTTTACCCTGCGTTTAACTAATTGCTCACTCACCCGTACTAACCCGGATCGTCCTGGTGAGACGTTGCCCGACTGGCAACACGTACGTGTGACATTTGACGGCGTGCCAGACCGCCAGGGCCGTTCCTTCGCCGCCAATGGGTCTTCACAGGGTGTGGCCTTCCACATCATCGATGCCCAAGGCCGCGAAAGCCTTCCGGGCGTGCCCATGGCCATGATTCCGCTCTCGAGCGCCCGCGATCAAGTACTGCATTACACCCTCAAATTGGTCGGTAATGACCAGCCTCTTTCGGTCGGCAGCCATCGCGCTGCGGTGCGCTTCAGGCTGGAGTATTACTGACATGGTTGGCCTGTTTTCCATGCTCAAAACCTCAACGATAAAAGCCGCATGGCCACCGTGTGTCATGAGCGGGCTGATGATCGTGGCTGGCAGCGCAATCGCGGCCGGCGACATTCAGTTCAACACTGACATTCTGGACCTTAACGACCGTTCCAATATCGATCTGTCGCAATTCTCGCGCAGCGGTTTCATCCTGCCCGGTGTTTACCCGATGAACGTGCAGATCAATGCCCAAAGCCTGGGCGAGCAGCGCATCGCGTTCATCCCTCCCGAGGATGACCCCAAAGGCAGCGAAGCCTGCCTGACGCCCGAGCTGGTTGCGCTACTGGGGCTCAAAGAAGGCAAGGACGCTGAACTCACCTGGTGGAAAAACAATGAGTGCCTGAACATTCGCAGTCTGCCCGGCATGGAAGTCACGGGCGATCTAAGCACCTCGACCCTGCGCATCTCGTTGCCGCAGGCCTACCTGCAATACACCGCGCAAAACTGGGACCCGCCTTCGCGATGGGATGAAGGCGTGCCGGGCCTGTTGTTTGATTACAACCTCACCGCCCAATCCATTCGTGACCGAAACGACGGCGTTAAAAATAACCTCAGCGGCAATGGCACCCTTGGCGCCAACGTCGGGGCATGGCGAGTGCGTGCCGACTGGCAAGGGCGCGTTGATGCCGAAGACGCCAGCCGCACCCAGCGCATGGAATGGAACCGCTTCTACGCCTACCGCGCCTTGCCATCCTTGCAGGCGCGCTTGTCGGTGGGCGAAAACTACTTGTATTCCGACCTGTTCGACAGCTTCCGGTTTACCGGCGTCTCACTCAATTCTGATGACAACCAATTGCCGCCCAACTTGCGCGGCTACGCCCCGGAAGTCGTGGGGGTCGCCCGCACGAACGCCAAAGTTGTCATCAGCCAACAAGGGCGTGTGCTCTACGAAGCGCTGGTGGCCGCCGGGCCATTTCGCATCCAGGACCTCAACGATGCCGTCAGCGGCTCGATGGATGTACGGGTGGAGGAACAAGATGGCTCGGTACAGACCTTTAAGGTCGAATCTGCCAGCATTCCTTACCTCACACGGCCCGGCAGCGTGCGTTTCAAAGTGGCGGCGGGCAGGCCGTCCAACCTGCAAGAGGGCGATGACGGCAACGTATTCAGTACTGGCGAGTTTTCCTGGGGGGTCAGCAACGGCTGGTCACTGTTTGGCGGGGCCATCACCGACAACAACTACCGCGCTTTTTCAGTGGGTGTTGGCCGCGACCTGATGGCCTTCGGTGCGGTATCACTGGACGCCACCCGAGCCAGCACCACGTTGCGCGATGGCACCTACTCGGGGGCCTCGTACCGCTTGAGTTACTCCAAACGTTTTGAAGAGTACGACAGCCAAGTCTCGTTCGCCGGTTATCGATTTTCAGAAAAGAACTACCTGAGCATGAGCGAATACCTCGATGTTCGCTATTACGGGGGAGACGCAGGGGGGAGCAAATCGCTGTACACGGCCACCTTCAACAAACAGTTTCGCGATGCGGGTGTGTCGATCTACCTGGATTACAGTAATCAATCCTACTGGGACCGGCCCGACAGCGAACGCTGGAACCTGTCCTTGTCGCGCTACTTCGATGTGGGACCGGTCAAAAACTTGAGCATGTCCCTTAACCTGTTCCAGTCCCAGCAAGGTCGAGATCCAGCCACCAACGGCATGTTCCTCACCTTCAGCGTGCCCCTGGGCCGCTCGGGCTCATTATCCAGCAGCTTCAACAGAGCTCAAAATACCAACAGCGTTTCGACGCGTTACAGCGACCGCATCAATGAACGCAACAACTACCAGCTGGCGGCAAGCGATACCTCAGTCAGCGGCTTCCTGAGCCACGCCGGTGATCGAGCCGATGTTGACCTCAGCGCAGGCATCGAAAAAGACAGCCGTTCAAGCCTCAGCGTGTCTGCCCGAGGTGGCGGCACGCTGACCAAAGACGGCGCTGCATTGCATCGAAGCTCCAGCATGGGTGGCACTCGCCTGATGGTCGACACCAGCGGCGTGGCGGATGTGCCGATACGCGGCTACGGCGCGCCGACCCGCAGCAATGGCTTCGGCAAAGCGGTGATCTCGGACATCAGCAGCTTCTACCGCACCTCAGCCAGCGTGGACCTGGAAAGCCTGCCGAGCAACATCGAGGCCACCCAGTCGGTCACCGAACTGACCCTGACCGAAGGTGCCATCGGTTATCGCACCCTGGCGGTGATCTCTGGTGAGAAAGCTATGGCGGTCCTGCGCCTGCCTGATGGCAGCGTCCCGCCGTTCGGTGCCAGCGTCAAAAATGACAAGCAACAGGACACCGGCATCGTCAACGACGAAGGCAACGTGTACCTGAGCGGCATTCAGCCTGGCTCACAAATGACCGTCAGTTGGGGCAGCACCGAGCGCTGCAGCCTGAGTTTGCCCGAGGTGCTCCCGGCCGACGGGCTGGCCTCGACCCTGAACCTGCTGTGCCAGCCCATCAAGGCTGACAGCACACCCGCCTCGGCAGTCCTGCCTGATGTTTTGGAGAAAAAAGCCTCATGAACCTCAACCCCCGTTTTGCCCCTTTCGCACTGGCCCTGTTGGCGATGTGCCTGATCAACAACAGCAAGGCCGCCATCGGCCTGGACCGTACCCGGGTGATTTTTGACGGCAGCAAAGACGCCGTCAGCATGAACATCACCAATAACAACACCGAGCTGCCCTACCTGGCCCAAGGCTGGATCGAAGACGAATCCGGCAAAAAAATCAGCACGCCGCTGACCGTATTGCCCCCCGTACAACGCCTGGAGCCGGGCAAGAACAGCCAGGTCAAGGTTCAGGCCCTGCCAGCGGCCAAGTCATTGCCTCAAGACCGCGAAAGTGTCTATTACTTCAACTTGCGAGAAATACCGCCGCGCAGCGACAAGACCAACACCCTGCAAATTGCGTTGCAAACGCGCATCAAATTGTTCTACCGGCCAGCGTCGATCATCCCGACCCAGCAGCAACAGTCCAATCCTTGGCAGGAGAAACTGACCCTGACCCGTCAGGGCGATCATTACCAGGTCAATAACCCGACTCCGTACTACGTGACCCTGGTGGATGCACGTAACAGCAAAGACGGCAAAACCGCAGACGGCTTCGAGCCGCTGATGGTCCCGCCCAAAGGCGCCCTGACATTGGGGCCGACGGCAACAGCGTTGGGCAGCACGCCGTACCTGACCTACATCAATGACTACGGCGGCCGCCCGACCTTGGCCTTCACCTGCGCGGGCAATGAATGCAGCGTCGACCCCAAGGCTTCTTCGCGCCATGAATAGCGTCATGCCCCTGGCCCGTGGGCTGGCGCTGACCGGTCTGATACTGGCGTTGTCAGCCAACCTGTGCCGCGCCGAAGACGAGCCCGAGCCCATCATCGATACCGACGGCTTGCTGGATATCAGCGGCTCACTCAACCATGCGCCCTGCATGCTGGAAATGTCCTCGGCCTACCAGACCGTTGAACTCAACAACGTCTCGCGGGCCGACTTGCTCAAGCCCGGCGACATGGCCGAGCCCGTGGCCTTTCAGTTGCGGTTTCTGGACTGTCGGCGCATTGCTGGCGGGCTGCCAAACGAGCGCACCGGGCGCCTGGTCTGGAGCCCATATGAGCCGATTGTCTCGGTGGCTTTTGTGGCCCCGGCCGACCCTGATGACCCGCGTCTGGTGAAAGTGCAGGGCGTTACCGGGATGGGCTTGCGCCTTACCGACACCCTGGGTCGTGATGTGCGCCTGGGGTCATGGGGCCAGCCCTTATTTTTGGTGCACGGTCGCGACACCGTGACTTGGTACGTCCAGGCCACCCGCACACCAGCCCCCCTGACCAATGGCGCCTTCCGGGCTGTCGTGGATTTCAGGCTCAACTATGACTGAGGAAGCAACCATGCCCAGCCCCGGCTTACCCATCGTCCTGATCGGCGGCTGCCTGTTATGGGCGCTCAGTCAGGGCGCCCTGGCAGATGTCAACGTGACCATCAGCGGCGTGGTGCAAGCGCCGCCACCGTGCGTCATCAACGACGGCTCAACGCTCACCGTGCCGTTTGGCGATGCGTTGCAAACCACCCGCATCGACGGCATTAATTATCAGCGCGGGGTGGACTACAAAGTGTCGTGCAGCAACCCGACCTCCAATGCCATGACCCTGGAACTCAAAGGGACAGGGGCGGCGTTCGACGCTAAATCGCTGGCCACCAGCAAGGCGGACCTGGGGGTCAAGCTGTTCGTCGACGGCGCCGACTGGCCGCTCAACACGGCCGTGAAATTCACTTACCCGACCTTGCCCGCCGTGCAAGCGGTACCTGTCAAACGCCCCGGTAGCACCCTGACCGGCGGCGGGTTTACCGCTGCGGCAACCTTGGTGGTGGTGGTGCAATGAGAAAAGAACGCCTGATGAAATTCTCGCCATCGCCCGTACTGCTGACCGTGCTCTCTTTGGGCCTGTGCAGCACTGCCACGGCTAACGTGGCGTTCAATGGAACGCTGATCGAGCCGCCGCCGTGCACCATCAATGGCGGCAGCACCATTGAAGTGGACTTTAAAGAAGTGGGTATCAGCAAAGTGGATGGCGAGCATTACCGCCAGCCGGTGAATTACACCATCACCTGTTCAACCGACACCTTGCCCTGGGAAATGATCCTCACCGTGCGGGGCTCGGCGACCTCTTTTGAGTCCTCAGCCGTGCAATCGAGTGTGGTCGACCTCGGCATCAAGCTGCTGCAAAACGGCAAGCCCATGGAACTCAACACACCACTGGTGGTTACCCCCAACTCACCGCCTGTGCTTGAGGCCGTGCCGGTCAAACGACCGGGCTCTACGCTGGCCCCCGGTGGCTTCACCGCTATTGGCGAACTACCAATGAGGAGCCGCACCATGCGATCAGTCATAGCAACCCTCGCGATCTCGGTGGCCACGGCGTACCTGCTGGCCAGCCAAGTGCAGGCGGCAGACAACCTGAGCTTCAAGGGCGTGCTGGTCGCCCAGGCATGTACCATTCGTCCTGGCGATGAACTCATCGCGGTGGAGTTCAGTGACATCTCCACCTCCAGCCTTTACCTGAACACCCGCACCCCCAGTGAGCTTTTTTATATTCACCTGCAAGACTGCGACACCCAGATCGCCGACTCGGTGACCGCCACGTTTAGCGGTGCTGAAAATGCCGAGTTACCGGGCTTGCTGGCGCTGGCCACCGGCAGTGCGGCGCGGGGCATCGCCATCGGTCTTGAAGCGGCCACCGGTCAGCCCTTACCCCTCAACGTGGTCAGCCCCGAACAGCTCTTGAACAATGGCGACAATGCCATGGTGTTCTATGCCTACGTCCGGGGCGAGCCTACCGCCATTGCCAACGAATCCATCCGAAAAGGCCGCTTCGTGGCGAACTCGACTTTCACGCTGGAGTATCCGTGATATTCCCAACCTCATGCAGCACTAGCCGGTCTTTCTCCAGAGCGGTGGTGCTCATTCAAAACATTTTGTAAGTACGGTGGCGCCTCGGTTGAAAGGCTATGCGCTACAGCTTGATACCCATTGAAGCTTCACAAAGGAAATTACACATGAACTACAGGGCGGCCTTGTATTTATGGCTCATCAATTCACTTGCCAACGCATCAAAGTGCGCGGTCAACAGATTTTTTTACCACTGCAGTCGCTTAAATGGACTGCCTATGTTTAAAGTTTTTGGAGCAACCCGAACAACTGCCTGTTTTCTGGCCGTCATCGCAGCCCCAAATATATCGACAGCCGATATTATTTATGCGAACGGGTATCTTGAGTCGATCGGCAACCCAGGTGTCTACGTACAGCGTTGGGGAACTACTAGCGGGACCACGCCAGGCTATGTATCGTGCGGTGCGACAACGTGCAGGGTCGGCCTGTCGTACCGGTGGCGCAATACCACTAACCATCCCGGATACTACTGGGCTTACATAGGTTCGCAGGTTATCTCTGTACCCTCAGGCACTCTATGGGATGAGGCTGTAAGTCAGTGGACGAATACGTTCGGTAGGTCGGGAACCTTTTCGTCATATTGGTCTAGCACCACGGGACAGCTCCTATCAACCTGCTTGCGAGCCAGTAAAAGTAATGGCGATTTGTCGCCAGGGCAGATCCCTTTGCCTGCCACCTGCGGTGCAATATTGCCCGCGCCAGCAAAATGCGAATTCAACGTACAGTCGATCACCCTCAACCACCAGACAATTGACAAAAGCTCTGTAAACGGACACACCGTGACATCCAGCCTCTCTACTAACTGTTCTACCGCTGCAAACGTCATTGTGAATAATGTGCAGGGCAATGCGCCCATCCCGGTTCTACCGGGAATTACATCCACCCTGGAAATAGATGGGCGCGCGCTCGGAACACAGATGCAATTGCCGTCAGGTATCAGTAACCATACGATTTCCTCCACTCTGCGTGATACAGGGACGGCATATGGTGCCTTCAACACGTCTGTCGTGCTCCGTATCACTATCCTCTGAGTTATACAAAGCCTTCGTTTACTTCAGACCGGGGCCAAGCTTGTTTATCGAGCCTTTGATTGGACTCTTTACACCCGATACACCTCAATCATTTCCAGTATCTGGGCCATGGCTTCGTACTGATCATCGACCCGCTCAGCCACCTGCGACCAGTTGGCGAGCAGGCAGGCTTTTTCAAGGTCCTCACAGCATTGCAACAAATGCCGGGCCTTGATCATCCGGGCACCGCTTTTGACCTTGTGCGCCACCGCACTCATGCCCGGCAAGTCATGCTTGGTGAACGCTTGCAGTAATGCCGCCATGTCCTCTTCCATGCTGCTGATCAGCGGTTCGATCAAGTGCTTGAGAGCGTCGGCATCCCCTTGGGTCAAACGCTCCAGCGCGTCGAGATCAATCTCACGCTCCGACTGCGCAGGTTCGGGCGTGTTTTGCAGGTTGAGCGGTTCCAGATCGGCTGACGCCAAGCGTGCTTCAAGGTGTTGCAAGCTGATGGGTTTGAACAGGCAATCATTCATTCCGGCTGTCATGCAGCGTTCTACTTCGCCCGTCTGGGCATTGGCGGTAAACCCGACGATCAATACCGCTGGCATGCCGTTGGCGGCCTCTTCAGCGCGGATGGTGCGGGCCAGTTCATAGCCGTCCATCACCGGCATGGCGCAGTCGGTCATGATCAGGTCAAAACGCTGGGCTCTCCAGGCCTTCAAGGCTTGTGCGCCTTCGTTGGCTTCTTGCGCCATGTGCCCCAAATAGCCGAGTTGTTGCGTCAATAGCCTTCGATTGGGCGGGTAATCATCGACCACCAGTACTTTCAAGGCGCGTTGCGGGGGGGCGGGTGGTTCGTTTGGCACCACCACAGGCGAGACCGCAAGCAAGGTCACCATGTCGAACTCCAGAGTAATGCGCGTGCCTTTGCCCAGCGTGCTGCACAACTGCAGTGTACCGCCCATCATTTCGCACAACTGGCGGCTGATCATCAGCCCCAGACCCGAGCCGCCCGGCAGCTTGTTTTTCGAGCTGGCCTGAGAGAAAGGGCTGAACAGGCGCAGTTGGTCTTGCTCTGAAATACCGATCCCGGTGTCTTCGATCTGAATGCATACATTCAACCGTTCGCTGTCCCGCGAGCCCTTGGCGCGTACGCTCAGGCCGACATGGCCGCTGTCAGTGAACTTGATCGCATTGCTCAGCAGGTTCGACAGCACCTGACGAAAGCGCAGAGGGTCAATCAGCACCTCTGTGTTGATCCTGGGGTCGAGTTCAAAGCTGATCAGCAAGCCCTTTTTTTCCGCCAGGGCTTCAAACACCCGGGCGGTGGACTCCACCAGCTTCATCAGGTGAGTGCGCTGCTGATTGAGCGACATGCGCCCCGATTCGATCTGGGTGATATCCAGAATGTCGCCAATCAACTCCAGCAAGCCGTGGGCGGCCTGCGAGGCAACTTCCAGGCTGTCGTTGTCGGCAAGCCCTTGCTCGGCCTTTTTCATGGCCAGTTCGAGCATGCCGATCACCGCAATGACAGGTTGATTTAGTAGAAAATGCTACCATCCCACATCGACAAGGGTTGAGAGCATCCATGACCAGCGCACACCCACTGCCCAGAGCCTTTGCAGAGGTCTTTCAGGGCAACGACAGGATCAACGTATACAGCTACATCCGCTTTTCATCCAAGGCCCAAAAGCTTGGATTCAGTGAGATGAGGCAGATTGATCAACTGAACCGCTTTTTCGAGCACTACCCACAGGCTCGACAGGTCGAGCGCTATGAAGACCTCGGCGTCTCTGCCTTCAAGGGCAAAAACCTGAAATCCGGGCAATTGGCCCTATTTGTTGAGCGAATCAAAGCAAAGGAGATTCTCCCCAATGCCCTATTGCTGGTGGAATCCTTCGACCGGATCAGCCGTATGGGCGGATACGATGCCCTTGAACTCATAATCTCCATAATCCAAGCGGACTGCGCCATTTATACGCTTTTTGATAATCGTCTCTACTCTCGCCGTAAAACAGACAGCAGCGCTGACATCAGCCTAATCCAGAACATTCTGGAACGGGCTAATGATGAGAGCCGTTCAAAATCAGAACGAGTATCGGACGCGAAAGCAAGAAATTTATTGAAAGGCGAAAATGGCGGGATCATAACCAAACGCTGCCCTTTCTGGATCAGCTTCACAGATGGGAAATTTGTCCTAAATGAACACGCTCAGGCCATCAGCCGAGCCGTTGAACTTTGCTTTGACATGGGATTTCAAGCAATTGCAAAAACGCTGAACGACGAGATCCATCCGAAAAAATACACAGAAAGCATCGTTGGTAAATTTTTACGCCAACCAGCAATCTATGGTTCATTTATCGCTATGGAATGGGACGAATCAGGCAAGCCGGTGCAGTTGAAGAAAGAAATTAAAGGCTATTACCCTGCTGTCATCACAGAAGCCGAATTTCATAGAATCAGTGTAAAGCTCCAAGAAAGACAAGATCCGAAACTGGCTGGCCGTAAAGCGGCAGAGTTTAAAAACATTCTCCGAGGATTGGTTTATTGCGCTTGTGGATCTGGTTTTCGCTACCACGCTCAGAAAAGTGGTTATGTTGATCTCGTCTGTTCTGCATCGCTAACTGGACGCTGCACCTCAGCCAAACCCGGAAAAGGCGTTAGATACCGCTATGCACGACTGGAAGAAATTTTTCTGGCTTATCAGGCAAAAATCCCCTTCCACAGAATTATTGCGAAAACAGAAGATATTCAAGCACTGGAAAAAGCCCATGGTGAAATTTCAGGATTGTTGATCCAAAAAGAAAAAGCATTGGCTAACAATTTTTCAATTTTGGAAAAGGCGTCAGAAAGTGCGCAAAAATACGTCCTAACCAGAATCGAAGAAGTGAGCCAAGAACTCGACCAGCTCAAAGCCAAGGAGCAGGAAATCAGCCACAGAATTAGCACCCTGCACCTTGCAAGTAAATCCACCATTAACGTGATGGAAATTTACAAACTACTCCTAACGGAGCACGGTCGAATGAGGGTTAACAACTTCTTGCAAGGTCAGGGCGTAAGGCTCAATGTCACGCCAATAAAGAAGAAACACTATATCATTGATCTTTACCTTGGTGATATTCACATTGATCGCATTCAAGTGACCCCAGATGGTTATTTTGCTGATAAAACTGTTAACCTCTGACACCGCTATCCAGCCCTAAAAACGCACCCAAGCAAGCTTGGGCACCTTTTAGGGCTTTGCCCAAGAGCATTCAAGCAGGCTGGACAAATCCAGCCCAAAGCAAAACCTGACAAGTCAGGTTCAGCCGGACAAATTCGGCTAAAATCAAAAGCATTGATCCAAATGCTACTATTTAAGTAGGGCTTCTTTTAACCCGTTGGGCTTATTACCAGACTTAACTTCGTTAAGACGCTTCGCTTCCGGTAATAAGCACGGGTTCCTCGCCGGAATGGCAGAAGCAAAAGCAAAGCGGCACCAATAAAATATTCAACATGAGGACAAAATGAATGATAAAAAAATAACTTCGATGATTTTCAAGACTTTGAACTATACAAACGAGATCAAGAAAAAATCAACAAATGGACATGGCGGTCGCCGTCAATTGTTCAAGAGCCTGCGCCACTCTCTGCGCATTCCCGCAAGCCAGCCCAAGAAGCTGGAATGGTTCGATGAACAATCCCACCTTAACCTAATTTGGCTTCCAGAAACGGGCACGATAAAACTCAACGATTATCCAAAAGAACAGAGAGAAGCACTTCTTGTCAAGATAACGACCGAGGCGGAATCCCCGAGCATCGCAGAAGATAACAGGTCAGAACTTATTGCGTTGCGTGCCAAGTTAAAAAATACCGTGAAAAATGCCAGTAAAAAAGAAACTGATGATGGAAGCATTCTCGCCTTTCAGAACATCCTGAACGTGTCAGGCATTGCTGATACTGAACAACTTCTATCCGACCTTAACCAGTTCGACATTAAGCGCAAAGGCCAGAAACTCGACACAGCAAGGCAGTTTCTCGAATGCCATAACGAGATAGAACGTGGGGCCAAACCGCTGATCAAAAAAAATCAGGCGGTGATACAGGAAGCCTTTTTCAAATTCCCATCCAAGAATGAGGTTGAAGGTATACTGCCAGAAAAACGCATCGACCTAATAAGGAGTTTTTACAATAACATTTTCCCAGAATACCCTATTCATTTTGTTGTATTGCATGGTGATGAAGATGCCGACCTGACGGAGCATAGCGACCATCCGCATATTTTTATATCCACTAAAAACAGTAAGACTGGGCGCTATGATTTGCGAGACACACAGATAAAGAGGGTTAATGCTTATTTGAAAAAGTATCGTCCAGGAACAAATCCTATTGGCGAAAAACCCGACTTTCTGGAGTCACAGTTACTGTTTGGGTATCTGCAAGATATGTTTTACGCCTACACCAATAACACGCTATTGAAGGAAACACCATATCGAGCCAAGAAACACGAAAAAACAGAGGGACACATGAAGACGCTTCGATATATCAACGCAGAAGCTAAAAAGCCAAAATCCGAACGTGCCTTCAACCTTTACACGCTCGCCCAGGAGCGAAAGGCAAAAGCTGAGCAGAAGGCCCAGCTTGCACAGCAAAACCGTATCAAGGCCGAAGCAGCAGCAGAGAACGCTATAGAGCGTCATAGGCTGGCAGAACAAGCCACAGTAGAAGAAAGAGAGCTTGCAGAGGCGTATCGAAGAAAAGCTGAAAATTATGAAGGGGCTATTTCAAAAATGCGTGCTGACCAAGCCAAAGCAGAAGCAGATCACTCCAAAATAAAAGCTGAATTGAAATTATTCAGAAGCAATATGTCAGAGCTGATTGACGGAATAACCAATTGGCTCGAAGAAACTTTCGCCGCACGACGCAAGGATATTCAAGATAAATATTTGGAGAGAGCGAGAAAAGCATATGAGAGGGTTCGTGAGAATGACAAGTCCGAGGATAGTCGTTTTACCAAGAAGGCAGAGGCGCAGGTAGATACTCAACTGGCAGAATTAGAACTATATGACAATGAGCTTCTTGGCATGCCAGCGGCGAAGGAGGTAAGGAAAAGGATCATAAAGCCAATTTAATTTGTGCGTCCGTCGAAGACTTTTTAGACGCACAATGGAGATAGCTGAATCAGTTAACAAACCCCCATTGCTAAATGGGGATGGGCAAACCGTCGGAGACTATGATTTTTCGCTTTTTTAGAAAACCGTGAATAAATGATCAAGTCGATTAAAAACAAACCCCTTAAAATTTGCACTTTAAGGGGTAAATGTTATCTTGCTTATAAAGGAGTAGAAATTCCGGGGCGACCAACCTTAATAATTTCTACGCTCAACACTTTGTATATTCAATATACCATTTAAAGTTGATGTAGCAAGAGCCAGTCTCGAAATTTTCTCCTGATAATAAAAATAATAGAGGAGAAAATGCACTGCAGTCAATTAACGCTCAAAAATACGCTTGAAGTATACAGGTCGAAACTTCCTAAGAAACCCTACCATACAAACAACTATTCATTTGGAAAACAAGTTGGCCCAGTAAGTTCAGCTATAAAATCCATCTACCTTCAACCTAACTCGCTCACTCACAAATATTTTATGATATTTGATTTGGATAGCGACATGAGCGTATTGGACTGGTCGGATAAAGGATTGCCAGCCCCTCACTTGATAGTCAGAAACTTAGACAACGGTCGTTCTCACCTGACTTACATTCTCAACACTTCTGTTAAAACAGACGTTAGAGGGCTTTTAAAGCCTATTAAATATTGTTCGGATGTTGAGCATGGGCTTGCTGTGAGAATCGGTGCAGACATGAACTACAATGGGCTCTTAACGAAAAACCCGTTCAATACATCTGCCTTTAAGGTTTTTTCATTTCAAGATGAACCATATGACTTAGATTATCTTAATGAATTTGTAGATAAAGACCTTGTTAGGCAGCAGAGGGAGGCAAAGAAAAAGAAGAACGTAGAGGACGGATTCGCATCGGGAAGAAACTGCACCTTATTCGAAACGCTACGTTTATGGGCCTATTCAAACTGGCATAGGTTCCACCAGGTCGCGCTGCATGCCGAGATCCTTGACCAAGCGATGATGCTCAACACATTTGAGTGCCCGTTAGGCATGAACGAGGTTAGAACCATTGCCGACAGCGTATATCGCTTTATCACCCAGCACTTCTCGATTGAAAGGCTCAACGAACTGAAAAGCGAGCGAGCTAAGCAATCAAGAGCCAAAAGCAAAGGGAACGTGATTTACACAGGGGAGAAACCTTGGGAGACGGAAGGTATTCCATCCTCGACTTTCTATTATAGAAAGGCCAATGATGTAGCGCCGGAGCATAAAAATGAATCCAGAGATAAGCCTTGGGAAAAGCTCAATATTAGTAGAAGAACGTATTACAGAAGGAAAAGCCAAGGACTCATTGAGGCAGATTAATTTGAATTTGGCACTAAAGTTGGAATTTAACTATATCAGGGATAATAGCCCCGTAGGGGGAGTGTCTTGGCGAGGACTTATCCAAATTAATAGATAAATTTCGAAAAAGACAAAACCGCCCATCCAAGGCAGATTAATTTGAATTTGGCACTAAAGTTGGAATTTAACTATATCAGGGATAATAGCCCAGTAGGGGAGTTTCTTGGCAGGGGTTTTCCCTTCCTAATCCAATATTCTCGCTCAAACTCCAAATATCTCTCTTCTACGGTCTATAACCTTTTGAATTTTTTCCCTATAGGTTTTCCAGATAGGAATATCAAAGGTCATGCTTTGCTCAACAATCAGGCGAGCATGTGCCTTGCAATGCGCATTCAACGGCCTCCACGCATCCATTTTAAGGCTCAAATCATCTTGATTAAATATTGCCGGGTTGAAGGAAAGAAAAAACTCTAAAATTTTCACTCCTTCAAACCGATCAGTTAGAATGACTCTTTCCAACTCGTGAATGGAATTATTGAGCTGAACTACCGCGTCTTCGTAATTGTCTGCTTTATCCATTGTGACGCACTCCATTTTTCACAAAACATTAGGCTCGGAATGAGAATTTGTCAAGTATTTATTCTGGTAGGGATAGTGCGTGAGACAAAAGTTGCACTTTTACTATATCAGGGATAATGGCCCCATAGGGGGGCAACTTCGCGAAGTTTTATAAAAACCGCCTTATTAGGCGGTTTGATTACGAATTATTAAGGTGTTGTGCTACCATTTGCATTGTCTCTCGCAAATTTCAAAGTAATGACCCCGCTACCGTTTGATCCGCAGAAAGTCGATACATCGGATATCTTATAGCCATCATTATATTTCACAGTTCCGACGCTATCCCACCCTACTGCCTTTTGAGATTTCACGATATTTGCACAAACCTCGCCTTTTGGAATATTTTTATATTCAATGGAGAATCCACTGGGGGTTTGCCCATCAATTTTCACTTCTCCGCCAAATACGTTTTGAACTTTATCTCCTCCTTTTGTTGTCTTGAGGCTGCTTGGATAGATACCAAGATTCATCGCTAATCTATTGCCGCCCGTTGTCAGTTGTGCAGTATCTTCTGATGCAAAAAGCTGTTCTGTTTGGGAGAATATTGTTGATAGCTCTTTGTTAACTGTTGAGGCGTTGCTCGAATTTCTTGACTGAGAGTAAAGCGCAAATACCCCAGCTACTACTGCCGCAAAAATGGCAAACCATATCAAGGCTTCAATTAGCGTAAGCCCGACATTATTTCTTTTTTTGATTTTCATTAGTGTTAATGTTTGTTATATTTATTATCCTATCACTTTATTTTATTGTTTAGCCTTGTAATTGGAGTTTTAAATGTTACGCTAATTTTAGCTGGTGTTTTTTGTTGTTATTAAATATTTAGCTAACGTTGTTATCAAACCGTCCGCGAGGGCGGTTTTGTTATTTCTCAGCCTCAAATTCCTGGCAGTAGGGCAGTCAAACATTTCTACAAATCCATCCAATGATTGCGTTCATGGGCGTACGGATCTCATGGCTCATGGTGGTCAGAAAATCACTCTTGGCCAGATTGGCCTGCTCGGCCTGCTGTTTGGCTTCCTGCAGTTGTTCAACCAACTGCTGGCGCTCGCTGATATCAATCCAGCCGCCAATGATGCCAAGCACCTCATTGTCACTGCCGCGATAAGGCAGGATCCAGTGGTAAATAGTCAGGACCTGAGTGTTGGGCAGTTCCAACTGGTGATCTCGAACCAGCGGCTTGCCTTCCTGCATCACCCGCATGTAATCACTGTGGTAGGCCATGTGTTGGCGCTTCGACGTTAGCGAATGTTCGAGCAAGGTTTTACCGACAATGGATTCGCGTTCAGCACCAAACGTATCCAGATAACCTTCGTTGCAAATCAACAGCCGCCCCTGACGGTCGCGCACGTAGATGGGGTGGGGCGTGCCGTCAATCAGCGTACGCATGAACGCCAATTGATCGCTTAGGGCCCGCTCGGCCTGATCACGTTTGCGCAACACCCGGCGCAGGTAAGAGATCCACACGATGGCGACCAGCAACACCCCGATCACCACCGCTGAGATGCGCATGATCGCCGAACGGTGACGTGCCCAAAAGCGATTATCGAGCATCACGGCGCTGTGCCAGCGGGCGGTCAGGGTGTCCATTTCTTCGGGTGAAATACTGGCCAGCGCCTTGTCGAGAATCGCGTGCAGCGTGGTTGCCTGCGCATTCACCGCCAGTGAAAACTGGGCGGGCACAATGCCCACTGTGCTGCTGATTTTTAACTGTGTGGCGTAGTGCTGCTGGATCAGATAACGCGCACTGATCAGATTGATCACAGCCCCTTGAACGTCGCCTCTGCTGGCCATTTCCAGCGCGAGCGCTGAGTTGCGTGCGGCAATCAATTGCACACCCGGATAGTGCTGTGTCAGGTAGGTGCTGACGTTATTGTCGATCACCAGCGCAACACGTTTGCCGTCCAGTTTATCCAGCGTCTGCGGGCTGCCCGTGAACAGACGGGTCACCAGCACAAAGGGCGTTGAAATATAGGGCTTGGTAAAACGTAAAACATGTTCGCGGCTGGCGCTGGCGGTGAAGGCTGGCATCAGGTCGGCACGCCCCAGCTTTACATCCTCGATCAGGTCCGGCACGGACTGGCTGCGTACCCATTCAAATTTAATCCCCGTGCGCAGGCTGATCTTGGCCAGCAGGTCGGCCGCCAGGCCACTGAAAACCCCTTGGTCGTTAAAAAAGGTAAACGGCAGGAAGTCTTCGGAAACCGCTACTTTCAGGCGCGGATGGGCCTCGATCCAGCGTTGTTCAGACGGGGTGAGCTGCAACGGTCCACGCCGCTCGAGGCTCATTGTGCCGACGCCCCAGCGATGCTGAATGGCATTGTTGTGGGCGGGAGGAATGGCCGCCAGCGCCGAATTGATCAGACGCAGCAGGCGCGGGTTGGGGTGATGCACGGCAAACGAAAACGACTGCTCTTCAAGGAGGGCCAAGTCCCGGATGTACACGTTATTCGGATAGTTTTTGCTAATCAGGTAGTGGGCGCTGATGGCGTCCCCCAAATACAGGTCGGCCTGGCCAAACGCTACGGCGCCGAGGGCCGCGAGGGGGGAGGCGTACAGCTGTAACTGCACGTCTGGATACTGCGCCTTCACCGCTGTGACGGGCTGGTAGTGATAAAACATGGCCAGGCGCAGACCCACCGGCAGCGGGATGCTGCTTTTGCTGTCGCCGGTACGCGAGACCAGCACGGGGGTATCGAGAGCATAGGCGGACGAGAGTGCCAATTGATCATCGGCACTTTCAAAGGCATTGGCGGTGCCGAGCAGATCGATCTGATCATTTTTCAACGCTTCGATCACCTGCGCCCTGGAGTCATAGCGCCTGACCTTGATCTCAAGGTTCAGTGCCTGAGCGAGCAGCCCGGCATAATCGGCGGTCAAACCTTCGAAGTAATCACTGCCTGTAGACATATCGAAAGGGCCATTATCTGGCGCCGACGTGCCCAAAATCAGCGACTGTTTGGCTCGCAGCCATTGGATATCGCCCTCGCTGAGCTTGAGCGCAGGCATGTCTGCCTGTGATCGCGCAAGCAAGTGCAGGGGGCTTGGTGAGGCATGACTCACCGTTGTCAGGCATAACGTCAATAACCAGACGGCCTGTTTCATTCGATTAAGTTATTGCGCTTGGCAAATTCAGCCAGATACACCACTGATTTGATATTGAGTTTTTGTAAGACGCGCGTCTTGTAAGTACTGACTGTTTTCTCACTCAGTAGCATGACTTGTGAAATCTTTTTATTGGAAAAACCGGATACTAAATATTGAAGGGTGCGTAATTCGCGATCTGAGAGTGTTTTGATTAATTGTTGGTCTGTGTATTCGGGCGACAGCTCGACATCACAATCATTTAAATAAACCCGGCCGCTCATCACCACATTAATCGCCTTGGTCAAGGCGTCTACATCTTCAGTCTTTTCAATAAAACCAATAGCGCCGGCCCTGAAACAACGGTCTGCGAAAAAAGCTGAGCCTTTGGAGGTCAGCACTAACACTTTGATCGGGAGTCCCAGTATGTGCAGCCTTTTAAGCACCTCCAGCCCGTCAAGCTTGGGCATCGACAGGTCCAGCACGATCAGATGGGGCAAGTGCTCGCGTGCCAGATCCAGTGCCGTAGCACCGTTATCGGTTTCAGCCGCAATCTGGAAGTTGGCGTTTTCCAGTACCAGCCTGACGATCCTTCGAATAAAAGGATGATCGTCTACTATCAAAGCTTTACGCATGATAATTCCTACAACGTTAAGAGGGCGCTTTTGTCGTCGCGGCGGTAGGGGCAGTCGTCACAACTTGGGAGTCAAGCGCTCAATGTTCGAGTTGAATTAAATGCGGGTCATAAACACCCATGAACAACTCTATTTTCAATGGCGTCAAACCGTTAGTTATCCAACGGGTTTGCTGTCAGAAGCGATGTGCGAAATATCCTAAGGAATAGTGGTTTAACACTTTTTAGAAAGGATGGCCCATGCCGTGACTAATGGCTTATTGCCTCTTTTTAAGTGGCAAACACGTTATCGGCAGGGTGTCTAAAAGATTCACGTCAATGAGTGACCGGTCGTCGGGCGTCTTTGCACGGTCATGCCCACGTGTGACTGAGTTCATCGTGTGCTCCTCTGCGTAGTCTTCCTGTTTGGGGCCTGACAGGGGTACAAGGGAGTGTGCTTCTCACGATGCAAAATGAAGGTAGGAATTTTCTGAAAAGTTGAAATTTCTTTTCGGCAGGCGTGTGCGAAGTGGGCAGTAACGAGAGGGCTCGCGAAGCACGTCAAGCGAGCCTCGCGAGCCTGTACCCCCTGCATCAGATTGCCGTGACGTCCTCCAGTTGCTGCTCGGCAGCCGCAGGGCTGGTCACGTCGTCATGGCGGCGGATGTACTTCCAGTCATCCTCGTCGATATAGATCCCGTTAGGCCCGCTGCCGCCTTCCAGGTCGATAGCCACATGAGCACAGACCTGCGGCTTCACACTCGCCAGAATCGGCACAAAGCCCAACTGCAAACTGGTTTCCAGCAGCGCGGTCTGGTTTCTCTCGTCAATGTCTGCCGCTTCATCGAGGTAATACGGCAAACGGATACGCCCGGCCAGGTCGCGATCCATCAAGTGCAGCAACAAATACATGTTGGTCAGCGCCTTGATGGTCATGGTCGTACCGTTGGACGCCGCACCGTCGATGTCGGTGTGAATCACCGGCTGGCCGTTAACCTTGGTGATCTCGAACGCCAGCTCAAACAGGTCTTTGAGGCCCAACTGGTTGTGGTTGGCCGCCACCAGACGCGCCAGGTATTCCTTGGCTTCTTCGTTCTTGTTGTCTTGCTCGGCGCTTTGGCTGAGGTCAAACACCGACAAGGTTTCGCCTTCTTCGTACTGCCCGGCGCTGTGGATAATCTGGTCGATGTGCTTGAGCGCCTCTTTGTTCGGTGCCAGCACAATCCGGAAACTCTGCAGGTTCGACACTTGGCGCTTGTTAATCTCGCGGTTGAACAGTGCCAGTTGATGTTCAAGGCTGTCGTAGTCGCTGCGAATGTTGCGCAGGGTCCGGGCGATGTCCGTCACGGCAGCACGGCGCGCCTTGCCCAACGTCAGGGCTTCTTCGCTGCGGTGCGCATAGGCGTTGATCAACAGTTGCAGGCGGCGCTCCATGTCGTCTTCGCTGTCGAACTTGGCCACACCCTTCAAGCGCACCTGCGCGTACAGCGCTTCGATCTGGCCGTCGCAGCGCAGCAGGCTTTGCCACGTGTCCTGGTAGTCATTGAGCAGCGGCAGCAAGTTGTCCATGGAGTCGTCGACCGGGTCCATGAACGGCGTACCGAACGGCAAGTCGGCCGGCAACAGCTGGCGCCGACGCAGGCTGTCATCGAGGGTGCGCTGCTTGGCTTCCATGTCACCGATCTGCCGACCGACCAATTGCAGCTTGGCTGACAGGTGCTGCACGCGCTCGGTGAAGGCATCGCTGGAGCGCTTCAATTCATCTTGCGCGGCTTCGGCCTGGGCTAACTGCTCCAGTTTTTCGCCTTCTTCGGCGCCCAGGGTTTGCGCACGACGGAAATCTTCCAGCGCCTTCTGCGCGTCCAGCACTTGCTGGTACAACGACTCGGCTTCGGACTTGCTCGCCGCCCGGTCCGAGGTGACCGCCTGCTGGGTTTTCAGTTGCTTGAGTTCTTTTTCCAGACGCTCTTTCTGGTCGCGCAAGGCGGCGCGATCCGCCAGCGCTTGCAGGGCGGGTGGCTCGATATGGCTGAGGTCGATGGACAAACCCGGCGCTTCAAAGCGTTCACCTTTAAAGCCATCGAGGATCGCCTCCAGGGATTTGACCCAGGCGTCGCCGTCATCCAGCGCAATCCCTTGCTCGCCCAGCGGCAGGCTGAACAGGGCGCTGTTGAACAGGCGCATCAGGCGCTCAACATCTTGTTGCGAGAATTCTTCGCGAAGGCGGGCATAGCTGTTGTTGTCGGCGTGGTCGAGCTGTTGCTTGACCGATTTGAGGCGTTTTTCCAGATCGCGCAGACGTTCGTCCAGGTCTTCGGCACTGAACTGACGCGACTGCGCCAAGGCACCGGCCAACTCGTCGTGGGCGTCTTTGGCGGCCAGCAGTTGCTGCTCCAGCACCTTCACGTCGTCCACCAGCGCAAAGCGGTGCTTGAGCACCGACAACTCGCCCAGCCAGCGTTGAATGCCGGTGATCTCGCGCTCCAGACGCATCAGCTCCTGGGTGCTGCTGCGCTGATCGTTTTGCAGGGCGTCTTGTTCGTTGCGGTAGTGCTCGGACTGGATCAGCAACTCATCCTTGCGTGCCCCGGCGTAGTCCTGCCACGTGCCGAGCAGCGAGTCGAGCAGCGGCGACAGGCGATGCAGCTTGCCGCGCAGCAGATCGCGCTGGCGGACACCGGCGGCCAACGACTCGACCAATGGCCCGGCACCGACCAGCGCGTTGTAATCCTGCTCCATGCGGCGCACATCGCGGAAGGCTTCTTCACACGCGGCGATGTAGTCCACGCTGCCGGAGCGCAGGCTGTGCTCAAACGCATCGAGAAACAATTGCTTGAGTTTGGCCGCGGTAATTTCGCGCATGTGCAATAGGTTGATAAACAGCGCGCGGAACGTTTTCAGGCTTTGCTCACTGGTGGAGCGCAGTGGGATCAGCGTCAGGTCCAGCGGGATCGACGTGTGCCCGCCGACCAACAAACGGCGCAGCTCATCAGGTTTGAGTTCGTAGGCTTTCAGGCCATTGCGCTCAAGGTTGCTGAACAGCTCTTTTTGCCGCAGGCAGGTGTCTTCTTTCTGGTAATGGGCCAGGTCGAGCTTGCCGGCATAGGCGAAAAACTGGTGACCGAAACCGCCACCGGGGCCGCGTCCCACCACGCCAATCACATGCGGGCCGTGGGGCAGCGACACTTCGACGAGGATGTAGCTGGTGTCGGAAGCGAAGTAAAAGCGCCGCGATTGTTCGAGGCTGTACTTGCCGAAGCTCATGTCTGACATGCGCGCCAGAATCGGGAACTGCAAGGCGTTGATCGAGGCTGATTTACCGAGGTTGTTGGCCCCGTACACCGACAGCGGATGCTCCAGCGGGAACAATCCCAAGCTGTAACCGGCGGTATTCAGCAGGGCGAAGCGGCGTATTCCGTAGCGTTCCTGGCTCATGCGTCCAACTCCTGTTGCTCATCGGCAATGGCGCGGGCCAGTGCCGCGTCTTCGTCTTCTTCCTCAACCTCGGCTTCATCATCCACCAGCACCGGGGTCGGCAGCGGCAAGATGCTGTGCAGACTGGCGGCCAGATCGCGGTCTTGCTGCACCGACAAACACACGTCAAGAAAGCGATGCATCGGCGGCAGAAAACGGTAAACGCCGTTGTCTTCGCTGGCAAAACCGAGCTGGGTCATGCGGCGCATGATCTTCTCTTCCAGCTCGTCCTGGGTGGTGACTTCGGCCTGCACAAACAGGTCGCGGTATTTTTCCAGCAGCGCGGGCAGTTCATCACGGCCCAGGCTGCCGCCATCGAGCACGGCAATCGGGTCGCGGCCCTGATCGGCCAAATGCTCGACGAGGATAAACGTGAACAACGCCAGGCGTTGCGCGGTCTTGTTGACCTGCGCCGAGGCAATGGCGGTGTCGGGCACGAAATAATAAAAACCACGGGTGTCACACACCAGTTCAAAGCCAAGGGCCTTGAACAGGGCGCGGTACTGGTCCTGAAAATTCGATAGTTGCGCGTACAGCTCCGGGTCGCGACGGCTCACGTGATAACCCTTGAACAGCTCACGAAAGATCGGCGCCAGATGGGACAGTTCAGACAGATCAAGATGCATGGAGAGGGCTCGCAGAAGTCTCGCTCGCGTCATCGCTGCGTGAAAGCAGGGCGAAGGAGCGCAGGCTGACCAGATGTTCGTGGGTGTGGTAATCGCGGCGCTCAAGGCGTTCGCGCACGAAACGTTTTTCGCGCGACAGGCGCGAGAACCAGTACAGCAATTCGTCGGTGTCGCCGTTGGGCTCTTGGGCCAGTAGCCAGCTCATCAAATCGGGCATCGGCAGCGCGTCGCTGCAACGGTCGAGCATTTCCTTGACCGTGCGCGGGGCCTTGGGCGTTTCACCGCGATGGGCCTTGTGGGCTTTCGGGAAGCGTGCCGGCTTGGGCTCAAAGCGGGCCAGCGCGTACACATAGGCTTCAACCTGGCTGGCGCTGCCCAAAAAGGTGCTTTGCGGGCGAGTAAACATTGGCATCGCCGCTTGCGGCACCGCGTCCAGCCCTTTACGGCGTATGGCCGCCAGCGCCAGCGCGGCGCCACGGGTAACCGCGTTGTGGCGTCGCGCCTCCTCACGCAGCGGCAACAGCAGTTCGCGGGCGTGGCGCAAGGTGAGCTGGGCGCTGGTTTGCATCTCAAGGATCCGCGCATGGGTGCGCAGCAGCATGTCGTCGTCCACCAGGTGGCCGAGGCGTTGCTGCTCGCTGAGCATGCGCAGCAGTACATTCTCGACCTTACGTACGCCTTGTTCGAAAGCGCCGTCAGCGTTCACCAGTTGGATCATCGGTTCGACGTATTCGTCCCACGTCGCCAGCACCTCGGCGTACCGCTGGCGCAGCGGGATCTGCCGGTCGCTGGTCTTGGCCCGTTCGGCCACCGCCACCAGGGCCTGTTCGTCATTGGCGAGCTTCTTCAAAACATCGCGCACACGCATGTCGAGCAAACGCAGCTGGCGCGCCAGATCGTTACCGTCACGAATGTCGAACGCGTCCTGAATGTAACCGGCCAGGCGCTCCAGATGGCGCAGGTAGGCTTCGATTTCCAGGCACAGCCCGAGGCGGTGTTCGCGGCGCAGATAGGCGAGGAAGTCGTGGATTTGGGCGTTCAGCTCAAAGCGGTTCGGGCTCTTGGCCACCGGCACCAGAATGTCCAGGCGGATCCAGCTGTCGAGCACGTTGGTGATGTCTTGCGGTGTGCTGTCCAGTTGCTGGGCAGCCAGTTGCAGGCGCAACTCGCTCAGGCTCAAAGTGCCTTGGTCGAAGTGTTCACACAAAGGCTCAAGGAGTGCCCAGTGTTCGGCGAGGGCACGTAAAACGCGCTTGGGTTCGATCATGGGAGGGCCGGTCGATTGCCAATGAAAGGTCGCGATTGTACTGCAACACGGGTTTGAGTCATTACTTGGCGATCAGAGGCGGGCGAGAAGGGCAGAAGGGCGGTAGAATCGCTGCTCTTTAGTTATCCACAGATGGCCGACCCTTGTTGAACGAGTCCCGCCGCCGCGCTTATTTGACTGCCATGCAAGTGGTCAGTTGGGTACCGCGCACAGAGCTGCCGTTTGCCGCCCCTTCGCGGCCCGAACTGCTGGTGCTCCCCGAACCGCCTGCCGCACCTGAAGTCATCCGGCCTGTGGTCAAGCCTGCGGCTGCGCCGAGCAAGCCCGCTGAACGGCCTAAAATCGAAGTGCCACGGCCATCGGTCACCCCGCGACCTGCCAGCAAACCGGTGGTGGAAGCCGAAGCGGCCCCGGCGCCGGTAAAAGCCGCCGCGGTGGCGCCGCCGCGTTTTGCCTTGCAGTTGCTCCGGGCGGGGCGTTGCCTGGTGCTGGTGGAGTTACCCACAGGCGGCGCATTCCAGAGCCGCGACCCGGCTTATTTATTGTTAAAAGATATGTTGCGAGCTGCCGGTTTGCCTGACAGCCCGCAAATCGTTGGCGAGCCAGTCCGTTGGCCGCTGCTCAGGCGCGGCAATGTCGACCAGGGCCCAGAGGCGGCGCGTCAGTTTGTGCAGGGTTTTGTCATGGCCCGCCTTGAAGAAGCCGAATGCGCTTGCTTATGGCTGATCGGCCTGCCGGCTGTGCGTTTTGCCAGCGAAGCGAACGCTGAAGCCTTCAACACCGAACTTGAAATCGAAGGGCTGGGTAGCGCATGGGCGCTGCCGGGCCTGGAACTCTTAATGGAAGAGCCGCACCGCAAAGCGGATGTGTGGCAAGCCATGCGCAGGCTGATGTCGCGCTGGAAACAAAACGATGAGTGACGCAGTAACCTTCCGCCCGATGATCGAAGCGGACCTTGATGCGGTTTTAAAAGTTGAATACGCGGCGTTCACCCACCCGTGGACCCGTGGGATCTTTCTCGACGGTTTGGGCAAATACCACATCTGGCTGATGTTCGAAGGCGAGCAACAAGTGGGGCACGGCGTGGTGCAAATCATTCTGGATGAAGCACACCTGCTCAACATCACCGTCAAGCCAGAAAACCAGGGCCGTGGCCTGGGGCTCAAATTGCTTGAGCACCTGATGTCTATTGCCTACCAGCATGAAGCCCGCGAATGCTTCCTCGAACTGCGTGACAGCAACACGGCCGCCTTCAAGCTGTACGAGCGCTACGGCTTCAACGAAATCGGCCGCCGCCGCGACTACTACCCGGCCGTGGGCGGGCGTGAAGACGCGGTGGTCATGGCTTGTACGTTGGTGGACTGAATAAACCCTCTCCCGGAGGGAGAGGGTGCTTTACCGAGATACTCTCAGGTCAGCACAAGAATTCAGGTTGCGGATGTTATTCAGCATCCCCCAATCAATCCCCTCTCCCTCCGGGAGAGGGTTAGGGTGAGGGGCTTTCAACGTTTACGCCCCACCGGATCAATATCCGCCAGTTCTGCTTCATCCAGCCCTCTGCCAGCGCCGATGTCGTCTTCATCGACTACGCGTAATTCCTGATCCGCCGCGTCATCATCGCCTTCTGCGGCCTCTTTGGCATCGCGGGCGCCGTCTTCACGAATGAGCATCTCCTGCTCCAGATCATCGTCGTCAAACCCGGCGTCCAGGTCTTCATCGGGCAACGCGCCGCCGCTCAGCCGGGCCTTGCGCGCAGGTTTTCCGGCGACATGCAGGGCGCGCTCTTCGTCGGTAAACAGATCGCTGATGCTCTCGTGATCCTCATCATCATCCTCAAAGTTCAACGGCTCAACCGAGCCCGAACGGTCTTCGAGGTCATCAATCTCTGCGGGTTCTTCTGCTCCATACGGGCGACGTGAATCAGACATGGTCATTCCTCATACTGTGGCTGCTTAATACGATGGACTGTAGCCACGGTTTAAGATTCCACCCAACGGACCGGCGGATAAAAGCGCAGATTAACGTGACCCCGACCAGCGGTCCGCAGTCATAGTTTGCGCATCAACTCTCGAGGGTTTACCGCATGAACGAACTACAAGATCTGATTGATAACAACGAGCGCTGGGCCGATGCGATCAAGCAGGAAGATCCTGATTTCTTCGCCAAGTTGGCCCGCCAGCAAACGCCGGAATACCTGTGGATTGGTTGTTCGGATGCCCGCGTACCCGCCAACGAGATCGTCGGCATGCTGCCCGGTGACCTGTTTGTGCACCGTAACGTGGCCAACGTCGTGCTGCACACCGACCTCAATTGCCTGTCCGTGATCCAGTACGCGGTGGATGTATTGAAGGTCAAACACATTCTGGTCACCGGCCACTACGGCTGTGGCGGGGTGCGTGCATCGATGCAGAACCAGCAATATGGCCTGATTGACGGCTGGTTGCGCTCGATTCGCGACCTGTACTACGAAAACCGCGAAGTATTGGCAAAATTGCCCACTGAAGAAGAACGCGTTGACCGTCTGTGCGAGCTGAACGTCATCCAGCAAGTGGCCAACGTCGGGCATACCAACATTGTGCAAAACGCCTGGCATCGTGGGCAAAAGCTCTCGGTTCACGGTTGCATCTACGGCATTAAAGACGGCCGCTGGAAAAGCCTCGACACCACCATCAGCGGTCTGGACCAACTGCCACCGCAATACCGCCTGCGCCCGCTAACCCCGACATAACACCGCTCCCCTGTAGGAGCGAGCTTGCCTCGCGATCTTTTGACCTTCCAAAAGACCGCGAGACAAGCTCGCGTCTACCGCTAAGGCATCACGGGCGCGACATACACCAACGTCGTGCCCAGCGCCCACAGCAAGAACAGCACCAGCGGTGTATGCACCAGCAACTGCACAAACGAAAAACCGATCAAGTCTCGCGCCTTCAGCCCCAGCACGCCCAACAGCGGCAGCATGTAGAACGGGTTGATCAGGTTCGGCAAGGCTTCGGCCGCGTTGTAGATCTGCACTGCCCAGCCCAAGTGGTATTGCAGGTCATTGGCGACTTGCATCACGTAGGGCGCCTCAATAATCCATTTGCCGCCGCCCGACGGAATAAAGAAGCCCAAGATTGCCGAGTACACACCCATCAGCACCGCATAGGTGTCATGGGAGGCGATTTGTACGAAGAAGGTCGAGATGTGGTGCGCCAGGGTTTGCCCGTCCACGCCTTTGACCACGGTCATCAGCGCAGCAATCGAGCCGTACAGCGGGAACTGGATCATCACCCCGGTGGTGGTCGGCACGGCGCTGGCCACGGCATTCAGAAAGCTGCGCGGGCGCCAGTGCAGCAGGGCGCCGAGCATCAGGAACAAAAAGTTGTAGGTGTTCAGGCCCGAAATGGCGTTGATCGCAGGTTTGGTCGAAAACTCGTGATACAACCAGCCGGCGGCCAACAGCACCAGCAAAATCGTCAGCAGCGGGCTGTATTCCAGCCACTCGCCGGGACGCGTACGTGGTGGCAGTTTTGGCGTGTTAAAACTCGGGTCAACTCCACACGCGGCGGCATCACGTGCCGAATCCGGGCCGGGTGCGGTGGCGTACGCCACGATCAACGACACCACCACCAGCGCTGCCAGTAACACACCCGACTGCCATAAAAAGATTGTCTCCGTGAACGGGATCACCCCGGTGATCGCCAGAATCGACGGCGGCAAGCTGGCCGGGTTGGCCTGCAACTGCGCCGCCGACGACGACAAGCCCAGCGCCCACACCGCGCCCAGCCCCAAGTAGGCAGCAGCCCCGGCTGCGCGATAGTCCATGCGCAAGTTGGTGCGCCTGGCCAGGGCGCGCACCAGCAGCCCGCCAAACACCAGCGACAAGCCCCAGTTGAGCAACGAGGCAACCATTGAAATCAACGCCACCCAGCACACGGCCTGGCGACCGTTTTTCGGCACCTTGGCGAGTTTGTCGATCAACTTCACTGCGGGTGGCGAACTGGCGACCACGTAACCACCAATCACCACGAATGCCATTTGCATGGTGAAGGGGATCAGGCTCCAGAACCCGTCACCAAACGCCATCGCGGCATCGGTGGGTTTGGCGCCCATCATCAGAGTGGCGAGCGCCACGACAATCACCGCAACGGCGGCAAACACCCAGGAATCGGGGAACCAGCGTTCGGCAAAGTTTGAGCAGCGCAGGGCAAAGCGGGCAGAGCGACTGTCGGTCATCTCAGCGGCCATGGGGGATACCTCGTCTTTCTTATGATTATTGGATGCCCAATCTCACTGCGAGCCCTCAGGCTCGCGGTTTACAGCTGGGCTGGTGGGTACAGTAAATGAATTTCGGCGGCTTTCCGATAGGCTGACCTTTGAACTCTGCCTCAGCGTCTACAGTCATTGCTTGTAAGCGGCACGCCTGTCGCTTGATAACGACCTGACAACATGGAGTTGAAAATGAAAGAGCACACGTGTGATTGTCCGAGTTGTAACTGCAAAGTCGGTAGCCACGGCATCGAGCGCGATGGCAAGCACTACTGCTGCCAGGCGTGTGCCGACCATCACCCCAAAGGCCAGGCGTGCAGCACCTCCAGCGGCTGCCACTGCGGCGATAAAGCCAAGTAACGTGTAAAGCCTGCGCGCGCAGCCACGCGCTGCGCGCTCTCATGAAAGACACTTGCCTTTCTTTGGCGGTGTAAGTGTGCGTAAGAAAAGTGCTCGCTGTGCGAGCTGAACGTCATCCAGCAAGTGGCCAACGTCGGGCACACCAACATTGTGCAAAACGCCTGGCATCGCGGGCAAAAGCTCTCGGTTCACGGTTGCATCTACGGCATTAAAGACGCCCGCTGGAAAAGCCTCGATACCACCATCAGTGGTCTGGACCAACTGCCACCGCAATACCGCCTGCTCCCGGTAAAACCTGTTTAAACCGTTACACATGCAAGTGGGAGCCGGCTTGCCAGCGATAGTATCAACTCGGTTTTTCTGAGCGATCGAGTCGCCTGAATCGCTGGTAAACCAGCTCCCACAATCGCGTTACAGTACCCATGGCAAGCAGCCGATTTGTTCAGCTTTTTCAGCACATGACCGCTCGTCAGGAAGCCTTTAGAAACGCAGGCGAAAGCCGATGCCTCTATCACGCGCTTCCTATCTCTTGGTATCCCCCATGTTTAACAAACGCTTGAAACAGGAGCTGTCAGCTCTTCGCGAAGAACTGTCCTCAATTCAGCAAATCAAAGACAGCCTGGAGAGCGAAATGCTCTGCATGAGCCTGGACCCTGATGGGCGGGTCGAGTCGGTCAATGGCAACTTCACTCACGACATGAACTACTCGGGCAGCCAGCTCCTGGGGCGGCATATTGATGAGTTGGTGCCGGCTCATTTAAAGCATGACGAGCATCATCTGCGTTTTAAAAATGCCATGAACCGTGGTGAGCATTACAGCGGTACCGTGCGTTTGCTCCGGGGCAATGGGCAGGAAGCCTGGCTGCGCTCAATCATGCAGCCGGTGCGCAACTCCAGCGGTCAGATTATGCGCATCTCGATTTTTTCCAGCGACCTGACTCGCACCATAGAAGCCTCGCGTGACCACGAAAACCTGATGGACGCGCTGATGCGTTCAACCGCCGTTATCGAGTTCAATCTCAAGGGTGAAGTGCTCACGGCCAACGACCGTTTCCTGCGGGGCATGGGTTACTCGCTGGCGCAGATTCAGGGTCGGCATCATCGTATGTTCTGTACCTCCCAAGAGCAGAGCAGCGCTGAATATGAAGTCTTCTGGAAGCGCTTGAACGCGGGGGAGTTTGTTGCCGATCGTTTTAAGCGTATTGATAGCCAGGGGCGTGAAGTCTGGCTTGAGGTTTCCTACAACCCGGTGCGCGACGCCAATGACAACCTTTATAAAGTGGTGAAATTCGCCACCGTCATCACCGACCAAGTGCAGCAGGAGCAAGCCGTGTCCGAGGCGGCGGGGATTGCCTACAGCACCTCGTTGCACACCGACAACAGCGCTCAACGCGGGACCATCGTCGTGACACAAGCGGTCGATGTGATGCGTGAGCTGGCCAAGCACATGCAGCAAGCAGGCGATGGCATCGAAGCACTGAACGATCAGTCGCAGGTCATTGGCAGCATCGTCAAAACCATCAGCGCGATTGCCGAGCAAACCAACTTGCTGGCGCTTAACGCCGCGATTGAAGCCGCCCGCGCGGGTGAGCAAGGGCGCGGCTTTGCCGTGGTGGCCGATGAAGTGCGCCAACTGGCTTCGCGCACCAGCAAGGCCACCGAAGAAATCATCTCTGTGGTGCGTAAGAACCAAGACATGGCAAGCCATGCCGTGGCGTTGATTGCCGACGGCAAACGGCAAGCCGAAGAGGGCCTGTCTCTGGCCGCGGAAGCCGGCACGGTGATTGTCGAAATTCAGGATGGCGCGAAAAAGGTAGTAGATGTCGTAGGGCGATTTGCTAATCAGCTATCAGCCTAAGACTTGATCTACGTAGGGCGTGGGCCAACAAAAATAACCCTTTGGTGTCCGAAAAGTCGCTGGTGAGGCGTAAACTCCAGGCTTTCCTGAAGGAGTTTCTATGAGTCTTTACCAGCCCGGCATCCTCGCCAAACCCGTGCCGCCGCAGGCGCGCTATATGTTTTTCGCCCTCAAGTCTGTAGAAGCACTGCCGGCTGCACTCGACACCTTGTCGCAGTGGGTAGACGGCAAAAGCGTGGTAGCAGGCTTGGGTTCACCGCTGGTACTGGCCTTGGGCGCAAAAGTGCCGGGGCTGCGCGTCTTCCCCGCACTCAATGCCGTGGTTGAAAACCCGTCGACCCAACACGCCCTGTGGTTGTGGTTGTGGGGCGATGATCGCGGCGAGCTGTTACACCGCAGCCAGGCCATTGAAACGGCGCTGGCGCCTGCGCTCAACCTGCTGCAAGTGACCGAAGGCTTCCTCTACAACACCGACCGCGACCTCACCGGCTATGAAGACGGCACCGAGAACCCGGTGGACGAAGCAGCCGTAGATGCGGCCATCGTCACCAATGCAGGTCCGGGGCTGGACGGCGGCGTGTTTGTTGCCGTGCAACAGTGGCAACACGACCTCAATGGCTTTGCCGCCCGCCCGCAGGCCGAACAGGACAACATGATTGGCCGCCGTAAAAGCGACAACGAAGAACTGGACGACGCGCCGGAATCGGCCCACGTCAAACGCACTGCCCAAGAAAGCTTCTCGCCTGAGGCCTTCACCGTACGCCGTTCCATGCCCTGGATTGAAAACGGCAAATCGGGGCTGATGTTCGTCTCGTTCAGCCGCACCTTGAACGCGTTTGAAGTTCAACTGCGCCGCATGAGCGGCATGGAAGACGGCATTGTAGACGCCCTCTACAGCTTCAGCCGCCCGTTGAACGGTGGTTACTACTGGTGCCCGCCGCTTAAAGACGGCCGCCTGGATTTGAGCGCGCTTCGCCCCGCTTAAGTGCGGTATCGCTCCAGCCTTAAACGGTGACGCGCCTGCTTGCACTCAGGCGCGTGCTGCTTTAGTGCGTCGTCACACCATCCAGCGATTTGTCCACATACGCCTTGGCCAGCTCCACAAGGTGCATGCAGGACAACACCAAACTGCGCGAATGCCCGCTCAAGCCATTCCCCGCCTCACTCGCCGAAGCGCCCGCGCAGCGCAACAAGTCTGACGCTTGGGCCAAAGCCGCTTCTAAATTGACGCTGTCGGGTATGGCATACGTGGCCTGATCCACGTGCCGTGGAGGCTTATGGTTAAGCAGGTAGTAATCGAGGGCGCGATCGGTGGCGGCGCGGTCTAACGACGATGCATCGCACTGAGCAGCAGTTTGCAGGGGGAGGGCGGGTGGATCTGGAACCAGCTTTTTCATTGTTACAACTCCTAGGGTGTTTAAGGAGCTGTCACTTGTCGCGACTAAACGAATGGGTGGCAGCCATGCGCAGGTTAGTCGACCGGTCACCTAGGAACCCGGCGCGCCACATGGGCGCCCTGCGCACGGCCACCATAAAACGCAGGCCAAGAAAAAGCGCCTCGCGGAGGTGGCGCCTTGCGCCTAGGGAACACGGGCGACTAAACCCGACCGCTGTTTTGCAGCGATGGGCCGAGACTATTCCCCGAAATGCTCAGGCACAAGCAAACGGAAGTTTCTAGGATGTTTCAGCGGATTGAAAGGGAAGCGTCGTACGAAATGGCTGATTTTTAAGGCTTGACCAGTCCTCTGTAGCCGCTGCCGCAGGCTGCGATAAGGGCCGCAGGACCTTCAAAAGCGGGGTCGCTGCGCAACCCATCGCAGCCTTCGTTTCTCGTCAGCGGCTACTGGGCAATTTATCGACAGGCACAAAAAAGCCCGCACTAGGCGGGCTTTCTCGTTGGTTTCATTTCATCTTGCGATGTGGTGAAACCGGTGTTTGGTGGCTACACAGGGACTTGAACCCCGGACCCCAGCATTATGAATGCTATGCTCTAACCAACTGAGCTATGTAGCCGATGGCGCGCATTATTCCCTCGTAAGGGGGGTG
This sequence comes from Pseudomonas sp. FSL R10-2189, assembly GCF_009600325.1. NCBI lineage: Bacteria > Pseudomonadati > Pseudomonadota > Gammaproteobacteria > Pseudomonadales > Pseudomonadaceae > Pseudomonas > Pseudomonas sp. FSL R10-2189. The sequence continues at coordinate 36,795 of NZ_WIVZ01000004.1, forward strand.
TGTCAAGCAAATATCTGAAAATTTTCTCTGCGCTATCAAACGCTTAAGGTTTCTCGGGGTTCGGATGGCAATATCTTGTTAAAAAGTGGCACATTGGCTCACTTGCACGTGCATTCATCTGTTGCCTGGAAACCCTTATGGCTATTAGCGACACTCCAATAAAATCAACGCCAGACCTTCAAATGCCTCAAGCCAGCCCGTTAGTCCTGCGTATTATCGGGGCCGTGGCGCTGGCGCATTTGATCAATGACTTGATCCAGGCGGTGTTACCGTCGATCTATCCGTTGCTCAAGGATAAATACGATCTGACCTTCACGCAGATCGGTCTGATTACCCTGACTTTTCAACTCACCGCGTCGCTGCTGCAGCCCTGGGTGGGTTATTACACCGACCGTCATCCCAACCCGCTGTTATTGCCATGCGGCATGGTGTGTACGCTGATCGGGATTTTAATGTTGTCTCAGGTCGGTAGTTTTCCTTTGATTTTGCTGGCCGCTGCGTTGGTCGGCATCGGTTCTTCGACGTTTCACCCCGAGGCCTCGCGGGTGGCGCGGCTGGCGTCGGGCGGGCGTTACGGGTTTGCTCAGTCGACGTTTCAGGTGGGCGGTAACGCAGGGTCGGCGTTCGGGCCGTTGCTGGCCGCCGCCATCATCATTCCCTATGGGCAGGGTAATGTGGCCTGGTTCGGGTTGTTTGCGCTGTTCGCGGTAGGGCTGCTGTATGTGATCAGCCGCTGGTACCGCACGCACTTGAGCCTGTTCAAGCTCAAGGCCGGGCAGAAGGCCGCGCACGGTTTGTCCAGTCGGCGTGTGCTGGGCGCGCTGGTGGTGTTGGGGCTGCTGGTGTTCTCCAAGTACTTCTACATGGCCAGCCTCACCAGCTATTACACCTTCTTCCTGATTCAGAAATTCGACGTCTCCATCGCCAACTCGCAGATGTATCTGTTTCTGTTCCTGGGGGCGGTGGCGGCGGGCACGTTCTTTGGCGGCCCGATTGGTGACCGCATCGGGCGTAAGGCGGTGATCTGGTTCTCGATCCTGGGTGTCGCGCCGTTCACCTTGCTGCTGCCGTATGCCGATCTGTTCTGGACCAGCGTCCTCAGCGTGGTCATCGGTTTTATTCTGGCGTCGGCGTTCTCGGCGATTGTGGTGTATGCCCAAGAATTGGTGCCGGGCAACGTGGGTATGATTGCCGGTATCTTTTTTGGCTTGATGTTCGGCTTTGGCGGGATTGGTGCGGCGTTGCTGGGGCATTTGGCCGACATTCACGGTATCGAATACGTCTATAAGCTGTGCTCGTACCTGCCACTGTTTGGCGTGCTGGCGATCTTTTTGCCGCGCACCAAAAAGGGCTGATTGCTGTAGCCGCTGTCGAGGTACGAAGGCTGCGATGCGGGCCGAAGGACCGCCATTCAGGGGCGCTGCGCACCCCATCGCAGCCCTCGTACCTCGGCAGCGACTACGTGTTTTGCGCGCTGGCACTAAAACTCTGCAGCGCGCTTTCGACGGTGCTCAAATGCTGCAGGCAGATTTGCCACGGCGCGGACACCGCTTCAACCTGTTGGTCGTCATAGGCGGCCAACACCGGTTTCTCTGTATCGCCGGCAATCGCTGCACAGCCTGAGGCGACGCTGGCCAGCCGTTCGTGCAGCGCGGCGGGTGGCGAGCCCTGTTCTTTGCGCATGGCGTCCGCGAAGGCCTCAGAGAACAGCAGGGCGCTGGCGTACAAGCGCACGGCGTGTCGCTCGTAACGGCTGGCTATGTCTTTGACTTCACGCGAGGCAAACCGGCCGCGCAACGTCCAGCGTGCGGTATTGCGCGCACTGGCAATGCCGTTCTCCAGGGTGATGAGGCTGTCGTGAGCACCCGAGAAAATAAACACCGCGTGCTGTGCGCTTTTTGCATCGTTCTTTTCAAGGGCTGTCAGGCTTTGGCCGAAGCCTTTGGCGAGTTTCTCCAGCAAGTCCTTGGCCGAGTCATCAATGATGCCGATGGGGTTGGGCGTCAGCAGGATCTGGCTGAACATCAAGCCCACCCCGGCGCCCACCACCACATCAAGCATGCGCACAAAACCTGCGCTCTCCGGGCCCACCGCCAACATCAATACGGCTGACACGCCTGCCTGAATCGGTACGACAGCGCCCAAGCCGTAGAGCGCGGCAATGGCAATGGCCGAGAACGTAGCGAAGCCGATGCGCAGCAACGGGTAGCCATCTGGTAACCACAGCGCGGCTTCACCGATGATGATTCCGGTGGCCACGCCGACCATTAAACCGACTGCTTGCTTGCCATGGCTGGGCAGGCCGGGCGCCAGACAAACAATCGCGCTGATGGCGGCAAACACCGGGTGCACGTGGCCGAATAAGTGCTTGGCGAGGATCCACGCCAGTGCAGCGGCGATGGCTGAGGCCAGGGCATCGCGCCAGGCCGTGGTCCAGCGAAACTGGATTCGCTCAATAAGAGGAGTGGTGAAACGGTTGAAGAACACCTTGGACAGCATTGCGACTCCCTACACAGTCAGCCTTTAGGTCTTGGGGCTAACCATAGACTGTTTGCTTGCCACGGTGTTTGTCGGGGTAAAACCCGGGCCAAAAAAAACCGCGCCTGGGCGCGGTTTTTTAGACGTGTGTTGGTTTACACGTTGAAGCGGAAGTGCAGGACGTCGCCGTCTTTAACGATGTAGTCCTTGCCTTCCAGGCGCCATTTACCGGCTTCTTTTGCGCCCGCTTCACCCTTGTACTGGATGAAGTCTTCGTAGGCGACGACTTCGGCACGGATAAAGCCTTTTTCGAAGTCGGTGTGGATCACGCCAGCCGCTTGTGGAGCGGTAGCGCCTACTTTCACGGTCCAGGCGCGTACTTCTTGAACGCCGGCGGTGAAGTAGGTTTGCAGGTTGAGCATTTCGTAACCGGCACGGATCACACGGTTCAGACCTGGCTCTTCAAGGCCCAGAGCTTCAAGGAACATGTCCTTTTCTTCGCCGTCTTCAAGCTCGGCAATTTCAGCTTCGATCTTGTTGCACACAGGAACAACAGTCGCGCCTTCTTCTTCGGCAATGGCTTTCACCACGTCCAACAGCGGGTTGTTTTCAAAACCGTCTTCGGCCACGTTGGCGATGTACATCACCGGCTTGGTGGTCAGCAGGTGGAAGCCCTTGATGATTTGCTTCTCATCGGCGTCCATGTTCTTGATCAGGCTGCGTGCTGGCTTGCCCAGGGTGAAGTGGGCAATCAGTTGTTCCAGCAGGGCTTTTTGGGCAACGGCTTCTTTGTCACCGCCTTTGGCGTTGCGTGCGACTTTTTGCAGTTGCTTTTCGCAGCTGTCGAGGTCGGCGAAGATCAGCTCAAGGTCGATGATCTCAATGTCACGCTTAGGGTCGACAGTGTTGGAAACGTGGATCACGTTTTCGTCTTCAAAGCAGCGCACTACGTGAGCGATGGCATCGGTCTCGCGGATGTTGGCCAGGAACTTGTTGCCCAGACCTTCGCCTTTCGATGCACCGGCTACCAGGCCAGCGATGTCAACGAACTCCATAGTGGTCGGCAGGATGCGATTCGGTTTAACGATCTCGGCCAGTGCTGCCAGACGTGGGTCGGGCATCGGCACGATACCGGTGTTCGGCTCGATCGTGCAGAAGGGGAAGTTCTCCGCTGCAATGCCGGATTTGGTCAGGGCGTTGAACAGGGTGGACTTGCCGACGTTAGGCAGGCCGACGATGCCGCAGTTGAATCCCATGGTGTTTCCCCTCGGAAAAAGAGTCAGGCCTTCTGGCTGTGCAGGTTTTTCATCGCGCGGTTCCATTCACCGGCGAGGATATCCGGCAGCACGCCGAGGGCAAAATCGATGCTGGCGTCCAGTTTTTCCTGCTCGGCGCGTGGCGCACGACCCAGAACAAAGTTGGACACCATGCTCGCGACGCCTGGGTGGCCAATGCCGAGCCGCAGACGGTAGAAATTATTGTTGTTTCCCAGTTGCGCAATGATGTCACGCAAGCCGTTATGACCTCCATGGCCGCCGCCCAGCTTGAGCTTGGCAACACCCGGTGGGAGATCGAGTTCGTCGTGGGCCACCAATATGGCTTCTGGCGCGATGCGGTAGAAACCGGCAAGCGCCGCAACGGCCTGGCCGCTTCGGTTCATATAGGTGGTGGGAATCAACAGACGAACATCCTGACCCTGATGGCTGAAACGTCCGGTCAGGCCAAAATATTTACGATCGGCAACGAGATTGACCCCGTTTGCCGCCGCGAGGCGCTCAACAAAAAGGGCCCCTGCGTTATGCCGGGTCTGTTCGTATTCGGTGCCTGGATTTCCCAGGCCAACGATCAGTTTTATGGCGGTCACGACAAGGGCCCTTCTATAGAGTTATGGATCACATCGCCGCTAACGGTAGCGGCGAAAACAGACAAGAAAACGGGTTTACCTGAGTAAACTTCGCGATCTTGTCCGCTTTACTCGCTGCGTGTTAGCTCGCGATGTTTCTCAAAACTCCAACGACAGAGTAATGAATTACTCAGCGTCTGCTTCTGGTGCAACACGTGGAGCGTGAACGTTGGCTACTGCCAGGTCGTTACCGTGTGCCAGAGCTACGAACTCAACGCCTTTAGGAGCGGTGATGTCCGACAGGTGAATGATCGAGCCGATTTCGGCGTTAGCCAGATCAACTTCGATGAATTCAGGCAGGTCTTTTGGCAGGCAGGAAACTTCGATTTCCGCAACAACGTGCGAGATCTCGCCGCCTTTCTTAACCGGAGCAGCTTCACCAACAAAGTGAACTGGAACGATTGCAGTCAGCTTTTGACCAGCAACAACGCGTACGAAGTCAGCGTGCATCACGTGGCCTTTAGCCGGGTGACGTTGCAGAGCTTTGATGATCACGTTTTGCTTAACGCCGCCAACGGTCAGTTCGATAACGTGGCTGTAAGCAGCTTCGTTTTCGAGCAGTTTGGCAATTTCTTTAGCCAGCAGGCTGATGGATTCAGGGGCTTTTTCGCCACCGTAAACTACAGCTGGAACCAGGCTTGCGAGACGACGCAGGCGGCGGCTCGCACCTTTCCCCAGGTCGGAACGCGCTTCAGCATTCAGAGTAAAATCGTTCATGTTGTATCTCCAAAATATCCACATCCGACCAAGCGTTTGCGACCAGCGCTATGGACGGTATGGGCAAAAAAGCCCCGCCCCAACAGGCTGTTGGGGCGGGGCGCTTTTCGTCAACGGATGTCAGAGCAGGGCAGGGCCCTTATCGGAACATCGCGCTGATCGATTCTTCGTTGCTGATGCGGCGAACCGCTTCAGCCACAACCGGTGCGATATCCAGTTGACGGATACGCGCACAGGCTTGTGCGGCGGCGGACAGCGGGATGGTGTTAGTCACCACCAGCTCGTCCAGCACAGAGTTCTCGATATTCTCGATTGCCCGACCCGACAGCACAGGGTGTGTGCAGTAGGCGAACACTTTGGCAGCGCCATGCTCTTTCAAGGCTTTAGCCGCGTGGCACAGAGTGCCGGCGGTATCGACCATGTCGTCAACCAAAATACAGGTACGCCCTTCGACATCACCAATGATATGCATCACTTCCGAGTGATTGGCTTTCTCACGGCGTTTGTCGATGATCCCCAGATCCACGCCCAAGGATTTGGCAACAGCACGTGCACGCACGACGCCGCCGATATCCGGGGACACAATCATGAGGTTCTCAAAGCGCTGATCTTCGATGTCATCCACCAATACTGGGGAGCCGTAGATGTTATCTACAGGAATATCGAAGAAACCCTGAATTTGGTCAGCATGCAAATCAACCGTGAGAACACGGTCGATGCCGACTACGGTAAGCATGTCAGCAACAACTTTTGCGCTGATAGCCACACGTGCGGAACGCGGACGGCGATCCTGACGGGCATAACCAAAGTAAGGAATAACAGCAGTAATACGAGTTGCTGAGGAACGGCGGAAGGCATCAGCCATCACGACGAGTTCCATCAGGTTATCGTTGGTCGGAGCACACGTCGGCTGAATAATGAAAACGTCTTTACCGCGAACATTTTCATTGATCTCAGCGGTAATCTCGCCGTCGGAAAACTTGCCGACAGAAATGTCACCGAGAGGGATATGCAGCTGACGTACGACACGCCGAGCCAGATCGGGGTTAGCGTTCCCCGTAAAGACCATCATCTTGGACACGCGCAGTACCTGAAGGCTGAGGGTAACCTGGATGAGTATAAGAAATGGCAGGGGCGGCTGGATTCGAACCAACGCATGGCAGGATCAAAACCTGCTGCCTTACCGCTTGGCGACGCCCCTGTATCTGTTGCTACGAGTACCGTGTACCCGTTTCCGTTTACAGATCTTGTAGCGTTCGATGCAACATTGAAATGTTGCTTCCTTTTGCTACAAACCCTGTAAGGGTCTCTGTAAGAAGGTGCAGCACTTTAACAGCACTTGCTTCATCTGGGAAGGCCCCAAATATACAACTTCCAGTTCCAGTTAATTTTGCTTCGGTATATTTACCTAACAAATTCAAAGCGTTACGTACTTCTGGATAACGCTCCTTCACTACTGCTTCGCAGTCGTTTCGGCTGTTTCCCTTGGGAACGGGGCGCACTTTAATGGGCAAAGAGTCACGTGTCAACAAAGGATCTGAAAATATTTCTGCTGTGCTGACAGAGACTTGCGGCACAAGTACAACGTACCAGGGCTCTTCCGGCTCGACAGGGGTAAGAATTTCGCCCACGCCTTCTGCGAAAGCGGCGTGGCCACGGACGAAAACCGGAACATCGGCCCCCAGGCTCAGGCCCAGCGCTGCCAACTGGTTTTCAGTCCAGTTCAATTGCCATAGATGGTTGAGGCCCAGCAAGGTGGTGGCCGCATTTGAACTGCCGCCGCCAATGCCGCCGCCCATGGGCAATATCTTTTTGATCCAGATATCGATGCCCAGTGTGCTGTGGGACTGTTGTTGCAGTTTTTTCGCCGCTTTGACGATCAAGTTGTCGTCGTGCGCCACACCGGCAAACTCGGTGTGCAGGCAAATAACCCCGTCATCGCGTACGGCGAAGGTCATTTCATCGCCGTAATCGAGGAATTGAAACAGGGTTTGCAGTTCGTGATAGCCGTCTGCACGACGACCCAAAATGTGCAGCATCAAATTCAGTTTTGCCGGGGAGGGCAAAACCAGTGCCTCTTTTTGCATCTTATTGTCCCAACTGACGCGGTTGCCAATCTTTCACGACCAGCGTGACGTCCAGATCCGTGCCGTGCAGTTTGACCCGCTCCGGCAACCAAAAACCGTTTTGCTCGATGTAGCTCAGGTATTCGATCTGCCAGCCGTCCTGTTCCAGGCTGGCAAGGCGGCTGTCGGCGTTCAAAGTGACGCGGCTTTTGCTGTCGGGCGCGGGCAGCCCGCGAACCCACCAGACCAAATGCGACACCGGCAAGCTCCAGCCCAACTGCTCGCCGAGCAATTGTTCCGGGGTGGTGGCTTCATAGCGGCCCTGGTTGGCGACTTCCAGGCTGACATTGCCCGGGCGGCCGGTCAGGCGGGCGGCGCCTCGGCCCAGCGGGCCCGACAGGCGAATGTCGTAGTAGTCCTGGCGTTGCAGCCAAAACAAGGTCGCGCTGCCCGAGTCTTTAGGGGCACGAATACCGACCTTGCCGTTGATTTGCCAGCCGTCGAGTGCGCTCAACTGCTGTTTATGCTGCGACCACAGGGCAGGGCTGCCGTGACCTTCGACCGATTCACGAGCGCCGAAGCCCGCGCAACCGGCGAGCAGGGCGATCAGGCCAAAGGCAATGAGAGGGCGTACATGACGAAAAAACATGATTTAAGGAGTCTCGGATCCGGTCAGGCGCAAGACGGTTTTGCGCAGAATTGGGCTGTCTGGGTTGTCCTTGAGGAACTGCCCCCAGAGTTTTTTGGCTTCACGCTGCTGGCCACTCACCCACAACACTTCGCCTAAATGCGCGGCCACTTCTTGATCGGGGAAGCGCTCCAGCGCCTGGCGCAGCAAACGTTCTGCTTCAGGCAAATTACCCAGGCGGAAGTTCACCCAGCCCAGGCTGTCGAGTACGGCCGGGTCTTCCGGGTTCAAATCGTAGGCTTGCTGGATGTACGTTTTGGCTTCGGCGTAGCGGGTGGTGCGGTCCGCAAGGGTGTACCCCAGCGCGTTCAAGGCCATGGCGTTGTCAGGTTCACGCTGGATAATGGCGCGCAAATCGGCCTCCATTTGCGGGAGGTCGTTGCGTTTTTCGGCCAGCATGGCGCGTGAGTACAGCAGGTTCAGGTCGTCGGGGTATTGCTTGACGGCTTGTTGCAAGACGGCCCAGGCGCGATCGGTCTGATTGTTTGCCGACAGGGTTTCGGCTTCGATCAGGTACAACTGAATCGCGTAGTCCGGCTGGGCGTCACGGGCAGCCGCCAGTTTTTGCGAGGCTTCGGCGCCGCGGCCGTGGTTAATCAAAATGTCTGCCTGGCGCAGTTGTGCAGGCAAATAATCATTACCTGGCTCTACCAGAGCGTATTGAATCAATGCGCCTTGCGGGTCATTACGTTCTTCCGCAATGCGCCCCAGGTTCAAGTGTGCCGAGTCAACATGGCTGTCGCGGTCGATCAGCTCTTGCAGATAGCCTTCGGCTTCGTCCCAGGACTTAAGCTCAAGGCACACCAGCGCCAAAGAGAAACGCAGTTCATCGTCTTCCGGGTACTGCTGAACCAGGCTGGCGAATTGCACTTTTGCCTGATCGATGCGGTTTTGTTCGACCAGCGTACGTGCATAGGTCAGGCCCAACCGTTTGTCGTCCGGGTTGTCGCGCATAGCTTTTTGCAGCAGCGGCAAGGCTTCGTCGCCACGGTCAAGGCTTTGCAGCAGGCGGGCGCGCAGCAGAATCGGGGCTATTTCACCGTCTTGCGGCGGATGCTGCTCCAGCAGTTTCAAGGCGCCGGCCGCGTCATCGTCCTGTTGCATCAACAAGGCTTTGCCGAAGATCAGTTGATCGTTGTCCGGGTGTCTGACCAGCAGGCGATCAAAGTTTTTTTGCAGGCCGGCACGGGTGTCGGGGTCTGTTTCGAGGGCCGATAAGGCTAAAAAGTCGAAGTGCGTGTCGCCTTTGGCCTGCAGGACCTTTTCCATGTAGGCCATGGAATCGTCGTAGCGCCCGCTGCGTGCCAGTTGAATGGCCGCCGCGCGTTGTGCGTCCAGGTCGTCCGGTGCGTTTCTGGCCCAGATCAGCACCGTGTCGAGGGCTGCCTGATCGGCGCCCAGGTATTCAGCGATGCGAAACGCACGCTCGGCAACGCCCGGATCCTGGGTGTTGATGGCCTGCGTCACGTAGTTATCGAGGGCAATATCCAGGCGATTGCGTTGGCCGGCCAACTCCGCGCTCAGCAAGCTGTACAGCGTGTCTTCGCTGAACGAGCTATAGACCGTGGGCTTTTCCGGGACGGTGGTAACGTCTTCTGCCGCGGACGAAGCATCCGGGGGCGTGGGGGCCAGAGACTGGCAGCCACTGAGAACGACGAGAGCAAGGAGCAACGCGGAGGATCTATTCATATAAGAGAAAGGCGACTTACCTGCGGTCTGGGCATCATGACACATGCGATGGTGCAAACCATAACAGGTGCGACTATCGATAGAAGCGATATAAGGCTCTGATGATGCGAGGGAAGATGAGTTCAACAGACGTTAACTATAGAGACAATAGTCAGCAATGGTTGTTCTGAATCAGACGAAGTAGGACAATTGTCGGCTTCTCGTCACCATCAGCGATATTGAATGGCCTTCCTCGCACTCGGTATTAACCACAAGACTGCTTCAGTAGACGTCCGCGAGCGCGTGGCATTTACTCCAGAGCAGTTGGTTGAAGCCTTGCAGCAACTCTGCCGCCTCACCGACAGTCGCGAAGCTGCGATCCTCTCGACCTGCAATCGCAGTGAGCTTTATCTCGAACAAGACCAACTCGGCGCCGAAGCTGTGCTGAAATGGCTGGCCGAATATCACGATTTGAACTACGAAGAGCTGCGGGCGTGTGCCTACATCCATGAAGATGATGCGGCCGTTCGTCACATGATGCGCGTGGCATCGGGGCTCGACTCGCTGGTGTTGGGCGAGCCGCAAATTCTCGGCCAGATGAAATCTGCCTACGCCGTGGCGCGTGAGGCGGGTACCGTCGGGCCGCTATTGGGGCGTCTGTTCCAGGCCACGTTCAACTCGGCCAAGCAAGTGCGCACCGACACGGCGATTGGTGAAAACCCGGTGTCGGTGGCGTTTGCTGCAGTGAGTCTGGCCAAGCAGATTTTCAGCGACTTGCAGCGCAGTCAGGCACTGCTGATCGGGGCGGGCGAGACCATCACCCTGGTCGCCCGGCACCTGCATGATCTGGGGGTTAAACGCATCGTGGTGGCTAACCGTACCTTAGAGCGGGCCAGTACTCTGGCCGAGCAATTCGGCGCCCATGCCGTATTGTTGTCAGACATTCCTCAAGAGCTGGTGCACAGCGACATCGTGATCAGCTCGACCGCCAGCCAATTGCCGATACTGGGCAAGGGCGCTGTTGAAAGTGCCTTGAAGCTGCGCAAGCACAAGCCTATTTTCATGGTCGACATTGCCGTTCCACGGGATATCGAGCCAGAAGTCGGCGAGTTGGACGACGTTTACCTCTATACCGTCGACGACTTGCACGAAGTGGTCGCAGAAAACCTCAAGAGCCGTCAGGGTGCTGCCCAGGCCGCTGAAGAGCTGGTGAGTATCGGCGCCGACGACTTCATGGTGCGTTTGCGTGAGTTGGCGGCGGTTGATGTGCTTAAAGCCTATCGCCAGCAAGGCGAGCGCTTGCGCGATGAAGAATTGCAAAAAGCCCTGCGGATGATGGCCAATGGCAGCAACCCGCAAGACGTGCTGGTGCAACTGGCGCGTGGTTTAACCAATAAGCTACTTCACGCCCCCAGCGTGCAGCTTAAAAAGCTTTCCGCCGAAGGCCGCCTCGATGCGCTGGCCATGGCCCAAGAACTTTTTGCCCTCGGTGAGGGCTCATCGGATAGCTCTGCGGATAAAAAACTGTAATGAAAGCGTCACTGCTTAATAAGCTGGACATCCTCCGGGATCGATTTGAAGAATTGACCGCCTTGCTTGGCGATGGCGAGGTCATTTCGGATCAGACCAAGTTCCGTGCCTACTCCAAGGAGTACGCGGAGGTTGAGCCCATTGTTGCCACCTACGGTCAGTGGCTCAAGGTGCAGGACGACCTCGAAGGCGCCCAGGCGCTGCTCAAGGACAACGACCCTGACATGCGCGAAATGGCGGTTGAAGAAGTCCGCGAAGCCAAAGAACAGCTCATCGAGCTGGAAAAAGACCTGCAACGCATGCTCTTGCCCAAAGACCCGAACGACGGGCGCAACGTCTTCCTCGAAATTCGTGCGGGCACCGGCGGTGATGAGGCGGCTATTTTTGCCGGCGACCTGTTTCGCATGTACTCGCGTTACGCTGAGCGTCGTGGCTGGCGCGTCGAGATCCTGTCAGAAAGCATCGGCGAACATGGCGGCTATAAAGAAGTCATCGCCCGGGTCGAAGGCGAGAATGTGTACGGCAAGCTGAAGTTCGAGTCCGGCGCCCACCGCGTGCAGCGTGTGCCGGCCACCGAGTCCCAGGGCCGTATCCACACCTCTGCCTGTACCGTTGCCGTTTTGCCTGAGCCTGACGAGCAAGAAGCAATCGAGATCAACCCGGCCGACTTGCGCGTCGACACCTACCGTTCTTCGGGGGCGGGTGGTCAGCACGTCAACAAAACCGACTCGGCCATTCGCATCACGCACTTGCCGACCGGCATCGTGGTCGAGTGCCAGGAAGAGCGTTCCCAGCATAAAAACCGGGCGCGGGCGATGTCCTGGCTTTCAGCTAAATTGAATGACCAGCAAACCAGCGCCGCCGCCAATGCCATCGCCAGCGAGCGTAAATTGCTGGTGGGTTCCGGCGACCGCTCCGAGCGCATTCGCACTTACAACTTCGCACAAGGCCGTGTGACAGACCATCGCGTCAACTTGACCTTGTATTCACTGGATGACGTATTGGCCGGCGGTGTAGATGCCGTTATTGAGCCATTATTGGCGGAATTTCAGGCTGATCAACTGACAGCCCTGGGTGAGTAAATGACCATTATTGCCAGTTTGTTACGTGCCGCTCAATTGCCTGACTCGCCCACCGCCCGCCTTGATGCGGAGCTGTTGCTGGCGGCCGCGCTGGGCAAACCGCGCAGTTACCTGCACACGTGGCCAGAAAAAATCGTCAGCAGCGAAGCGGCGTCGACCTTCTCGGACTTCTTGCAGCGTCGTCGCCAGGGTGAGCCGGTGGCCTACATTTTGGGTCAGCAAGGGTTTTGGAAGCTCGACCTGGAAGTCGCGCCGCACACCTTGATCCCGCGCCCGGACACCGAGCTGCTGGTCGAAACGGCATTGGCGTTGCTGCCCCAGACCCCGGCCAAAGTGCTGGATCTGGGCACCGGCAGCGGGGCGATTGCCCTCGCGCTGGCCAGTGAGCGTGGCGCCTGGCAGGTGACCGCGGTTGACCGCGTGCCAGAGGCCGTAGCGCTTGCCGAACGCAACCGCCAGCGTTTGCAACTGGCCAACGTCAGCGTACTGCACAGCCACTGGTTCAGCGCTCTGGCCGACCAGCGCTTTGACCTGATCATCAGCAACCCGCCTTACATCGCCGCAGGTGACTCGCACCTGGCCGAAGGCGACGTGCGCTTCGAGCCTGAGAGTGCGCTGGTGGCCGGTGCTGACGGGCTGGATGACATTCGCCACATCATTGCCCAAGCCCCGCTGCATTTAAATGCCGGTGGCTGGTTGATGCTTGAGCACGGCTACGACCAGGCCGCTGCGGTTCGTGAGCTGCTGCAAGGCGCGGGCTTTGAACAGGTAGAAAGCCGCAAAGACCTGGGCACCCACGAACGCATTACCCTGGGCCGCCTGCCGTGCTGACCGACGAGGAGCTGTTGCGCTACAGCCGACAGATCCTGTTGCAACAGGTCGACATCGACGGCCAGCTCAAGCTGAAAAACAGCCGAGCGCTGATTGTCGGTCTGGGCGGGCTGGGTTCGCCGGTGGCGCTGTACCTGGCGGCAGCGGGGGTAGGCGAGTTGCACGTGGCTGATTTTGACAGCGTCGACGTGACCAACCTGCAACGCCAGATTATCCATGACAGCGCCAATGTCGGCGAAAGCAAGGTCGACTCGGCCATGCGCCGTCTTCGTCTGCTGAACCCGCACATCAAATTAATCGCCCATCGCTCGGCGCTGGATATCGACTCGCTGGCTGAGGCCGTGTCCGCGGTAGACGTGGTGCTCGATTGCTGTGACAACTTCGGCACCCGCGAGGCCGTCAACCGCGCCTGTGTCGCGGCGCGCAAGCCATTGGTCAGCGGTGCGGCGATTCGCCTTGAGGGGCAGTTGTCGGTCTTTGACCCGCGTCAGCCCGCGAGCCCGTGTTACCACTGTTTATATGGGCACGGCAGCGACGACGAACTCACCTGCAGCGAAGCCGGCGTGATCGGCCCGCTGGTGGGGCTGGTCGGCAGCCTGCAAGCGCTGGAGGCGCTCAAGCTGTTGGCCGGTTTTGGCGAGCCATTGGTGGGGCGCCTGTTATTGATAGACGCCGTGACCACGCGTTTTCGCGAGTTGCGGGTCAAGCGTGACCCGGCCTGTAGTGTGTGTGGGGCTGGCCATGAGTGAAGCGCCGATTGGTGTGTTCGATTCCGGCGTTGGCGGTTTGTCGGTGTTGCGTGAGATCAACCAATTGTTGCCCAACGAATCGCTGCTCTATGTCGGCGACTGCGGGCATATTCCCTACGGCGAAAAAAGCCCCGAGTTCATTCGTGAACGCTGCGCGATCATCGCCGAGTTCTTCCAGCGCGAAGGGGCCAAGGCCCTGGTGCTGGCGTGCAATACCGCGACCGTGGCGGCCGTCGCAGATTTGCGTCAGCGCTACCCCGACTGGCCTGTGGTCGGGATGGAACCCGCGGTAAAACCCGCTGCCGCCGCCACCCGCAGTGGCGTGGTCGGCGTGCTCGCCACCACCGGTACCTTGCAGAGTGCCAAGTTCGCCGCTTTGCTCGACCGCTTTGCCAGTACGGTACAGGTGATCACCCAGCCGTGCCCCGGCCTGGTCGAACTGATCGAAACCGGCGACCTCAGCAGCGAAACCTTGCGCACGATGCTGCGCGGCTATGTCGAGCCGCTGCTGGCCGCTGGCTGCGACACCATTATTCTGGGCTGCACGCATTACCCCTTCCTCAAGCCTTTGCTCAGCCAAATGCTCCCACCGTCGATCATCTTGATCGACACCGGCGCCGCCGTGGCCCGCCAACTGCAACGCTTATTGGATGAGCGCGGCCTGTTGGCGACAGGTCCTGCGCGGGAAACACAGCTATGGACCAGCGCGTCTCCCGAGTCTCTAAGAAATATCCTTCATGTGTTGTGGAATAAATCTGGTCTTGTGCGAAGCTTCGACCTGTAAGAAAACATGAAGAGCATTTGAGTCGTTGAACTTTCTCAGGGGCTGGGGATTCATACTCATCGGTTTGATGAGGTACATAAAAATTAAGATCGGCATACGAAAATAGGATTTTTCATATGAAACGTTTGATTGGCTTGGTGGCGCTGGCAACGGCCGCTCTGGGGTATAGCTATACGGCACAAGCGGCCGGTATTGAATTCGGTGTGGGGCACACCAGTGAGTCAACGATGACCTATCGTCTGGGCTTGAATTCAAATTGGGACAAGAGTTGGCTGCAAAGTGACGTGGGTCGTTTGACCGGTTACTGGAGTGGCGCTTACACCTACTGGGAAGGCGACAAGTCTTCGGCGAACAACAGCCTGTCGTTCTCGCCTGTCTTTGTGTACGAATTTGCCGGCGAAACGGTCAAGCCTTACCTGGAAGCCGGGATCGGCGTGGCGGTGTTTGGCCATACCGAGGTCGAGCGCAACAAATTGGGCACGGCATTCCAGTTTGAAGACCGCCTGGGCTTTGGCTTGCGCTTTGCGGGCGGGCATGAAGTCGGCATTCGCGCGACTCACTACTCCAATGCCGGGTTGTCCAGCACCAACGACGGCGTAGAAAGCTACTCGCTGCACTACACCCTCCCGCTGTAACCACCCCTGTAGGAGCGAGCTCGCCTCGCGATCTTTTGATCTTAAAAAGACGCTCGCTCCTACACGTATGCCGTCGAAATACCCTGGCGTTCATTCAGGCATTCAACGTCGCCCATCTCGAACTCTCGACAAATCAGCGGGCGCTGTTCATAAATCGTGCACATCATGGTGTTGCGATCCAGCGCAGCACACCAGCCATCGTCCAGCCTGAGCATCACCTCACCGCCCCAGTCATCGTTGTCGATAAAACGCTCGGGTACACCGGTGTCGGTGATCAGCATCACTTCCAGTTGGCAGCAACAGGCCGCGCACGTCGAACACGTAACGGCAGGTTCAGTAATGTCGGTCAGAGCGATGTTGGTCATAGGCGCGCAGTGTAAGGCAGAGCCGCGCTCAGGTGTAAACCCGCTGACCAATCACCCCCAGCCTCACAGGCTTAGAGCGAGGTCTCGCCATGGCTGCGTGACAGGCGCTTGGCCAGTGCAACCTGCATGCGTTTTGGCAGGGTAGCCAGCAGGTTGAGCAGTTTTAGCAAGCGGGTCGGGAACACGACTTCCCGTGGACGTTTTTGCAACTGCTGGCAGATGTACGCAGCAGCTTTAGAGGCAGGCCAGCGGCCCTGTATTGACAGCTCAGGGTTTTCTGCCCGCGACGTATCGACAAAGCCCGGGCTGACCAAGGTCACATCAATGCCTTCGTCGGCCAGATCAACCCGCAGTGATTCGAGCAAGTAACGCAGCCCCGATTTTGCCGCACCAAAGGCTTGTGCCCGGCGCTGCGGCGAGGCTGTGACTGCGCTGACAACGCCGACCAGATGCGGGGTGCGTCCGGCGCGCAACAAGGGCAGCGCGCTTTCAATGCAATAACTGCTGGCCAGCAAGTTGGTGCACACCGAGCGCTCGATCACCCTGGCATCAAATTGTCTGACATCGACATATTCACAGGTTCCAGCGCTCAGGATGACCGTGTCCAGGGCACCCCAGCTTTGCGCGATGGTCATGCCGATTTCACGCACTTGCAGATGGTCAGTCAGGTCGCCGGGCACCAGCAACACCTGGCCGGGGAAGCGTTCAGACAACGCCACCAGCGGGCCCAGAGTGCGGGCGGTCAAGGCAAGGTGGGCGCCGCGTTGCAGCAGCTCTTTTGCCAT
This sequence comes from Pseudomonas sp. FSL R10-2189, assembly GCF_009600325.1. Lineage (NCBI taxonomy): Bacteria > Pseudomonadati > Pseudomonadota > Gammaproteobacteria > Pseudomonadales > Pseudomonadaceae > Pseudomonas > Pseudomonas sp. FSL R10-2189. The sequence continues at coordinate 53,076 of NZ_WIVZ01000004.1, forward strand.
GTGCGCGCCAATACCGCTGCTGGCGCCGGTTAACCAGATGCGACGACCTTCAATCATGTACCACCTCGAGAAGTTGTCGTGAGGGTAGGCTTTTGAAGGCGCTGAGGGCGCGTTCTCGGCTTTTCTTCAGGTCGACAATAGGCGCAGGGTAATTGGCTACACCAAACAGGCCGCCAGCAGACGCTGGGTTATGCACTTCTTTCTTGTTCAGTGCAGCGAGCTCGGGCAACCAGTGCTTGATGAATTGCCCTTCAGGATCAAAGCGCTCTGACTGGCTTAACGGGTTGAAAATTCTGAAATACGGAACGGAGTCTGTTCCGGTTGATGCGCTCCACTGCCAACCGCCGTTGTTGGCCGCGAGGTCGCCATCAATCAAATGACGCATGAAAAAGCGCTCGCCTTCGCGCCAGTCGATCAACAGGTTTTTGGTCAGGAACATCGCCACCACCATGCGCAAACGGTTGTGCATCCAGCCGGTGGCCAGCAGTTGGCGGATCGCCGCGTCGACAATAGGCACGCCGGTACGGCCTTCTTGCCAGGCGGCCAGTTCGGCCGGGGCGTTACGCCAAGGCAAATATTCGGTTTCTGGTTTGAAGGCGCGGTGCCGTGAGACACGCGGGAAGCCCACCAGCACATGTTTGTAGAACTCGCGCCAGAGCAGTTCGTTAACCCAGGTGAAGACGCCAGGGCTGCCGCTTTCGAATTCACCGTTGTTGCTGCCCAGCGCCGCATGCAAGCACTGGCGAGGCGAAAGAACGCCTGCGGCCAAATAGGTGGACAGCTGGCTGGTACCCGGCTTGGCGGGTAAATCGCGCTCGTCCTGGTAATAGTGAATGTGTTCACTGGTAAAGCGCGCCAAACGCTCATGGGCTTCATCTTCACCGGCGGGCCAGAGATCACGCAGCGCCTGGGGCGGTGTTTCAAAGCCGGGGATGGCTTGCGGCACGCTATCGCGTTTGATCAGCAGGGCCGCTTGCGCTTTGGGCGCGGCGACGGTTTTCGGCAGGGCCATGTGCAGGCGGTTGTAGCAAAGCCGGCGAAATTGGGTGAACACCTTAAAATACGAGCCGGACTGCGTCAGGAGGCTGCCGGGCGCAAACAGTAGCTGGTCCAGATAGCTGTGAAAGCCGATGCCTTGGGCCTTAAGTGCGTCGGCAACAGCGTGGTCGCGACGGGTTTCGTGGATCCCGTATTCCTCGTTGACGTGCACGTCATAAATGCCCAGTTGCTGGCATAACTCAAGCAGCACAGCGGGCGCCTGATCCCAGGTGGTGGCGGTGCGGATAAGCAGCGGGATGTTCAACCGTTTCAGGCTGTCGCTCAAGATGCTCAAGTTGCGCAACCAGAAATCGACTTTGCAGGGCGCATCGTCGTGCGCCAGCCATTGCTCAGGGCTGATCAGGTACACGGCCACGGTCGGGCCGCGCTCGGCACTGGCGCTCAGAGCGGTGTTGTCATGTTGGCGCAAATCGCTGCGTAACCACAAAAGTTGCATGTCTGTTCCTTGAAAGCACTAAAAGAGGCGAAGTTGGCTCAGGCGTTGATGGGCTTCGATGGGGTCCTTTGCCAAAGACAAACCCGCGCTTTCAGCGCTGGATACCGCTAATTCGTCGTTGTGGATGGACACCGAGGGCCCGGCAATCAACACCGGGCAAGTGATCGCGCTTAACAGTTTTGGCAGGTGTTGCAGGTTCAGCGGTTTACTCGAATACAGCACCACCGCGCGCGCGTTGAGCCGCTCGACAGCCACCGCCAGCTCACTGCCGGGCACCTGGGCGTCAAACACTTCAACCGGGCAATGGCTGCTGCTGACCATCAGGGCGGTAAGCCACAGATGGGGCTCGAATGGCCTGTCTGACTGGTTGATCAGCAGCACTGGCGGGCCGCTGAGGGAGCGGTTGTTGTGGTAAATCCGCGCGCCCAGTTTGCTGCGCAGCCAGGACTCAAAAAATACGCGTTCCAGTTGCGCGCCAAATTGGCCGTGCCAGTGTTGTTCCAGCTCGCTGATCAGCGGCATCAACAGGTGCTCGCACAAGGGTTGGGCCGGGTACAGCGACATGACCTGATTGAAGTTGTCATCAAGGCGGCGTTCCGCCAGTTCACGGATCGCCAGGGTCAGTGCTTGGCGCCATGCGTGCCAATCATTGTCGGCAGGCTCATGGTAAGAGGGGGCAGAATCGAGCAGCGGTTTGATCTGGCTGACCGAAACCCCGCGGTTGAGCCAGGTCAGAATGCGCCGAATACGCAGCACATGGTCGGTGGAGAACAGACGGTGCCCTTTGGCAGTACGAAACGGCACGATCAGGCCGTAGCGGCGCTCCCAGGCACGCAGCGTGACGGCGTTGACACCGGTCATGCGGGCGACTTCGCGGATCGGTATCCAGCCTTCAGCCAAGGCTTTGCTGTAGTCCGAGTCGGGTGTATTGGACATGATCAGGTCATCGTTCATTGTCAGATAGCATTACGCAGGCTGAGGTTTTCAGGGTGCGGTTGCAGGTAGACCTGCCGCGAGATGTAAAGGTCCGGGTGCTGACGGAAGTGATGCTTGAGCAGGGTCAGCGGCACCACCAGCGGCACAATGCCCTTGAGGTACTGACCGATCAGTTGCTGCATTTCCTGTTTGTCTTCAGGGCTGATGGAGCGCTTGAGGTAGCCGCTCAGGTGTTGCAGCACGTTGGTGTGCGTACGACGCGTGGCGCATTTTTTCAGCGCTTTCATCAATTCGCTGAAATAGTGCGGGGCGATGTCTCGCGGGTCTTGCTTGCCAAGGTTGCCCAGCAGGTTACCCAGCGCCTTGTATTGCACCGGGCTGTTGGCCATGAGCTGATATTTGTAACGGGCGTGGTACTCGGTGAGGGCGCGGCGCGTGATGCCTTGTTTGAGCAAGGCTTGCCAGTCGCTGTAGGCGTACACACGGGTCAGGAAATTCTCACGCAGCACCGGATCATTCAGTCGGCCGTCTTCTTCTACCGGCAAATCCGGGTGCGCGGCGCAAAACGCCTGGGCATAAATGCCACGGCCGCTCAATTCGGCAGGGCGACCGCCGTCCTGGTACACCTTGACCCGCTCAAGCCCGCACGATGGCGACTTTTGCATAAAGATGTAGCCACAGATGTCGGTATGCGCCGCGGCCATTTCTACGCCGTAATCGTGCAGCGGCCGGGTAACGTTCAGTTGGTTATCGACACTGCCGACAGCCTGAGGCTGTGCCGGGTCGCCAACCAGGCGTATGGCCTGGCGCGGAGTGCCCAGGCCAATGGCAACCTCGGGGCATAGCGGTACAAATTCAAAATGCTCGCTCAGGGTCTGACTGCACAGCCGCGATTCCTTGTGCCCACCATTGAAGCGAACCTCGGCGCCCAGCAAGCAGGCACTGATGGCAATTTTTGGTTTGTGCTGGCAAGAAGCAGTGCTGCCCATGTGACGAACCTCCAAGAAATACTTGTACATCTTTTAATTGATGTACAACTTGGTTTCATCATAAGCGCAGGCTTGTACAAGTCAAATATCTTGTAAAGGTATTTGAGGTTTAGGCTGGTCGGTTACAGCCAGCCCAGCTTCCATTCATCGGCGGCTTGCAAGTGTTGCCATGGCATACGCTGGTTGCGCTGGGTGAGCACGGCCTGAAGCTCGACTTCCAGCACAGTGCCTTCTTCGTCGCAGAACAATTGGGTGACCAGAAAGTGTTTTTCGCGGTGTTTGGGCTGGGCTGCCGTCCATTTGGACAGCAGCAGTTTGCGCGGATTAATGCGATTCACGACAAGTGCTCGATCAATCGGCGGGCGGCTTCCTGGCCGCTGAGCCAGGCCCCTTCGACCCGGCCAGACAAGCACCAGTCGCCGCAGGCATAGAGTCCTAGGTCAGCATCGGTCAGGGCGCCCCATTCATGAGCTGAAGACGGGCGGGCGTAAAGCCAGCGATGGGCCAAGGTGAAGACCGGCGCCGGCATGGTGCAGTGGATCAGCTCGGCAAAGGCGCCGTGCAAGTGTTCGATCACGGCCTCTTTGGGCAGGTCGAGGTTCTGTTTGCTCCAGGCGCTGGTCGCGTGCAAAACCCAGGTGTCCGGGGTGTCTTCGCGGCCGGGCTTGCTGCGGTTGCGGGCCAGCCAGTCGAGCGGGCTGTCTTGTATAAAGCAGCCCTCCATCGGGGTGTCGAGCGGTGTTTCGAAAGCCAAAGCGACGGCCCAGGTAGGGTCCATCTTGACCCCGGCAACGGTGGTGGCCAGTTTAGGTGCTGCGGCCAGCAGAGCGATTGCCTGCGGGGCAGGGGTGGCAACAATCACATGGCTAAAAGGGCCATGGGTGCATTCGTCTGAGTCGAGCAAATGCCAGTGTTTTTCGCCGTGGATCAAATCGGTAATTCGGCACGAAAAGTTCACCGTCAGGCGCCCAAGCATCCCGCGTGTGATTGCGCTCATGCGCGGTGCGCCGACCCAGCGGGTTTGCTCGTCGGGCGAGGGGGTCAGTTGGCCGTTTTTGTGGTTGTACAAATGCGGGGACCATTCGGCAGCCCAGCCATGGGCTTGCCACTGCTGGACTTCATCGACAAATCGACGGTCACGGGCAGTGAAATACTGTGCACCCAGATCCAGCGCGCCGGCATCGCTGCGCTTGCTCGACATGCGCCCGCCGCTGCCTCGACTTTTATCAAAAAGATGAACCGCATAACCGGCCTTGTGCAGCGCGTTGGCGGCTGAGAGTCCGGCAATGCCGGCTCCGATGATCGCAATGGGTACAGTCATATTGGTCTCGTTCCCCTGTTTGCACAGACTTCGTTTTCTATAATACCTGTACAAAATTATTTTTTGGTATAGGTTTTAGTGCGCCTGCCGAGTCAGACTGACCTATTCTTTATAAGGCTAATGGCCCATTAATGGGCCTTATTTTAAAAATAGACCAGTGCTCTGCATAAAACTCCTCGGGAGGTTCACCCCATGCACATATTGCTGACCGGCGGTACAGGCTTGATAGGCCGCCAACTGTGTCGTCACTGGCTGGCGCAAGGTCATCGCCTGAGTGTGTGGAGCCGCCAGCCTGAACGCGTGCAAGCACTGTGCGGGGCGTGCGTTCGGGGCATCGAGCACCTGGTTGAGTTAAGCCACGAGCCAGTAGACGTCGTGGTCAATCTGGCCGGGGCGCCGATTGCCGGCGGCCGCTGGACACGCAAGCGTAAGGCGCAGTTGTGGAGCAGTCGGGTCACGCTCACTGAAACGCTTTTAGTCTGGCTCGAAAGCCTCGAACACAAACCTTCGGTGCTGATCTCCGGGTCGGCCGTTGGCTGGTATGGCGACGGCGGTGAGCGTGAACTGACCGAAGAGTCGCCGCCGGTCAACGACGATTTCGCGTCCCACTTGTGCATTGCCTGGGAAGAAACTGCTCAGCGTGCCCAAGCCTTGGGCATTCGTGTGGTGCTGGTGCGCACGGGGTTGGTGTTGGCGGCTGAAGGCGGCTTTTTGTCGCGCCTGTTGCTGCCGTTCAAGATGGGCTTGGGCGGCCCGGTGGGCAACGGTCGGCAATGGATGTCGTGGATTCACATCAAAGACCAAATTGCCCTGATTGATTTTCTTGTGCATGAGAATGCCGCCTCGGGTCCTTATAATGCCTGCGCCCCGCACCCGGTTCGCAACGCTGAGTTCGCCAAAACCTTGGGCAGCGTGTTGCACCGCCCTGCGTTCATGCCAGCACCGGCGTTTGTTTTGCAGGTGGGATTGGGCGAGATGGCAACGTTATTGTTGGGTGGCCAGCGGGCAATGCCCGCCCGCTTGCTGGCTGCCGGTTTCACTTTTCAGTTCACCGATTTGCGTGCGGCGCTAGACGATCTTTCCGCCCGCCTCTGAAATAGGATGTTGCATGACCGACCACGCGCTGTTGCTGGTTAACCTGGGTTCGCCGGCGTCTACTTCGGTAGCGGATGTACGCAGCTACTTGAACCAGTTTTTGATGGACCCTTACGTCATCGATTTGCCGTGGCCTGTGCGTCGACTGTTGGTGTCCTTGATTTTGATCAAGCGGCCCGAGCAGTCGGCGCATGCCTACGCCTCGATCTGGTGGGACGAAGGCTCACCGCTGGTGGTGTTGAGCCGCCGCTTGCAGCAAGCCATGACCCGCGAATGGACCAAAGGCCCGGTCGAGCTGGCCATGCGCTATGGCGAGCCGTCGATTGAAACCGTGCTCACGCGTCTGGCTGCGCAAGGCATCAAGCAGGTGACGCTGGCGCCACTGTATCCACAGTTCGCGGACAGCACCGTGACCACGGTGATTGAAGAAGCCAAGCGGGTGGTCAAGGCCAAAAAACTGTCGATGCAGTTCTCGATTGTGCAGCCGTTTTACGATCAGGCTGAATACCTTGATGCCTTGGTGGCCAGCGCCCGGCCGCACCTTGAGCAAGACTACGATCACTTGTTGCTGAGCTTTCACGGCTTGCCTGAGCGGCATTTGCACAAGCTGGACCCGACCGGCAATCACTGCTTCAAAAATGCCGATTGCTGCCAGAATGCCTCGACTGAAGTGCTGGCGACCTGCTACCGGGCGCAATGCTTGCGCACCGCGCAATCGTTTGCCGAGCGCATGGGCTTGCCTGAGGGCAAGTGGTCGGTGGCCTTTCAGTCGCGACTGGGCCGGGCCAAGTGGATCGAACCGTACACCGAAGCGCGTCTGGATGCGTTGGCCAAAGACGGCGTGAAGAAAATTCTGGTGATGTGCCCGGCGTTTGTCGCCGATTGCATCGAGACCCTGGAAGAGATCGGCGATCGCGGACGCGAGCAGTTTATTGAGGCGGGGGGCGAGGAGCTGGTGCTGGTGCCGTGTCTCAATGACAACCCGGAGTGGGCGGCGGCGTTGAATACTATCTGTGAAAGGGCGCCGTTGGCGCTATAAAAGCCGCAAAGACTGTAGGAGCGAGCTTGCCTCGCGATCTTTTAAATGATCAAAAGATCGCGAGGCAAGCTCGCTCCTACAGAGATCAGGCCGATTTATAGAATCGGCTCATCACCTTTCTTGTTCTTCCAACTGTCATTGCCCGGCAAAAGCAGGTTGAGTGCAATCGCCACGATGGCGCACAACGCGATGCCTTTAAGGCCGAAGTCTTCAGGGCCCATCCCTGTGCCGATCAGCACGCCGCCAATCCCGAAGACCAAGGTCACCGACACAATCACAAGGTTGCGCGCTTCGCTCAGGTCTACCTGATGGCGGATCAGGGTGTTCATCCCGACCGCAGCAATCGAACCGAACAACAGGCACAAAATCCCGCCCATCACCGGTATCGGAATGCTTTGCAGCAATGCGCCGAACTTACCGATAAAGGCCAGGCTGATGGCGAAAATCGCCGCCCAGGTCATGATTTTCGGGTTGTAGTTCTTGGTCAGCATCACCGCGCCCGTCACTTCGGCGTAGGTGGTGTTCGGTGGGCCACCCAGCAAGCCTGCGGCGGTGGTCGCAAGACCGTCACCGAACAGGGTGCGGTGCAAGCCCGGCTTTTTCAGATAGTCACGACCGGTCACGCTGCCTACGGCAATCACGCCGCCAATGTGTTCAATGGCCGGGGCCAGGGCCACGGGGACGATAAACAGAATCGCCTGCCAGTTGAACTCGGGGGCCGTGAAGTGCGGGAGGGCAAACCATGGCGCGGCGGCGATTTTGGCCGTGTCGACCACACCAAAGTAAAACGCCATCGCAAAACCCACCAGCACACCGGCAATGATCGGCACCAGGCGGAAGATGCCTTTGCCGAACACGGCCACGATCAAGGTGGTCAGCAGCGCTGGCATCGAGATCATCATGGCTGTTTGGTAATGGATCAGCTCAGTGCCGTCTTCAGCACGGCCCATGGCCATGTGCGCAGCAATGGGCGCCATCGCCAGGCCGATCGAAATAATCACCGGGCCGATCACCACAGGTGGCAGCAGGCGATCAATAAAACCGGTGCCTTTAAGCTTTACCGCGAAACCGAGAAAGGTGTACACGAAACCGGCTGCCATCACGCCGCCCATGGTCGCGGCCAGACCGAATTGGCCCTTGGCGAGAATGATCGGAGTAATGAAAGCGAAACTCGAAGCCAGAAAGACCGGAACCTGACGGCGGGTCACTATCTGGAACAGCAGAGTTCCGAGACCCGCCGTGAACAGCGCTACGTTAGGGTCGAGGCCAGTAATCAATGGCATCAATACCAAGGCGCCGAAAGCCACGAACAACATCTGCGCGCCAGAGATGATCTGGCGCCAGAGTGGGTCGTTGAACTCGTCCTGCATGTGATTAATCCTTTTGCTTGGTGCCGAAGATCTTGTCGCCAGCATCGCCCAAGCCCGGAATGATGTAGCCGTGTTCGTCCAGACGGTGATCGATGGACGCGGTATAGATGGTCACGTCCGGGTGAGCCTTTTCAACGGCGGCAATCCCTTCTGGGGCAGCGACCAGCACCATGGCGCGGATCTCTTTGCAACCGGCTTTTTTCAGCAGGTCGATGGTGGCAACCATGGACGAACCCGTGGCCAGCATCGGGTCGATGATCATCGCCAGACGCTCGTCGATTTCTGGAACCAGTTTTTCCAGATAGGTGTGGGCCTGCAGGGTTTCTTCGTTACGGGCAACGCCGACAGCGCTGACTTTGGCACCCGGGATCAGGGTCAGTACGCCTTCCAGCATGCCGATGCCGGCGCGCAGGATAGGCACGACGGTAATTTTCTTACCGGCAATTTTTTCAACTTGGACAGGGCCGCTCCAGCCTTCAATCTCGTAGGTTTCGAGGGTCAGGTCACTGGTGGCTTCGTACGTCAGCAAGGCGCCGACTTCTTGGGCGAGCTCACGGAAGTTCTTCGTGCTAATGTCTGCACGGCGCATCAGGCCGAGCTTGTGACGGATCAGCGGATGGCGGATCTCACGGATGGGCATAAGTAAAGGCTCCGGTTGGGCAGGCAAAAAAAGCGGCCTAGATTAATCTAATCCGGGGTGATGTCCTACAAACATTAATGCACGTTAGTCCATAAATGCTTGATCTGAGCCATGCGTGTGCGTACCTTTGCCCGCTTTTCTGGCAAACCACCCCCCTGGAGAGCGTCATGTCTGCTGATCTCGAGCATATCCGTCAAGTCATGCGAGAGGCTGACTGCCTGTACACCGAAGCCGAGGTTGAGGCAGCGATTGCCCGCGTTGGCGCGCAGATCACAGCTGAAATGGCTGAATTCAATCCAGTGGTTTTTTGTGTGATGAACGGCGGCCTGATTTTCGCCGGCAAGCTGCTCACCCACCTCAAATTCCCGCTTGAGTCGTCTTACCTGCACGCGACCCGCTACCGCAACCAAACCAGCGGCGGCGACCTCTTCTGGAAAGCCAAGCCAGAAGTGTCCTTTATGGACCGTCACGTGCTGATCATCGATGACATCCTCGATGAGGGCCACACCCTGAGCGCAATCGTTGATTTCTGCAAACACGCGGGCGCCCGTCAGGTGCACACGGCGGTGCTGATCGACAAAGACCACGACCGCAAGGCCAGCCCGGACCTTAAAGCCGACTACGCCGGCCTGCCGTGCATTGACCGTTATATTTTCGGTTACGGCATGGATTACAAAGGTTACTGGCGCAACGCTGCCGGGATCTTCGCCGTTAAAGGTCTGTAAGCCCGAGTGATGAAGCTTCCTTGTGGGGAAGCTTCAGCCAGTTTCTGGCACATGCATTAGTTTTTTAACGACCTCACACGAGCGTGTTTGCATGCTGGCTATCTTTTTTCTGACCCTCTCGATCACCGCCCCGGTGTTTGCCATGCTCTTTATGGGCATTGTGCTCAAGCGGGTGGGCTGGATTAACGACAACTTTATCCACACGGCGTCGGCACTGGTGTTTAACGTCACCATGCCGGCGTTGTTGTTTCTGGGGATTGTCCACGCCGACCTCAGAACCGCCATGCAGCCCAAGGTGCTGGGCTATTTCACCCTGGCGACACTGGTGTGTTTTGGTCTGGCCTGGGGCTGGGCGATCTGGCGTTGCCCGCGTGAAGATCGCGGCATCTATACCCAAGGCGCCTTTCGCGGCAACAACGCGGTGATCGGCCTGGCCCTGGCGGCCAGCATGTATGGCGACTACGGCATCTCGCTGGGGGCGGTGCTCGCGGGGTTGGTGATCCTGTTGTACAACACCCTGTCGACGATTGTGCTGGCGGTGTACAGCCCGGTGATCAAGTCCGACCCGTGGAGCGTCTGCAAAAGCGTGGTGAAAAACCCGCTGATTATCAGCGTGCTGGCGGCGATCCCGTTTGCGGTGTTCAAGATCACGCTGCCGGGCTGGTTGCAGGCCTCGGGTGAATACCTGGCGTCCATGACCTTGCCGCTGGCGCTGATTTGTATCGGCGGCACCTTGTCTCTGGCGTCCCTGCGCAAAAGCGGCAACCTGGCGTTGAGTGCCAGCCTGGTCAAAATGATCAGCCTGCCGCTGGTGGCCACACTGGGGGCGTGGCTCCTGGGCTTTCGCGGGCCGGAGCTGGGGACGTTGTTCCTGTACTTCGCCAGCCCGACAGCCGCCGCCAGCTACGTCATGGCGCGCGCGGCCAACGGCAACCACGAACTCGCCGCCTCGATTATCGTGATCACCACCTTGATGGCGGCCATCACGACCAATATCGGGATCTTTGTATTGCAGTGGGGCGGCTGGATTTAGCCTTTATAGGCGTCGATCACTTCCTGAGCTGCCCGAAACGCATCAATGGCCGCCGGTACGCCGGCGTACACCGCGCAGTGCAGCAGCGCTTCGCGGATCTCGTCGACGGTGCAGCCGTTATTCAGCGCGCCGCGTACGTGGCCTTTGAGTTCTTGCGGGCACTTGAGCGCGGTGAGGGTGGCGAGGGTGATCAGACTGCGGGTTTTTAGCGACAGCCCCTCGCGGTTCCACACGCCGCCCCAGGCGTGTTCGTTGACGAAGTCTTGCAGCGGTTGGGTGAAGTCGGTGGCATTGCCCAGGGCGCGGTCGACAAATTCATCGCCCATCACCTGGCGGCGCATTTCAAGTCCGGTCTTTTTGTTGTCCATCGCAAAACTCCTCAGTGTTGTCGTCGCCAGGCGCGCAGGGTACTGAACAGCAGAAACACCAGCAGCGCCGGCAAGATGTAAAACAGCATCAGGTGTTCGAGCCTGCCCGCCAGCGGCATGCCGGTGGTGAACGACACCACATGCAGCGCATACGCCAGGTACAGCCCCAAAAACAGCAAGCCTTCGGCGCGGGTGACGCGGTAGCCGGTATAGAACACTGGCAGGCACAACACGGCGACGCCGAGCATTACCGGCAGGTCAAAAGCCAGGGCGTTGGGTGATACCGACAGCGGTTCGGGGCTGATCAGCGCGGTGAGGCCGAGCACGCCGAGCAGGTTGAGGACGTTGCTGCCAATCACGTTGCCGACGGCAATTTCACGTTGTCCGCGAAAGGCTGCAATCAGTGAGGTGGCCAGCTCCGGCAGCGAAGTGCTGACGGCAATGATGGTCAGGCCGATGATGCGCTCGGACAGCCCCAGTTCGGTGGCCACGCCGACGGCGGCGTCCAGCAACAGATGCCCGGCAGCGCCCAGCAAGACCAAGGCCATAAGCATCATCAGAACGTTGACCGGCCACGATGTGGGCGGTCGGTCGTGGCTGACGTGATGGTGCCCGCTGTGGCGTGACTGGCGAAGCAGCAAGCCGAGGTAAATCACCAGACCGACCAGCAGAATGGCGCCATCGAGGCTATCCAGTTGTTTGCTCAGGGCCAGGCCGAATACCAGCGCGCTGGCGATGATCATCAAGGGGATATCGAGCCGCACCAGTTGGCGTGACACGCGCAGGGGAATAATCAGTGCCGACAGGCCGAGGGTGACGAGGACGTTGAAAATGTTGCTGCCGATGACGCTGCCGACGGCAATGTCCGGGGTGTCGTTAAACGCGGCTTGCAGGCTGACGGTCATTTGCGGGGCGCTGCTGCCGAAGGCGACCACGGTCAAGCCGATCAGCAGGGGGCGAACCTTCAGGTTGGCGGCCATGCGCACCGCGCAGTGCACCAGCAGTTCGGCGCCAGCAATCAGCATGGCGAGACCGCAGAGCAGTTGCAGCAGGTTCCACGGTGATAACGCGCTTAACCCCAAAATGGTGATTCACTCCATTGATTAGTCACTTAAACCCTGAACCCGGACCTTGGCCGTGCCGCTGCTGAGCATACCCAACTGTTGGGCGGCCTGGCGCGAAAGATCAATCAGGCGGCCGCGGGTATGCGGGCCACGGTCATTGATGCGCACCACCACCGATTTGTTGTTGCTGAGGTTGGTGACCACGACCCGTGAGCCGAAGGCCAGGCTGCGATGGGCGGCGGTGAGGGCGTTTTGGTCGAAGGGTTCGCCGCTGGCAGTCCGTTTACCGTGGTGCCGAGCGCCGTAATAAGAGGCAACGCCGGTTTCGTCATAGCCGCTCGGGTCTATGTCGTGGCTGGCGCAGCCGGTGAGCAAGCCGAGCAGGGCGCAGGCGCCGAGTAGCCGCTTCATGGGGGGGAGTCCTTTGTGTGCCCACTCATATCTGTAGGAGCGAGCTTGTCTCGCGATCTTTTGATCTTTAAAAGATCGCGAGACAAGCTCGCTCCTACAGTGAGTGTGCGATTTAGCCTTCGAGCTTGCTCTTGAGCAGTTCGTTGACTTGTTGCGGGTTGGCTTTGCCTTTGGAGGCTTTCATGGCCTGCCCGACGAAGAAGCCAAACATTTTGCCGCGTTTGGCTTCGTCAGCCGCGCGGTACTGTTCAACTTGCTCGGCGTTGGCCGCCAACACTTCATCCAGCACCTTTTCAATGGCGCCGCTGTCGGTGACTTGCTTGAGGCCTTGCTTGTCGATGACTTCGTCAGCAGTGCCTTCGCCGTTGGCCATCGCTTCAAACACCACTTTGGCGATTTTGCCGGAGATGGTGTTGTCCTTGATGCGCAGCAGCATGCCGCCCAGCAACTCGGCGCTGACCGGCGACTGGTCGATGTCCAGGCCTTGCTTGTTGAGCAGGCTGCCCAATTCAACCATCACCCAGTTGGCCGCCAGTTTGGCGTCGCCGCTGATGCTCACGACTTTTTCGAAGTAGTCTGCCTGTTCGCGGCTTGAGGCCAGAACGCTGGCATCGTAGGCCGACAGGCCGAACTGCGACTGGAAGCGCTCGCGTTTTTGCGGTGGCAGTTCCGGCAGGGTAGCGCGCACGTCTTCGATGAACGAGTCTTCGATCACTACCGGCAGCAGGTCCGGGTCGGGGAAGTAACGGTAGTCGTTGGCTTCCTCTTTGCTGCGCATGGCGCGGGTTTCGTCTTTGTTCGGGTCATACAGGCGCGTTTGCTGGATGACTTTGCCGCCGTCTTCGATCAGTTCGATCTGGCGCTGCACTTCGCTGTTGATCGCCTTCTCGATGAAGCGGAACGAGTTGACGTTCTTGATCTCGCAGCGGGTGCCGAACTCGGCCTGGCCGACCGGGCGTACCGACACGTTGCAGTCGCAACGCAGCGAGCCTTCAGCCATGTTGCCGTCGCAGATGCCCAAGTAGCGCACCAGTGCGTGCATGGCCTTGACGTAGGCAACCGCTTCTTTGGCGCTGCGCATGTCCGGCTCGGAAACGATTTCCAGCAGCGGGGTGCCTGCACGGTTGAGGTCGATACCGGTCGAGCCGCTGAAGTCTTCGTGCAGGCTTTTGCCCGCATCTTCTTCCAGGTGCGCACGGGTAATGCCGACGCGCTTGATGGTGCCGTCTTCCAGGGTGATGTCCAAATGGCCTTTGCCGACAATTGGCAGTTCCATCTGGCTGATCTGGTAACCCTTCGGCAGGTCCGGGTAGAAGTAGTTTTTGCGAGCGAACACGTTGTGCTGGCCGATTTCGGCGTCAACCGCGATGCCGAACATGACGGCCATGCGCACGGCCTCTTGGTTCAGCACTGGCAAAACGCCCGGCATGCCCAGATCAACCAGGCTGGCCTGGGTGTTTGGCTCAGCGCCGAACGTGGTGGCGCTGCCGGAGAAAATCTTCGATTGGGTGGCGAGCTGGGAGTGAATTTCCAGCCCGATCACAACTTCCCATTGCATATGTTTCTCCTCAGAAGCCGGCAGGTGAGCGCGTGTGCCAGTCAGTGTTCAACTGATACTGGTGAGCGACATTGAGCAAGCGGCCTTCCTGGAAGTACGGCGCAAGCAACTGCACGCCGACGGGCAAGCCATCGACAAAACCGGCTGGCATCGACAGGCCCGGCAGGCCCGCGAGGTTGGCGGTAATGGTGTACACGTCTTCCAGATAGGCAGACACCGGGTCGCTGTTTTTAGCGCCGATTTTCCAGGCCGGGTTAGGCGTGGTTGGGCCGAGGATGACGTCGACTTCGTTGAAGGCTGCGACAAAGTCGTTTTTGATCAGGCGACGGATTTTTTGCGCTTGCAGGTAGTAAGCGTCGTAGTAACCGGCCGACAGGGCGTAGGCACCGACCAGAATCCGGCGCTGGACTTCCGGGCCGAAGCCTTCGGCGCGCGAACGCTTGTACAGGTCGGTCAGGTCTTTCGGGTCTTCACAGCGGTGGCCGAAGCGCACGCCGTCAAAACGCGACAGGTTGGAAGACGCCTCAGCGGGCGCGATCACGTAGTACGCAGGGATCGCGTGCTGCATGTTGGGCAGGCTGATGGTCTTGATCACCGCGCCGAGCTTTTCGAGCTCTTTGATGCTGTTGTGCACCAGTTCGGCAATGCGCGGGTCGAGGCCTTCGCTGAAGAACTCGGCAGGCACACCAATACGCAGGCCTTTGAGCGAGCTGTTGAGGTCGGCGCTGAAGTCCGGCACCGGTTCGTCGATGCTGGTGGAGTCTTTAGAATCGAAGCCAGCCATGCCTTGTAACAAAATCGCGCAGTCTTCAGCGGTGCGTGCCAAGGGGCCGCCCTGATCAAGGCTGGAGGCGTAAGCGATCATGCCCCAGCGCGATACCCGACCGTATGTCGGCTTGAGGCCGGTGAGGTTGGTCAGCGCAGCGGGCTGGCGGATCGAACCGCCGGTGTCGGTGCCGGTCGCTGCCGGTAACAGACGAGCGGCAACGGCGGCTGCCGAACCACCCGACGAACCGCCAGGTACGTGCTCAAGGTTCCACGGGTTTTTGACCGCGCCGTAGTAGCTCGATTCGTTGGCCGAGCCCATCGCGAACTCGTCCATGTTGGTCTTGCCCAGGCTGACCGCGCCAGCCTCGGCGAGCTTGGCAACCACGGTGGCGTCGTACGGTGCCTTGAAGTTGTCGAGCATCTTCGAGGCACAGCTGGTGCGCACGCCCAGGGTGCAGAACAGGTCTTTGTGCGCGATCGGCGCGCCCAGCAGGGCACCGCTTTCACCGTTGGCGCGACGTGCGTCAGCAGCCTTGGCCTGCTCGATGGCGAGGTCTTCGGTGAGGGTGATGAAGCTGTTGAGCTGTGGATCGAGCTGGGCGATACGCGCCAGCAAGGTCTTGGTCAGCTCTTCAGAAGAAAACTTTTTATCGGCGAGTCCGCGGGCGATCTCGGCCAGAGTCAATTGATGCATGCAGGCTCTTTCCCTTTACTCGATGACTTTCGGAACCAGATAGAGGCCGTTTTCGACCGCTGGTGCGATGGACTGGTAAGCCTCGCGATGATTGCTTTCAGTCACGACGTCAGCGCGCAGGCGCTGGCTGGCTTCCAGTGGGTGGGCCAGCGGCTCGATACCGGTGGTGTCGACAGCCTGCATCTGATCAATCAGCCCCAGAATGCTATTAAGGGCTTCGGTGGTGCGTGGGAGATCGGCATCATTGAGACCCAGACGGGCCAAATGTGCGATTTTTTCCACGTCGGAGCGTTCTAGCGCCATGGGATTCTCCAGTGGAAAACAGGACGGATGGTGTCCGTGTGTTAGATTGTCGGAACACTACCGCATTTCTACGGTCATATGGCCGCGATTGTGGGGGTTGGTGCACGGAAAAGCGGTCAATTTAACATATTGGCGCCTTGCCCAAAATCCCTGTCGTTGTTAGAGTTTGCCGCACTTTTTTACCCACGCGTTGCCTAGGGTCCCTTTCCCATGTTCAAGAAACTGCGTGGCATGTTTTCCAGCGATCTTTCCATCGACCTGGGCACTGCCAACACCCTTATTTACGTGCGTGAGCGCGGTATTGTCCTGAATGAGCCATCGGTTGTGGCTATTCGGACACACGGTAACCAGAAAAGTGTCGTTGCCGTCGGCACCGAGGCCAAGCGCATGCTCGGCCGTACACCTGGCAACATTGCTGCCATTCGTCCGATGAAGGATGGCGTGATTGCCGACTTCAGCGTCTGCGAGAAGATGCTGCAGTACTTCATCAACAAAGTGCATGAAAACAGCTTTTTGCAGCCAAGCCCTCGGGTTTTGATTTGCGTACCGTGCAAATCGACTCAGGTAGAGCGTCGCGCCATTCGTGAGTCGGCACTCGGTGCCGGTGCCCGTGAAGTATTCCTGATCGAAGAACCGATGGCCGCGGCCATTGGTGCTGGCTTGCCGGTTGAGGAAGCACGCGGTTCGATGGTCGTCGATATCGGTGGTGGTACCACAGAAATCGCGCTGATCTCCCTGAACGGTGTGGTTTACGCTGAATCCGTACGGGTTGGCGGCGACCGCTTCGACGAAGCGATCATCACTTATGTGCGTCGTAACTACGGCAGCCTGATCGGCGAGTCGACAGCTGAGCGCATCAAGCAGGAAATCGGCACAGCCTACCCGGGCGGTGAAGTGCGTGAAGTCGACGTACGCGGCCGTAACCTGGCAGAAGGCGTTCCACGTGCATTCACCCTGAACTCCAACGAAGTGCTCGAGGCTCTGCAAGAGTCGCTGGCAACCATCGTTCAGGCCGTGAAAAGCGCACTGGAGCAGTCTCCGCCAGAGCTGGCTTCGGACATCGCCGAGCGTGGCCTGGTACTGACCGGTGGTGGCGCCTTGCTGCGTGACCTCGACAAGCTGCTGGCCCAGGAAACAGGTCTGCCGGTGATCGTTGCCGAAGACCCGCTGACCTGTGTTGCCCGTGGTGGTGGCCGTGCGCTGGAAATGATGGATAAACACACAATGGACCTGCTCTCCAGCGAATAAGATCGCCGGTGCAGGCCAATGGTTATCACCAAAAGGTAGCACTTTGCAGTGCTGCCTTTTGGCGTTTATCTTTTGCCAATCTTCATCCAGGCCGCTTTAACGCCGTATGAATACATTGAACACTTGCCCGGGAGGGGCGGCTTATTAAACCGCTCTTTTCTAAAGGCCCCTCATTGGGCGTGCGCTTATTGGTGCTGGTCGTGCTATCGGTCGCGCTGATGGTGGTAGATGCCCGTTTCACGTTGCTCAAGCCGGTGCGCAGCCAGATGTCGCTGGTGCTGATGCAAACCTACTGGGTGACCGATTTGCCGCAACGCCTGGTTCAGGGGGTTGCCAGCCAATTTGGCAGTCGCACCGAACTGGTGGCTGAAAACGAGAAGCTCAAAACTGAAAACCTTCTGTTGCAAGGCCGCATGCAAAAGCTGGCAGCCTTGACCGAGCAGAACGTTCGCCTGCGCGAGTTGTTGAACTCCTCGGCGCTGGTGAACGAAAAGGTTGAAGTGGCCGAGCTGATCGGCATGGACCCGAACCCGTTCACCCATCGCATCATCATCAACAAGGGTGAGCGCGACGGCGTAGTACTGGGGCAGCCGGTGCTCGATGCACGCGGGTTGATGGGGCAGGTGGTCGAGTTGATGCCGAACACCTCGCGTGTCCTGTTGCTCACCGATACCACCCACAGCATTCCGGTACAGGTGAATCGCAACGGCCTGCGCGCCATTGCCAGCGGCACGGGCAACCCAGAGCGGCTTGAACTGCGTCACGTGGCCGACACGGCGGATATCAAAGTAGGCGACCTGCTGGTCAGCTCGGGCCTGGGGCAACGCTTCCCGGCCGGTTACCCGGTGGCCACGGTCAAAGAGGTCATTCACGACTCGGGCCAGCCATTTGCCATTGTGCGGGCTGTGCCGACTGCCGCTTTGAACCGCAGCCGCTATTTGCTGCTGGTGTTCAGCGACAGCCGCACCCCTGAAGAACGCGCCAATGACGCCGCTCAAGCCCAAGAGGCCGAGCAGCGGGGTGAAGCACCGCCGGTGGTGCCGGCCACTGTGCCCAAGCCAGCGCCAACGGCCGCCGCACCTGCTGCCCCTGTCGCCGCACCAGCGGTGACGCCAGCCCCGGCTGCAACTGATCCCAAGACCGTGAAAAAACCTGTACCCGCCGCAGCCAAGCCGCCAGCCGCTGCGCCGGCCACTACTCGGGAGAGGGAATAATGGCGGGCACTCATTCGCGAAACGGCTGGATTGTCTGGCTGACGTTTGCCATCGGCCTGTTGCTCAGCGTTTCGCCGCTACCGCAGTTCATGGAAATCCTGCGCCCGTTGTGGCTGGCCCTGTTGCTGGCATTCTGGGCCCTGGCCTTGCCGCACAAGGTGGGCATGGTCACCGCCTGGTGCCTGGGCTTGATGGAAGACGTGCTGTACGGCACCTTGCTGGGCCAGAATGCATTGATTCTGACCCTCATCACCTTTTTGGTATTGTCGCTGGCGCAACGGTTGCGCACGTTCCCGATGTGGCAGCAAAGCCTGGTGATCCTGGTCATATTTGGCCTGGCTCAACTGGCTCAGCTATGGCTGAGTGCCTTGACCGGCAATCGCCAGCCCACGCTGGCGTTGGTATTGCCTGCGCTGGTCAGTGCGCTGTTGTGGCCATGGGTGAGCTACGGGCTGCGCGGTTTGCGCCGACGTTTCAAAATCAATTGACTGGATCGCGAGCCATTTCCTGGTTTGTGCACGTAGACAGGGAGATGTCTTGATGACTCCGCTTTTTCTGGCCTCTGGCTCACCGCGCCGCCGCGAGTTACTGACTCAAATCGGCGTGCCGTTCCAGGTGGTCAGCGCCTCCATAGACGAAACTCCCCTCTCTGACGAATGCCCTGCGGCCTATGTCGAGCGCCTGGCGCGAGCAAAGGCCCGTGCGGGGCGCGAGCACCTGCTCGGGGCCTCGGTAAGCGCGCCATTCTGTGTATTGGGCGCCGACACTGCCGTCGTACTGGATGATCAGATTCTCGGCAAACCGGTCGACGAGGCCGATGCCTTGTCTATGCTCATGGCGTTGTCTGGCCGGGAGCATGAAGTCTTGACGGCCATTGCCATTCTGGCGGCCGAGCGTTGCGAAACCCGTGTGGTGCGCAGCCGGGTCAGTTTCAGAACCATCAGCCAGCAAGAAGCCGGCCAATATTGGGCCAGTGGGGAACCTCAGGACAAAGCCGGTGGCTACGCCATTCAAGGGTTGGCCGCGGTTTTTGTGGCGGGCCTTAATGGCAGTTATTCCGGGGTTGTGGGTTTGCCCGTGTGCGAAACCGCAGAACTGCTCGGGCAATTCGGCATACCCTGTTGGCAAACCTTATCGAGCGCTGAATAACGCGCCTTACATGACTTGGCACTAATGCTATGACGCCTGAACGAGACCCAGCCATGAGTGAAGAGATTCTGATCAACATCACGCCGATGGAATCGCGCGTGGCCGTGGTAGAGAACGGTGTTCTGCAAGAGGTGCATGTCGAGCGTACCCAGCGCCGTGGCATTGTTGGCAACATTTACAAGGGCAAGGTGGTGCGGGTATTGCCTGGCATGCAGGCTGCCTTTGTCGACATCGGTCTGGACCGTGCCGCCTTTATTCACGCGTCTGAAATTTCCCTGCGTGAAGGCCAGGCCGTTGAGAGCATCAGCGCGCTGGTGCACGAAGGTCAAAGCCTGGTGGTGCAAGTCACCAAAGACCCGATTGCGTCAAAAGGCGCACGCCTGACCACGCAGCTGTCGATTCCTTCGCGCTACCTGGTGTACATGCCGCGCACCGCTCATGTCGGCATTTCGCTGAAGATCGAAGACGAAGCCGAACGTGAGCGCCTCAAGCAAGTGGTCAGCGATTGCGTGGCGCAAGAAGGCATCAAGGAAGCGGGTGGCTTTATCCTGCGCACGGCCGCTGAAGGCGCCGGGGCGGATGAGATCCTGATGGACATTCGCTACTTGCGCCGCCTGTGGGACCAAATCGGTCTGCAGATCAAAACGGCGGGCGCTCCTAGCGTTATCTATGAAGACTTGGGCCTGGCGCTGCGCACCTTGCGTGACCTGGTTAGCCCCAAGATCGAAAAAATCCGTATCGATTCGCGAGAAACCTTCCAGAAGACCACACAGTTTGTGGCTGAACTGATGCCGGAAATCGCCGACCGCCTTGAGCATTACCCCGGCGAGCGGCCGATTTTTGACCTGTATGGCGTAGAGGACGAAATCCAGAAGGCGCTGGACCGCAAAGTGCCGCTCAAGTCGGGTGGTTATCTGGTAGTCGACCCGGCCGAAGCGATGACCACCATCGACGTCAACACCGGCGCGTTCGTGGGCCATCGCAACCTTGAAGAAACCATCTTCAAGACCAACCTCGAAGCGGCAACAGCCATCGCCCGGCAACTGCGCCTGCGTAACCTGGGCGGCATCATCATCATTGACTTCATCGACATGGAAGATGAAGAGCACCAGCGCCAAGTGCTGCGCACCCTCGAAAAGCAGCTGGAACGTGATCACGCCAAGACCAACATCATCGGTATCACCGAGTTGGGGTTGGTTCAGATGACGCGCAAACGCACTCGCGAAAGCCTCGAGCAAGTGCTCTGCGAACCCTGCGTGTGCTGCCAGGGGCGCGGCAAGCTGAAAACCCCTGAAACCATTTGCTACGAAATCTTCCGCGAAATTCTCCGTGAAGCCCGCGCGTACCAAGCCGTTGGCTATCGTGTATTAGCAAACCAGCGTGTTGTTGACCGTTTGCTGGACGAAGAGTCGGGCAACGTCGCCGAGCTGGAAGGATTTATCGGGCGTACCATCCGTTTTCAAGTAGAAACTCAGTACTCCCAGGAACAATACGACGTGGTACTGCTCTGAAGTATCTGAACGCGTATTCGCATGACAGGGGGCTGGGCGCAGCCCCCTCGACCATCACTGAAGGGGCCACCTGACATGGAGCGTCTGACACGCTTTTTTGCCGCGCTGACCCGCTGGGGATTAGGTCTATGTGCGCTGGTTCTGGTACTTACGGCGCTCTACGTCAGCTTGGGTCGTGAGCTGACGCCTCTGATTGCCGAATACCGCGCAGAAATCCAGACCAAGGCCCGTGATGCCTTGGGCATGCCGTTGACCATTGGCAGCCTTGAAGGCAGCTGGAAGGGCATGGCGCCAGTGCTGCTGGCGCACGACGTGATGGTCGGCGAGGGCAGCAGTGCCCTGCGGCTGGACAACGTGAAGGTGGTGCCCGATGTCTGGGCCAGCCTGCTCAATCGCGATGTGCGGCTTGCCAGCGTGCAACTGGGCGGCCTGCAACTGAGCGCCCGTCAGGACAAGGACGGCCATTGGGCGCTGGAAGGGCTGCCCGTGCAGGACGATCAGCCACTGGACCCCGAGCAACTGCTGAATCAATTGCAGCGGGTGGCGCGGGTGTCGGTCCTCGACAGCCAGGTGACCCTCGAACCCTTCAATCATGCGCCGATGACCCTGACCTATGTCGGGCTGACGCTGGACGTGGGGGCTTCTGACCAGCGTCTGGATGCGCGGTTGACTCTGCCCGACGGCCAGCCGCTGGCGCTGAGCCTCAAGACCCAGATCCAGGCCAGCCGCTGGCGCGACGGTGCCGCACAGGCCTATCTGAGCTTGCCGCAGAGTGACTGGGCCAAATGGCTGCCGGCCAACTTGATCCAGCCGTGGAAAGTCTCTGAGTTAAAAGCCGGTGGCGAGTTCTGGTTCAACTGGGGCCATGGCACCGTGCAAAGCGCGGTGGCGCGTCTCAATGCGCCCAAGCTGAGCGGTGCCTATGCCGATCGCAAAGCCGAAACCCTCGACAACCTGGCGCTGCATGCCTGGGTCGAACGTGGCAAACGGGGGTTCACGGTTACCCTCGATTCACTGGCAATGAACATCGCTGACAAGCGCTGGGAAACCCGCCTGCAGTTGCAACAGTTCGCCGCCACCCAAGGCGAGCAGGAACGTTGGCATTTACAGGCCGATCATCTGGACCTGACGCCGATCACCCCGTTAATGGATTCGCTGGCGCCGGTGCCAGAAGCCGTCGCCAAGGTGATTGACCAACTGAGCGTCACCGGCACCTTGCGCAACGTCCTGGCCGACTACCGGCCAAATGCGACCGACGATCAAAAAATCAGCTTCGCCGCCAACTTGCAGCAAGTGGGTTTCAATGCCACCCACGGGGCACCGGCGGCGCGTAACGTCAGCGGGCTGATCAGTGGTGACCTGGGCAAGGGCGAATTGCGCCTCGACAGCAAAGATTTTGTCCTGCACCTGGACCCGATTTTCGACAAGCCCTGGCAGTACCTGCAAGCCAATGCGTTGCTCAAGTGGACGCTGGATAAAAACAGCTTCACTTTGATCGCGCCCTACATCAAGGTGCTGGGCGAAGAGGGCAAGATTGCCGCTGACTTCTTGATCCGCATCCACATGGATCACTCTCAGGAAGACTACATGGACCTGCGCGTCGGTCTGACCGATGGCGATGGTCGATTCACCCCCAAGTATCTGCCAGCTGTTTTGAGTCCTGAATTGTCTGAATGGTTAAGAACGGCGATTCTAAAAGGCTCGGTGGAAGAG
The DNA here is from genome assembly GCF_009600325.1 of Pseudomonas sp. FSL R10-2189. Taxonomy (NCBI): domain Bacteria; kingdom Pseudomonadati; phylum Pseudomonadota; class Gammaproteobacteria; order Pseudomonadales; family Pseudomonadaceae; genus Pseudomonas; species Pseudomonas sp. FSL R10-2189. The sequence goes on from NZ_WIVZ01000004.1 coordinate 75,720, forward strand.
GGCTTTTTCCAGTACCAAGGCTCACTGGACCACGATGCCGTGGACGCGGCGCGTAACATCAGCCTGTTCTTCAAGGTGCATGGCGCTGAGCTGGCGTTCCAGCCTGGCTGGCCACATGTGCGCGATGTCTCCGGTGACGTGTTTATCGAAGACAGCGGTGTGCGGATCATGGCCAGCAAAGGCCTGTTGCTCGACACCAAAGTGCGCAACGTTGCGGTCAATATCCCTCACGTTCACGCAGGCAAAGTCTCTCACTTGTTTTTGGACGGTGACTTCGATGGCGGTTTGGGCGATGGCCTGAAAATTTTGCAAGAAGCGCCGATTGGCACTGAATCGACCTTTGCCGGCTGGCAAGGCGAAGGCTCGCTCAAGGGCCGTGTTGATCTCGACATCCCGCTGGAACATGGCGAAGAACCGAAAGTCGTGGTGGATTTCAACACCGACAAGGCCCGCCTGAAAATCAGTGATCCAGAACTTGAGCTGACCCAACTCAAAGGCGACTTCCGCTTCGACAGCGCCAAGGGCCTGAGCGGCAAAGCCATCAGCGGCCGGGCATTCGATCAGCCGATCAAGGCGCAAATCTTTGCCGAGGGCAAGTCGGGCAAGCTGAGTACCCGCGTGGTGGCAAGTGGTCAGGTCGGGGTTAAAAAACTGACCGACTGGCTCAAGTTCAATCAGCCGATTCCGGTGTCCGGGATGCTGCCTTATCAGTTGCAATTGACCCTGGACGATGCCGACAGCCAGTTGCGGGTCAGTTCGTCACTCAAAGGGGCGACTATCGATTTGCCAGCACCGTTTGGCCTGGCCGCCAATGAAAGCCGCGACGCGGTGTTTCGCATGACCTTGCAAGGGGCCGAGCGCCGTTACTGGTTTGACTACGGTGACTTGGCGAACCTGACCTTTGCCGCCCCCAACGGCAAGTTTGAAGACGGCCGGGGTGAGTTGTTCCTGGGGTATGGAGACCCGGTGTTGCCGGTGACCAAGGGCTTGCGCATTCGCGGTGTGCTGTCAGAACTGGACGTTGCCCCGTGGCAGGCACTGGCCGAGCGCTATGCGGGCAAAGACCCGGGCGGCAGCGCCAAACAACTGCTCAGCAGTGCCGACTTCAAAGTGAACAAGCTCATCGCCTTCGGTACTCAGCTTGATCAGGTGCGGCTGCAAATGAAGCGCAGCGGGGCGGCCTGGGACCTGAACATCAACAGCAAACAGGCGACGGGCGCTGTCACGCTGCCGGACGCGAAGAACGCGCCGATCAAAGTGACGATGCAAACCATCCGCCTCCCGGCGCCAGACCCTAAAGCGGTGAGCGACCCCAATGCGCCGGACCCGCTGGCGTCGGTTGATCCGCGCAAGATCCCGGCACTCGACATCATCATTCGCCAGCTCTATCAGGGCGCTGATTTGCTCGGTGCCTGGTCGCTCAACATCAGGCCGACCACACGCGGGATCAACCTCAATAACCTGAGCCTGGGCCTCAAGGGCTTGCTGCTCGAAGGCTCGGGCGGCTGGGAAGGCGTTGCCGGGGCCAGCAACAGCTGGTATCGGGGCCGGATTGGCGGTGGCAACCTGGCTAACGTGCTGCAGGGCTGGGGCTTTGCCCCAAGCGTGACCAGTGAGGATTTCAAAGTCGATATCGATGGCCGCTGGCCGGGCTCGCCGGCCTGGATTGGCCTGAACCGGTTCTCTGGCACCCTCGATGCCACCTTGAATAAAGGCCGCTTTGTTGAGGTCGACGGCAGCACACAGGTGGTGCGTATTTTTGGCCTGCTGAACTTCAACGCCATTGGCCGGCGTCTGCGCCTGGACTTCTCGGACCTGTTCAGCAAAGGGCTGAGCTACGACCGGGTCAAAGGCTTCCTGACCGCCAACAACGGCGTATACCGCACCACCTCGCCGATCCTCATGACCGGTCCGTCGACTAACCTTGAACTCAGTGGCACCTTGAACATGGTTTCTGAACAGGTCAATGCGAAACTGCTGGTGACCTTGCCCGTGACCAACAACCTGCCCCTGGCGGCCTTGTTGGTGGGCGGCCCGGCAGCGGGCGGTGCGATGTTCCTGCTCAATAAGCTGATCGGTGATCAGGTGTCGCGTTTCGCCAGCGTGCAATACAGCATTCAAGGCCCATGGAACGACCCGAAAATCACCTTCGACAAGCCATTTGAGAAAAACTAGGAGTAGCATGACCACGGCAGTGCCGGTAGGGGCACTGTCTACACAGTCCATCAAGGGGGCGTCATGTCGTTTGCAGTGATTCAAATGGTTAGCCAGAGCGATGTGCTGGCCAACTTGGCTCAGGCCCGGCGCTTGCTTGAAGACGCAGCGCAGCGCGGGGCGCAACTCGCGGTGCTGCCGGAAAACTTCGCTGCCATGGGCCGTCGCGATATCGCTGATGTGGGGCGCGCCGAGGCATTGGGCAAAGGTCCGATCCTGCCATGGTTGAAACAGACCGCGCGCGACCTCAAGTTATGGATAGTGGCGGGCACTTTGCCGCTGCCGCCAGCGGGTCAGCCAGACGCCAAGGTCAATGCCTGTTCATTGTTGATCAACGCCGACGGTGAGCAAGCCGCGCGGTACGACAAGCTGCATTTGTTTGATGTGGATGTGTCTGATAGCCGGGGTCGTTATCGCGAGTCGGATGACTACGCGCCCGGTGAGCATGTGGTGGTGGCCGATACGCCGGTGGGAAAATTGGGCCTGACCGTGTGCTACGACCTGCGTTTTCCGGAGCTGTACAGCGAATTGCGGGCTGCCGGGGCTGAGTTGATCACCGCGCCTTCGGCCTTTACCGCCGTGACCGGCGCCGCACATTGGGACATTCTGATTCGGGCACGGGCCATCGAAACCCAATGTTATGTACTGGCCGCCGCTCAAGGCGGTGTTCACCCGGGCCCGCGTGAAACCTACGGGCATGCGGCGATCATCGACCCATGGGGCCGGGTGTTGGCGGAACAGGCGCAAGGCGAGGGCGTATTGCTGGCCGCGCGTGATGCCGACGAACAAGCCGCTATCAGGGCGCGCATGCCGGTGGTGAACCACCGGCGGTTTTTTTCGCAGGGCGCACAGCGACCTGCACAGCAGGACTAATTTTCAGGCCCGTGGGTTCAGTGCATCCATGATGCTGAAGCAAGGGCCAAGACGGAGTGAATATGAGCGAGTTGTTGACCTCAGTCAGCGAACACCTGTTGGCACCGGGCGGTGTCACCCTCGACAGCCTGCAAGGCGTATTGGGTGACTTGGCCGGGCCGGGCATTGATGCGGCAGATTTGTATTTTCAGGGGCAGATTTCCGAATCCTGGGCACTGGAAGACGGCATCGTCAAAGAAGGCAGCTTCAACCTCGATCAGGGTGTTGGTGTGCGTGCCCAGTCCGGTGAAAAAACCGGTTTTGCTTACAGCAATGCCATCACCCTGGAAGCTTTGGGGCTGGCGGCGCGAGCTGCCCGCTCCATCTCCCGTGCCGGGCAAAACGGCACGGTGCAAGCCTTTACAACCCAGGACGTGGCGCAACTGTACGCCCCGGATAACCCCCTGGAAGTCATCACCCGCGCCGAAAAAGTTGAGTTGCTCAAGCGCGTCGATGCGGCCACCCGTGCTCTGGACCCACGCATCCAGCAAGTGACCGTGAGCATGGCCGGGGTGTGGGAGCGCATTCTGGTGGCCTCCACCGACGGCGGCCTGGCAGCCGATGTGCGCCCGCTGGTGCGTTTCAATGTCAGTGTGATCGTCGAGCAAAATGGCCGTCGCGAGCGCGGTGGCCATGGTGGCGGTGGTCGTACCGATTACCGCTACTTCCTGACCGACGACCGCGCCATGGGCTACGCCCGTGAGGCGTTGCGCCAGGCGCTGGTCAACCTCGAAGCCGTGCCGGCCCCTGCGGGCACCATGCCGGTGGTTTTGGGCTCCGGCTGGTCGGGCGTGTTGCTGCACGAAGCGGTAGGGCACGGCCTTGAAGGCGATTTCAACCGCAAAGGCAGCTCGGCCTACAGCGGCCGTATGGGCGAAATGGTTGCTTCCAAACTGTGCACCATCGTCGATGACGGCACCCTGGCCGGTCGTCGTGGTTCGTTGAGCGTCGATGACGAAGGCACCCCGACCGAGTGCACCACGCTGATTGAAAACGGCGTGCTCAAGGGCTACATGCAAGACAAGCTCAATGCGCGCCTGATGGGCGTCGCACGCACCGGTAACGGCCGTCGCGAATCCTATGCGCACTTGCCCATGCCACGCATGACCAACACCTACATGTTGGGTGGCGAAAGTGATCCGGCCGAAATCATCGCGTCGGTGAAAAAGGGCATTTACTGCGCCAATCTGGGCGGTGGTCAGGTCGACATCACCAGCGGCAAGTTTGTGTTTTCCACCAGCGAGGCTTACCTGATCGAAGACGGCAAAATCACTCGCCCAGTCAAAGGCGCGACCCTGATTGGCAACGGGCCGGAAGCGATGAGCAAGGTGTCGATGGTCGGTAACGACCTGTCGCTGGACAGCGGCGTCGGAACCTGTGGCAAGGATGGGCAGTCGGTACCGGTCGGTGTCGGGCAGCCAACCCTGAAAATTGATGCAATTACCGTAGGCGGTACGGGCGGTTGATGAAGAGCGGGTGGGTTGCAGGGCAACCCACCCACCTGCGAGATTTAACGCAGACCGCGTTGCGTCTCGTCCAACCCACGAATGTACTTGAACAATTTGCGGCTTGAGGCCGGTGCCTTGTTATGAGCCAGTTCGTGTTTGGCCTGACGGATGACCGAGCGCATTTGCTGGCGGTCAGCCTCAGGGAACTCGACAACAAATTTTTCCAGTACAGCGTCGTCGCCTTCGAGCAGGCGATCACGCCAGCGCTCAAGGTTGTGGAAACGCTCGTTGTATTGGCGAGAAGAGGCATCAACTTGATCGATCAAAGCAAGAATTTCGTCGATCGGTTGATCGCGCATCAGCTTGCCGATGAACATCAGATGGCGCTTGCGCGCAATATGAGCCGTGTGTTTTGGAGCATCTGCCAGAGCCTTGCGCATAGCGTCAGTCAAAGGCATTTTGTTCAGCAAATCAGGCTTGAGCGTTGTAAGACGCTCGCCCAGATCAACCAGAGCATGCAGCTCTTTCTTGACCTGTGTTTTGCTTTTTTCGCCGTCGAAGGCGTCGTCGTAAGAATCAACCATGGTGGCAGTCCGCAAAGAAACGCCGCCATGATAACCAGTCGGAGGCCGCTTGTCCGGCCTGGTCGCTCGGCGGCCCTACCGAAAACAGAATTTGAGTGGAGAAAACCATGAGTGCAGTACAAAGCGTCGGCCCGCAGGCCTTGCCGGCACTGCAACAGCAGGTCGAGCAAATCATCGCCGAAGCCAAGCGCCAGGGCGCCAGCGCCTGCGAAGTCGCGGTGTCGCTGGAGCAGGGCCTGTCGACCTCTGTACGCCAGCGCGAAGTCGAAACCGTTGAGTTCAATCGCGACCAGGGTTTTGGCATCACGCTCTATGTAGGACAGCGCAAAGGCTCGGCCAGCACCTCGGCCAGCGGCCCGGATGCTATCCGCGAAACCGTCGCGGCCGCTTTGGCGATTGCCAAGCACACCTCCGAAGACGAAAGCTCGGGCCTGGCCGACGCCAGCCTGATGGCCCGCGACCTGAAAGATTTTGATGTGTTCCACACCTGGGACATCACCCCGGAACAAGCCATCGAAAAGGCTTTGGCCTGCGAAGCTGCGGCTTTTGACGCTGACAGCCGCATCAAAAATGCCGACGGCACCACCCTCAGCACCCACCAGGGCTGCCGTGTGTACGGCAACAGCAATGGCTTTATCGGTGGTTCGGCGTCTACCCGCCACAGCTTGAGCTGCGTGATGATCGCCGAAGGCGACGGGCAAATGCAGCGTGACTACTGGTATGACGTGAACTGCCAAGGCGAGTTGCTGATGGACGCCGTCAGCATCGGCCAGCGCGCCGCAGAACGCGCCGCTCGCCGCTTGGGTTCGCGCCCGGTGCCGACCTGCGAAGTCCCGGTATTGTTCTCGGCTGAACTGGCCGGTGGCTTGTTTGGCAGCTTTTTGGGCGCGATTTCGGGGGGCAACCTGCACCGTAAATCGTCGTTCTTGCTGGATGCGTTGGGCCAGCAGATTTTCCCTGAATGGCTGACCCTGGACGAGCGTCCGCATCTGGTCCGGGCCATGGGCAGTTCCTCCTTCGATAACGACGGCCTGGCGACTTACGCCAAACCGTTTATCAAGGATGGCGAGTTGGTGTCCTACATCCTCAGCACATACTCGGGCCGCAAACTGGGCCTGCCCAGCACCGCCAACGCGGGCGGCGTGCACAACCTGTTCGTGACCCACGGTGACGAAGACCAGGCGGCCCTGATCCGCCGCATGGGCCGGGGTTTGCTGGTGACTGAACTGATGGGCAGCGGCCTCAACATGGTCACGGGCGACTACTCCCGTGGCGCGGCGGGTTTCTGGGTTGAGAACGGTGAAATCCAGTTCCCCGTTCAAGAAGTGACCATCGCGGGCAACATGCGTGACATGTTCAAACAGATCGTTGCCGTGGGTAACGACCTGGAACTGCGCAGCAACATCCGCACCGGTTCGGTGCTGATCGAGCGCATGACCGTCGCGGGCAGCTAAACCTTCCCGGTTGTAATCAAGGCGTATCACCTGCACGGGTGATACGCCTTTTTTTTAAACCCAACCTCTGTAGGAGCGAGCTTGCCTCGCGATCTTTTACAGGATTAAGAGATCGCGAGACAAAGGTCTGTCTAAGGCAGGCTTGTTTTGATAATCAATATCGCCTAATAATGAATCTCATTATCGAGCGAGCCTAGGTCATGAGTTCAGCCTTGCATGAAGGCCCTTATCTGGAAAGTTGGCGCTGGATGAGCCGTCAGATCCGTTGCGGCCTGGCGCCCGACGAGCCGCGCCTGATTGAGCACTATCTGGCCGAGGGCCGATACCTGGCCGGTTGCACGGCGACTTCTCCCTGGATGATTTCTGCTACCGCGTTCCGGCTCTTGCTGGACACCGCCGCTGATACGGCCCTGCCTTGGCACTGGCGCAACCTGTGCCTGGACCATGCATGGCGCCCGCTGCGCGATATGGAAACTCAAGCCCTGTGTAACTGCCGCCTCAAGCGCTGGCAAAGTTTTGCCTGGCAATTGGCGACCTGCGAACTCGAACCTTCAATTTCTTTAACAGAACTGCTGCAAGGATTTCCTGATGAGTAATACGCGTATCGAACGGGACAGCATGGGTGAATTGCACGTGCCTGAGGCCGCGCTGTATGGCGCGCAAACACAACGTGCGGTAGACAACTTCCCGATCAGCCATCAACGCATGCCCGCGCAATTCATTCGCGCCCTGATTCTGGCCAAGGCCGCTGCCGCCAAAGCCAATGTTGAACTCAAGCAAATCAGCGAAGCGCAGGGCAATGCCATTGTCGAAGCCACGCAGATCCTGCTGTCCGGCGATTTCATGGAGCACTTCCCGGTGGATATTTTCCAGACCGGTTCGGGCACCAGTTCCAACATGAACGCCAACGAAGTCATCGCCACACTGGCAACCCGCGTGCTGGGCGGAGTGGTCAACCCCAACGATCACGTCAACTGCGGGCAAAGCAGCAACGACATTATCCCGACCACCATTCACGTCAGCGCTGCACTGGGCTTGCACGAAGAACTGCTGCCGGCCCTCAAGCATCTGGTCGAGGTGATCGAGCACAAGGCCGAGCAGGTTCACGTTTACGTTAAAACCGGGCGTACACACCTGATGGACGCCATGCCGGTGCGCATGAGCCAGGTGCTCAATGGCTGGGCGCAGCAGCTCAAGGCCAATATCGAGCACCTGCACACTCTGCAACCGGCCTTGCAGTCGCTGGCCCAGGGCGGCACGGCGGTGGGCACGGGGATCAACGCGCACCCGCAATTCGCCGCGCTGTTCAGCCAGCAACTCAGTGCGCTGACCCACGTGCAATTCACGCCGGGTAAAGACCTGTTTGCCTTGATTGGCTCACAGGACACTGCCGTATCTGTTTCGGGCCAGCTTAAAGCGACCGCTGTATCGCTGATGAAAATCGCCAACGACCTGCGCTGGATGAACTCTGGCCCGCTGGCAGGCTTGGGCGAAATTGAACTGCAAGGCTTGCAGCCGGGCTCGTCAATCATGCCGGGCAAGGTCAACCCGGTGATCCCGGAAGCCACCGCCATGGTCGCTGCCCAGGTGATCGGCAATGACACGGTGATCACTATCGCCGGGCAGTCAGGCAACTTTGAGCTCAACGTGATGCTGCCGGTGATTGCGCACAACCTGTTGAGCAGCATCGAGCTGTTGGCCAACTCCAGCCGCTTGCTGGCGGACAAAGCCATTGCCACCTTCAAGGTCAACGAAGCCAAGCTCAAGGAAGCGCTGTCGCGCAACCCGATCCTGGTCACGGCGCTGAACCCGATCATCGGCTATCAAAAAGCGGCGGAAATTGCCAAGGCCGCCTACCAGCAGGGGCGCCCGGTGATTGACGTAGCCCTTGAGTACACCGATCTGTCGCGCAGCCAGCTTGAAGTGTTGCTCAACCCCGAGAAATTGACCGCCGGCGGCGTTTAATCCCACGCCCCACTCACTGCTTTGGAGGTTCACATGGAGCACTGGAAACGCACGATCGAAAGAGCCAACCGCTGTTTCGCTGAGGGCGAGCTGGTCGATGCCCGAGAACATTACTTGCAGGCGCTGGCACTGGCACAAGTGCTGTTTGAGCGCTGGAGTGATGCCGACGAAGCAGTGGCGGCCTGTGTCATTTCCCACCACAACCTGGCGGATCTGCATTTGCGCCTTAACCAGCCGGAGGAGAGCGTTGAGTACCTGTGCGCGATTCACCAGCGGTTACTGCAAACCATGCAGAACCCCCGCCTGGCGCCTGCGCTGCGTGAAGCAGCGCTGCGTCAGAGCAGCAAAACCTACGTTGAGCTTTTGAACTTTATCAGCGATCACGGCGAATACCCGCGTTCCGAGCTGTTGCTCAAAAGCCCTGTGACTCAGTCAAGTCACGAACTCTCAACCGTCAGCGGCCATCACTCAGGAGCACATTGATATGACTTACACCTTGCCTGCCTTGCCTTACGCCTACGACGCGCTTGAGCCGCATATCGATGCGCAAACCATGGAAATTCACTACACCAAGCACCATCAGACCTACATCAACAACCTCAATGCCGCGGTCGATGGCACGGAGTGGGCAAAATGGCCAGTTGAAAAACTGGTCGCCAGCGTCCAGGAACTGCCAGAAAAACTGCGTGCAGCGGTGATCAACCAGGGCGGCGGGCATGCCAACCACTCACTGTTCTGGGAAGTCATGAGCCCAACCGGCGGCGGCACCCCAAAAGGCGCATTGGCCAAGGCCATTGATGAACAGTTAGGTGGGCTGGAGACGTTCAAGGAAAACTTCACCAAAGCGGCCTTGACCCGTTTCGGCAGCGGCTGGGCTTGGCTCAGCGTGACGCCCGAGAAAAAACTGGTCATCGAAAGCAGCGGTAACCAGGACAGCCCACTGATGAACGGCAACACCCCGATTCTGGGGCTGGACGTTTGGGAGCACGCTTATTATCTGCGTTATCAGAACCGCCGTCCGGAATACATTAATGCGTTTTACAACGTGATTAATTGGCCCGAAGTCGAGCGGCGCTATGCAGCTGCGATTGCCTAAGCCGACCCAGAAGGATTCAGGCAGATTATGGGCACGCAAATATTAGCGGTGGGTGGCGTGCGGATGTTCCGCTATGCGCTGGGCACGCTCTTGCTGTTGGCGGGCACGGCCTTGCTGGTGGCCAAGGGGTTGGTCTGGCTGGATCTTGAACCCAGGTTGTTGCGGGCTCTGCAAGGCGGTGCGCTGTGTGCGCTGGGCACCGCTTTGGGCGCCGTGCCGGTATTGGTTATCCGCAAAATGCCGGTTGCGGTGAGCGACACCTTGCTGGGTTTTGGGGCGGGGGTCATGTTGGCGGCCACGGCATTTTCGTTGATTGTGCCGGGCATTACGGCTGCACAAAATCTTGGGCTGTCGTCATGGGGCGCCAGCGGCCTGGTCAGTGCGGGTATTTTGCTGGGGGCATTTTTTCTGTTTCTGGTCGACCTCAAGGTCTCCGGGGCTGCCCCTGAAATGATCATCAGCAAGCCCGGCGAGCCCGTGATTGCGCCGCGCATCTGGCTGTTCGTGATTGCCATCATTGCGCACAACATCCCGGAAGGGATGGCGGTCGGGGTGTCAGCGGGCGGCGGCATGCCAGATGCTGACAGCCTGGCGATGGGCATTGCCTTGCAGGACGTCCCGGAGGGCCTGGTGATCGCGCTGGTACTGGCGGGTGCAGGCATGTCACGGGTCAAGGCGTTCTTGATCGGTGCGGCCTCCGGCCTGGTAGAGCCGGTGTTTGCGCTGCTGTGTGCCTGGCTGGTCAACCTGGCCGAAGTGTTATTGCCATTTGGGCTGGCGTTGGCGGCGGGTGCGATGTTGTTGGTGGTCACTCAAGAAGTGATCCCCGAATCGCGGCGCAATGGTCACGAAAAGCTCGCAAGCCTGGGCTTGTGCATCGGCTTTTGCCTGATGATGGTGATGGACACCGCACTGGGCTAACGTCCGCATTGATGCCCTAAAAACCCGTAGGAGCGAGCTTGCCTCGCGATCTTTTGATCTTAAAAGATCGCGAGGCAAGCTCGCGCCTACGGTACGCCGGGCTGCTCTTCACTCACCCTCATCGAAGTAGTTGTTGATGAGTTTGACCAGTGCGTCGAGCGCTTCCTGTTCCTGCTCGCCTTCAGTCTTCAAATGGATCTTGGTGCCTTTGCCGGCAGCGAGCATCATCATGGCCATGATGCTCTTGCCGTCGACCATGGATTCAGGGGTACGACCCGCTCTTACCTGACACGGGAACTTCCCGGCGACGCCGACGAATTTTGCTGATGCCCGAGCGTGCAAGCCCAGTTTGTTGATGATTTCGATTTCCAGAGCAGGCATCGCGGGGTGGGTCCTTTCAGGTCAGGTCGCGGTGGCGAACCTGGACGTTCTTAAGAGTTTCTTGCAGGCATTTGCCAAGCCGCTCGGTCAGGTACACCGAGCGGTGGTGCCCGCCTGTGCAGCCGATAGCAATGGTCACATAAGCACGATTGCTGGCGGCAAAGCGGGGTAGCCATTTAAGCAGGTAGCTGGAGATGTCCTGAAACATCTCTTCAACATCCGGCTGTGCGGCGAGGTAATCCGCCACGGGTTGATCCAGGCCCGACTGTTCGCGCAGTTCTGGTTTCCAGTACGGGTTGGGCAGGCAGCGCACGTCAAACACCAGGTCAGCGTCTACCGGCATGCCGCGCTTGAAGCCAAACGATTCAATCAGGAACGCAGTGCCCGGTTCGGGCTTGTTCAGCAGGCGCAACTTGATCGTATCGCGCAACTGATACAGGTTCAGATTGGTGGTGTTGACGGTCAGGTCGGCGAGGTCGGCAATTGGCCCCAGCAAGTGGGTTTCATCGCGAATGGCTTCTGCCAGCGAGCGGCTTTCACTGCTCAGCGGGTGCCGACGACGGGTTTCCGAGAAGCGCTTGAGCAGGGTTTCTTCATCGGCATCCAGATACAGGACATCGCACTGGATATGCCGGTTGCGCACTTCTTCGAGCAATTGCGGAAAGCGTGACAGATGGCTCGGCAGGTTACGCGCATCAATGGAGACGGCGACCAGCGGTTGCGGTAATTCTGTATGGATCAGTGCGCGTTCAGCCAGCTCAGGCAGCAAGCCGGCCGGCAGGTTGTCGATGCAATAAAAACCGTTGTCTTCGAGGACTGCGAGGGCTGTACTTTTTCCGGAGCCGGAGCGTCCGCTGACAATGACTAAGCGCATGATTAATGACCGTTCTGTACGTCCAGAACAACCTGATACAACGCTTCGTTGCTGGGTGCGCTGCGCAATCTTTCACGCACGTCTTTGCGGTCGAGCATGCTGGCGATCTGCCGGAGCAGTTCCAGGTGCGCATCGGTAGCCGCTTGTGGCACCAGCAAAACGAACAAAAGGTCGACCGGTGCGCCATCGATGGCGTCGAAATCTATGGGTGCGTCCAGGTGCAGCAAGGCGCTGATGGGCGACTCGCAGCCAGCCAGACGGCAATGAGGTATTGCGATGCCGTTGCCAAAACCGGTGGAGCCCAGTTTTTCACGGGCGATCAGCGCCTCAAACACTTTTTGCTCGTCCAGATCAGGTACTTCGCGGCTGATCAGTTGGGCAATCAGTTCGAGTGCGCGCTTTTTACTGCCGCCCGGCGCGTTCACCAGGGAACGGCCGGGGGTCAGGATAGTTTCAAGTCGAATCATGGTGATGGAGTATTAACGACCCGTTGCGCCCTGGAGCAGGCTTTGAGTCTTTTCCTTATGCTTTTTCAGTTGGCGATCAAGCTTCTCGTAGAGGCTGTCGATGGCGGCGTACATGTCTTCATTGACCGCATTGCCGACAACTTCTCCGCCGGGAATATTGAGAGTGGCTTCGATTTTCTGTTGAAGCTTTTCAACAGAGAGGATCACCTGCACGTTGGTGATTTTGTCGTAGTGACGTTCCAGACGTGCGAGTTTGTCATTGATCGAGTCGCGCAGCGCTTGGGTGACTTCCAGATGTTGTCCACTGATGTTGACTTGCATACAGTTTCTCCTTCTGTTGCCATTGCATAAAGTGACAGGCCGAAGCGCCTGCCACTGAAACGCTGTGACCCGTACTTACATCAAACGCTTGCGTTCGCTCGAAGGCGCAATCCCAAGGGATTCGCGGTACTTGGCGACGGTGCGACGGGCCACCTGAATGCCTTGTGCCTCCAGTAAACCAGCGATCTTGCTGTCACTCAACGGCTTTTTCTGATTTTCAGCGGCGACCAGTTTTTTGATGATCGCGCGGATCGCGGTGGACGAGCATTCACCGCCTTCCGAGGTGCTGACGTGGCTGGAAAAAAAGTACTTCAATTCATAAATACCGCGCGGGGTATGCATGAATTTTTGTGTGGTGACGCGCGAAATCGTTGATTCGTGCATGCCGACCGCTTCTGCGATGTCATGCAGTACCAGCGGCTTCATGGCCTCATCGCCATATTCCAGAAAGCCACGCTGATGCTCGACGATTTGGGTCGCTACTTTCATCAGTGTTTCATTGCGGCTCTGCAGGCTTTTGATAAACCAGCGGGCTTCTTGCAACTGGTTGCGCATGAAGGTGTTGTCGGCGCTGGTGTCGGCACGGCGCACGAAGCCTGCGTATTGCGGGTTGACCCGCAGGCGTGGCACCGACTCCTGGTTCAGCTCGACCAGCCAGCGGTCGTTGTCCTTGCGAACGATGACGTCAGGAACCACGTATTCCGCTTCGCTGGACTCGATTTGCGAACCCGGACGCGGGTTGAGGCTTTGCACCAGTTCAATGACCTGGCGCAGCTCGTCTTCCTTGAGCTTCATGCGCCGCATCAGTTGGCTGTAGTCACGCGCGCCGAGCAAGTCGATGTAGTCGGTGACCAGGCGCTTGGCTTCATTGATCCAGGGCGTCTTGGCGGGCAACTGGCGCAGTTGCAGCAGCAAGCACTCGCCCAGGTTGCGGGCGCCAATGCCGGCTGGCTCAAATTGTTGAATGCGGTGCAAGACGGCTTCGATCTCGTCGAGTTCGATATCGAGTTCCGGATCAAAGGCTTCCAGAATTTCTTCGAGTGTTTCGTCGAGGTAACCCTGGTTGTTGATGCAGTCGATGAGTGTCACAGCGATCAGGCGATCGGTGTCCGACATCGGTGCCAGGTTCAATTGCCACAACAGATGGCTTTGCAGGCTTTCGCCGGCCGAGGTACGGGTGGTGAAGTCCCACTCGTCATCATCGCTGCTGGGCAGGCTGCTGGCGCTGGTCTGGTAGATGTCTTCCCAGGCGGTATCGACCGGCAGTTCGTTGGGGATACGCTCGCTCCAGTCGCCGTCTTCCAGGTTGTCCACGGTAGGGGCGGACTCTTGCTGGTAGGAAGGCTCCTGAATATCGCTGTTGGGTTTTTGCTCGATGTTGTCAGCCAGAGGGTCCGAGTTGTCGAAGTCGTCGCCTTCTTCCTGGCGTTCGAGCATCGGATTGGATTCCAGGGCCTCCTGGATTTCCTGTTGCAGGTCCAGGGTCGACAGTTGGAGCAAACGGATGGCTTGTTGCAGCTGAGGCGTCATCGTCAGCTGCTGGCCCATTCTCAAGACTAGCGATGGTTTCATGGCAGGGGCTTAACACCTTATTCGCCGGCGCGCATGGCGCCATCCACTACAGGGCGCGTGAGCGCCAAACTTAAGCAAATTATATGCCTGAAAGCGGGGCGTTTGCCTAGGGGGCATTTTTAATAAGTTTGTGCTAGGGCGGCAATCTGCGGCAGGGCGCCACTTGAAGGATTCGGCAACACGGGCGGTTGCCGGGTGCTTCAAATGGCGCTCAGTGTGCAGCTTTAGAGGCGGAACTCGTGGCCTAGATACACTTCTCGCACCAACTTGTTGGCGAGAATCGTTTCAGCATCGCCTTCAGCGATCAATTGACCGTCGTTGACGATGTAGGCTGTTTCGCAAATATCGAGCGTCTCACGGACGTTGTGGTCAGTGATCAGCACGCCAATGCCTTTGGCCTTGAGGTGGTGAATGATTTGCTTGATATCGCCCACCGAGATGGGGTCAACGCCTGCAAAAGGTTCATCGAGCAGGATGAACTTGGGGTTGGTCGCCAGGGCACGGGCGATTTCTACACGGCGACGCTCACCGCCGGACAGGCTCATGCCGAGGTTGTCGCGGATGTGATTGATATGGAACTCCTGCAGCAGGCTTTCCAGCTCTTTGCGGCGGCCAGCCTTGTCGAGCTCCTTGCGTGTCTCAAGAATCGCCATGATGTTATCGGCGACTGACAGCTTGCGGAAGATCGAGGCTTCTTGCGGCAGGTAGCCGATGCCGGCGCGTGCGCGACCGTGCATGGGCTGGTGGCTGACGTCCAGGTCGTCGATCAGCACACGGCCCTGATCCGCTTGTACCAGGCCGACGATCATGTAGAAGCAGGTGGTTTTACCCGCGCCGTTAGGCCCGAGCAAACCGACGATCTGCCCGCTGTCGATCGACAGGCTGACATCGCGTACCACTTGGCGACTCTTGTAGCTTTTAGCCAGATGCTGGGCTTTCAGGGTTGCCATTACTGGGCCTTCTGCTGGTCGGTTTTACTCTTTGGCTGGATCACCATGTCAATGCGTGGACGAGGCGCAGTGACGTTCGTGCCATTGGCCCGGCCGGCATTGGCGACTTGCTTCACGGTGTCGTAGACGATCTTCTCGCCTTCGGTCGTGTTGCCTTCGTTGATGACTTTAGCCTTGTCGATCAGCACGATGCGGTTTTGCGGCGCGTGATATTGAATCGTCACGGCGTACGCCTGAACCGGTTTCGGGTCACCCACTTTTTGCAGTTGTTCGAAATAAGCCAGGTTGCCGACCGAGGTCACCACGTCAATATCGCCCGCTGCGGTGCGGGTAAGGGTGACGGTGTTACCGGTAATTTTCATGGACCCTTGGGTGATGATCACATCGCCCTTGTAAGTCGCAACGCCTTGCTTGTCATCCAGTTGGGCTTCGTCGGCCTGGATACGGATAGGCTGCTTGTTGTCATCCGGCAGAGCCCAGGCGCTCGCGCTTCCCAGTGCTGCGCTCAGGCTGAGCAATAAAGGGAGGGTTTTAACGAGACTCATACTGTCCTCTTACGTTGGACAGCAGGTCCATCCTGCCGTCTTTCAAATATGCTTTCATTCCCTTACCAGTCGTCACACCACCGGCGCCGTCGATTCTAACGTCTCGGTCGGTCTGCGCATATTCCTTCTGTGGGAATACAGTCATGCGGGTCGTGGTAATAATCGTAGTGCGGTTTTTATCGTCGGTGCGTGCAACGCGCACAGAATCGATGAGTTCGACCTGAGTACCGTCCGGGTTAACTTCGCCGCGCTCGCTCTGAACGTGCCACGGGAAGGGTGTGCCGCGGAAAATTTGCATATCTGGCTTGGTCATTAATGTGACTTCAGAAGCCTGCAAATGTTCGACCTTGTCAGATGTCAGCTCATATTGCAGCTTGCCATCGGGCAAGAACTGCAAGCTGTGAGCATTGATTGCGTAATAGTCGATAGCGGTGTCATCGACAGGCGCAACAGGCTTGTCGAGAAAGCGCTCCGGGCTGATATTCCAGTAGCCAACGGCCGCAAACAGCGCGGCAATGACTGCGAATAACAGAATGTTGCGAATCTTTTTACTCAGCATAAAACGCTCTATAAGTAGGCGGCGAGGGCTGCGTCAAGGCGCCCTTGAGCGCGCAGGATCAGCTCGCAAAATTCGCGGGCGGCACCTTCGCCACCGCGTGCCTGGGTAGTGCCGTGGGCGTGCTCGCGAACAAAACCGGCAGCGTTGGCCACCGCCATGCCCAGGCCGACCCGGCGTATGACGGGCAGGTCGGGCAGGTCGTCACCCAAGTAGGCAACCTGTTCATAGCTTAGGCCGAGTTGGCCGAGAAGCTCGTCCAATACCACCAATTTATCTTCGCGCCCCTGATAGAGGTGCGGGATGCCCAGGTTTTGTGCGCGCCGTTCAACGACCGGGGTCTTGCGACCACTGATGATTGCGGTCTGCACACCGCCAGCCATCAGCATCTTGATGCCTTGGCCGTCCAGAGTGTTGAAGGTCTTGAATTCGCTGCCGTCTTCGAGGAAGTACAGGCGACCGTCGGTCAGTACGCCGTCGACGTCAAAAACAGCGAGTTTGATGTGTTTGCCACGCTCAAGCAGATCGCTGGTCATTACATTACTCCTGCGCGCAACAAGTCGTGCATGTTCAAGGCGCCCACCGGGCGATCATCCTTGTCGACCACGACCAGCGCGCTGATCTTGTGGTCTTCCATGATTTTCAGGGCTTCGGCGGCCAGCATGTCGGCCTTGGCCGTTTTGCCGTGCGGCGTCATGACCGAGTCGATGGTTGCATTGCGAATATCGATTTCGCGGTCCAGGGTGCGGCGCAAGTCGCCGTCAGTGAAGATCCCGGCCAGTCGCCCGTCTTCTTCAACGACAACGGTCATGCCAAGGCCTTTGCGGGTCATTTCCATCAAGGCGTCTTTAAGCAAGGTGCCGCGGACCACGTTTGGCAGTTCATCGCCAGAGTGCATCACGTTGTCGACTTTCAGCAGCAGGCGACGGCCCAGGGCGCCACCGGGGTGCGAGAAGGCGAAGTCTTCGGCGGTAAAGCCGCGCGCTTCGAGCAATGCCACGGCCAGGGCGTCGCCCATGACCAGCGCTGCGGTGGTCGAGGAAGTCGGCGCCAGGTTCAGTGGGCAGGCTTCGTGGGCAACATGAACGTTGAGGTTCACCTCGGCGGCTTTGGCCAGCGTCGAGTTCGGGTTGCCGGTCACGCTGATCAGTTTGATGCCCAGGCGCTTGATCAGTGGCAGCAGGGTAACGATTTCGGCCGTGGTGCCGGAGTTCGACAAGGCCAGAATGATGTCATCGCTGGTGATCATGCCCATGTCGCCATGGCTGGCTTCTGCGGGATGAACAAAAAAAGCCGTGGTGCCGGTGCTGGCCAGGGTGGCGGCAATTTTATTGCCGACATGCCCGGATTTGCCCATGCCGACCACGACAACCCGGCCTTTACTTGCCAGAATCATCTCGCAAGCGCGTACGAAATCAGCGTCGATATGAGCCAGCAAAC
The DNA here is from genome assembly GCF_009600325.1 of Pseudomonas sp. FSL R10-2189. Classification (NCBI taxonomy): domain Bacteria; kingdom Pseudomonadati; phylum Pseudomonadota; class Gammaproteobacteria; order Pseudomonadales; family Pseudomonadaceae; genus Pseudomonas; species Pseudomonas sp. FSL R10-2189. The sequence goes on from NZ_WIVZ01000004.1 coordinate 93,420, forward strand.
CTTCGACGGCTTCCAGTTCAAGACGGATAGTACGGTGGGCAGATTGAATCAGGTCGCTGGATTGGCTCATGTTTGAAGTCGGGTAGCCTGAGAAAAGGCGACGATTATAGCGGTTATGCGCAATTCCCTCACGCTTGATCGTGATGCTTTGTTGCGCCAGGTTACAAGTCAGTGTCAGGACTGCGGTTAATTTGGCATTTATTAGCTGTCTGGAACCTGTGAGGGCACTCCTTCGGTCTTGGGCGGTCTGTATCAGCAGTGCTATAGTTCGCCGCCAGTTCGGCCCGCTCAGGAGCGCGAGCTTCTTAATAAGAAGCATGGTGTCCGGGTGAGAGGCAGAAGCTGCATCGCAAGGAGTTTAGATGAGCGCCGATAACGCCTACGCGGTCGAGCTGAAGGGAGTGTCCTTCAAGCGCGGTTCGCGCAGCATCTTCAATAATGTCGATATTCGAATTCCGCGTGGCAAAGTCACGGGAATCATGGGCCCGTCCGGCTGCGGCAAGACTACCCTGTTACGTTTGATGGGCATGCAACTGCGTCCCAGCAGCGGTGAAGTGTGGGTCAATGGCCAGAATCTGCCGACCCTGTCACGCAGCGACCTGTTCGATGCGCGCAAGCACATGGGCGTGTTGTTCCAGAGTGGCGCGTTGTTCACCGACCTGGACGTGTTCGAAAACGTAGCGTTCCCGCTGCGGGTTCACACCCAACTGCCAGAAGACATGATCCGTGACATCGTGCTGCTTAAATTGCAGGCCGTGGGGCTGCGCGGGGCAATCGATCTGATGCCCGATGAGCTGTCGGGCGGCATGAAGCGCCGGGTAGCCCTGGCGCGGGCGATTGCCATGGATCCGCAGATCCTGATGTATGACGAACCCTTTGTTGGCCAGGACCCGATTGCCATGGGGGTTCTGGTGCGGCTGATCCGTCTGCTCAACGACGCGTTGGGCATCACCAGCATTGTGGTGTCCCACGACCTGGCGGAGACGGCGAGTATTTCTGACTATCTTTATGTCGTCGGCGATGGCCAGGTGCTGGGGCAGGGCACGCCAGAAGAACTGATGAATGCGGATAACCCGCGCATTCGTCAATTCATGAACGGCGATCCGGACGGCCCGGTTCCGTTCCATTTTCCGGCGTCGGACTACCGAACCGATCTTCTGGGGAAGCGTTAATGCCCAAAAAATCAATGATTGACCGAATCGGGTTATTCGGCAGAGCCGGGATCGACATGGTCTCGGTACTGGGCCGTTCGACCATCTTCCTGTTCCATGCATTGCTTGGGCGTGGCGGCATTGGCGGCGGGTTTGGGCTGTTGCTCAAACAACTGCACTCTGTGGGCGTCATGTCGCTGGTCATCATCGTGGTGTCCGGTATTTTTATCGGCATGGTGCTGGCGCTGCAGGGCTTCAGTATCTTGTCCAGCTACGGTTCCGAGCAGGCGGTAGGGCAAATGGTTGCCTTGACCCTGTTGCGTGAGCTGGGGCCGGTGGTGACTGCCTTGCTGTTCGCCGGGCGTGCCGGGTCGGCGCTGACCGCCGAAATCGGCAACATGAAATCAACCGAACAGTTGTCCAGCCTGGAAATGATCGGTGTTGACCCGCTCAAATACATCATTGCGCCACGTTTGTGGGCCGGGTTCATTTCCCTGCCGGTGCTGGCGATGATTTTCAGTGTGGTCGGGATCTGGGGCGGTTCGTGGGTGGCAGTCGACTGGCTGGGTGTCTACGACGGTTCCTACTGGGCCAACATGCAGAACAGTGTGACCTTCAGTGGTGACGTGATTAACGGGATCATCAAAAGTATCGTGTTTGCTTTTGTAGTGACCTGGATTGCTGTGTTTCAAGGTTATGACTGCGAGCCCACATCAGAGGGGATCAGCCGTGCCACTACCAAAACCGTGGTGTATGCCTCTCTGGCAGTCCTCGGGTTGGACTTCATTTTGACTGCCTTGATGTTTGGAGATTTCTGATGCAAAACCGCACCATGGAAATCGGTGTCGGCCTGTTCCTGCTGGCTGGCATCCTGGCTTTACTGTTACTTGCCCTGCGAGTCAGTGGGCTGTCGCCGACTGCCAGCACGGACACCTACAAACTCTATGCCTACTTTGACAACATCGCCGGTCTGACGGTGCGCGCCAAAGTCACCATGGCAGGCGTCACCATCGGCAAGGTCACGGCAATTGACCTGGACCGTGACAACTTCACGGCACGCGTCACCCTGCAAGTGGAAAAGGATGTGAATAACCTGCCGACGGACTCGACAGCGTCTATCCTCACAGCCGGGCTGTTGGGCGAGAAGTACATCGGTATCAGCGTAGGCGGGGATGACGTTGTGCTCAAGGATGGTGGCACCATTCACGACACGCAATCGTCGCTGGTCCTCGAAGACCTGATCGGCAAGTTCCTCATGAACACCGTTAGCAAAGAAGCCAAATAAGGAGCCTTAAGATGATTTCTCTCTTGCGCCGTGGCCTGCTGGTAATGTTGGCGGCGGCTTTGCCGATGATGGCGAGTGCTGCGCCGGGTCAGTCTCCCCATGACATCGTGACCGACACCACCACTCGACTGCTGGCTGACCTGTCCGCCAACAAAGAAAAATACAAAGCAAGCCCGACCGAGTTTTACGATGCCCTGAACAACATCGTTGGGCCGGTTGTGGACGTTGACGGTGTTTCCAAAAGCATCATGACCGTCAAGTATTCGCGCAGGGCCACCCCCGCACAGATGCAGCGCTTTCAGGACAACTTCAAGCGCAGCCTGATCCAGTTTTACGGCAACGCCTTGCTTGAGTTCAAGAACGAGGGCATCAGCGTCGGTGACGCCAAGCAACAGACCAATGGCGATAATGTCTCTGTACCGATGACGGTCAAAGGTGCCAATGGTGCGGTTTACCCTGTTTCCTACACGCTGACCCAAGTGGATGGCGAGTGGAAAGTACGTAACGTCATCATCAACGGTATCAACATCGGCAAGTTGTTCCGTGATCAGTTCGCCGATGCCATGCAGCGCAACGGCAATGATCTGGACAAGACCATTGATGGCTGGGCCGGCGAAGTTGCCAAGGCCAAGGAAAAAACCGACGAGAAGTTGAGCCAATGAGTGACGCCGCCATTACCCTGGCTGGCGAAAGCGAGCTGCGCCTGAGTGGCGTACTCGACTATCAGACCGGCCCGCGCTTGCGCAAAGAAGGCCAGGCCTTGATCAAAAAGGCCTTGGCCAAAGCCCTGGTGGTGGATTGCTCGGCGGTCACCAAGTCCAGCAGCGTGGGCTTGTCCCTGCTGCTGTGCTACATCCGTGACGCGCAAACCCTGAACAAGCCAATGAGCATCACCGGTTTGCCCGAAGACATGCGTGAAATCGCTAAAGTTTCGGGTCTGACCGAGTTGCTGGCACATCATTAATAGCCACTTATAAAAAAGCCCCCCGTCAGAGTCCTGTTATACGGGGTTCGCAGGCGCGGGGCTTTTTTGTATGATGGCCGACCCGCGCGCGTTAGGCGCCGATTGAGGTTGAGCATGCAGGCCGTAGAAGTTAAGAGCTTTCTTGAAGAGAAGCTGCCTGAAATCCAGGTAGAAGTTGAAGGCGAAGGCTGCAACTTTCAGCTGAACGTGATTAGTGACGAGCTGGCGGCCTTGAGCCCGGTCAAACGTCAACAAAGCATCTATACCCATTTGAACCCGTGGATCGCTGATGGCAGCATCCATGCGGTGACTATGAAATTCTTCAGCCGCGCGGCCTGGGCCGAGCGCACCTGAGCCCCCTTGGCGTCGAGATTGTTATGGATAAATTGATTATTACCGGCGGTGCCCGTCTTGATGGCGAAATCCGTATTTCCGGTGCGAAGAACTCTGCTTTGCCGATTCTGGCTGCGACCTTGCTGTGCAATGGCCCGGTCACGGTTGGCAACCTGCCGCATTTGCATGACATCACCACCATGATCGAGCTGTTCGGTCGCATGGGCATTGAGCCGGTGATCGACGAGAAGCTCAGCGTCGAAATCAACCCGAACACCATCAAGACCCTGGTTGCACCGTACGAGTTGGTGAAAACCATGCGTGCGTCGATCCTGGTGCTGGGCCCGATGGTTGCACGCTTCGGTGAAGCCGAAGTTGCCCTGCCTGGCGGTTGCGCCATTGGCTCGCGTCCAGTCGACCTGCACATCCGTGGCCTCGAAGCCATGGGCGCCGTGATTGACGTCGAAGGTGGCTACATCAAGGCCAAGGCGCCAGAAGGCGGCTTGCGCGGTGCCAACTTCTTCTTTGATACCGTCAGCGTAACCGGTACTGAAAACATCATGATGGCCGCAGCTCTGGCCAATGGCCGCAGCGTATTGCAGAACTCTGCGCGCGAGCCTGAAGTGGTTGACCTGGCCAACTTCCTGAACGCCATGGGCGCCAAGGTAAGCGGTGCTGGCACTGACACCATCACCATTGATGGCGTTAAAGAGCTGCACCCGGCAACTTACCGCGTGATGCCGGACCGTATCGAAACCGGTACTTACCTGGTGGCTGCCGCTGTGACCGGCGGTCGCGTGAAGGTTAAGGACACCGATCCGACCATCCTCGAAGCCGTCCTTGAGAAGCTCAAGGAAGCGGGCGCCGAGATCACCACCGGCGAAGACTGGATCGAGCTGAACATGCACGGCAAACGCCCGAAGGCGGTCAACGTGCGTACGGCTCCGTACCCGGCGTTCCCGACGGACATGCAAGCGCAGTTCATTTCGCTCAACGCCATTGCCGAAGGCACCGGTGCAGTGATCGAGACCATCTTCGAAAACCGCTTCATGCACGTTTACGAACTGCACCGCATGGGCGCCAAGATCCAGGTAGAAGGCAACACCGCCATCGTCACCGGCACTGAAACGCTCAAAGGCGCGCCCGTCATGGCCACCGACCTGCGTGCTTCGGCCAGCCTGGTCATTTCGGCACTGGTTGCTGAAGGCGACACCCTGATCGACCGCATCTACCACATAGACCGTGGCTACGAGTGCATCGAAGAAAAACTGCAAATGCTGGGTGCCAAAATCCGCCGCGTTCCGGGCTAGTTTTGGGGTTTGGCATCATGGGCACAGGGATCGTGTCCAGCTGCCAGGTGACGTAAGCGCTCCCACGCGTTACCTTACCTGGCCTTGAATCGTTCAAGTCGAGCCTGATATCAGGCTCGATGCATGTCCGGCGCCGATTGCGCCGGGCATAAGTACCCTGATAAGGACTTACGTTTCCCATGTTGACCATTGCACTGTCCAAGGGCCGTATCCTTGACGACACCCTGCCGCTTCTGGCTGAAGCAGGCATTGTGCCGACCGAGAATCCGGACAAAAGCCGCAAGCTGATCATCCCGACCTCCCAGCCGGACGTCCGTCTGCTGATCGTCCGTGCCACCGATGTACCAACGTATGTCGAGCATGGTGCCGCCGACCTCGGTGTCGCGGGCAAAGATGTGCTGATGGAATACGGCGGCCAGGGTCTTTACGAGCCGCTGGACCTTCAGATTGCCCAATGCAAGCTGATGACAGCCGGTGCTGTCGGCGCCGCTGAACCTAAAGGCCGCCTGCGCGTTGCCACCAAGTTCGTCAATATCGCCAAGCGTTACTACGCCGAACAAGGCCGTCAGGTCGACATCATCAAGCTCTACGGCTCGATGGAACTGGCTCCGCTGATCGGCTTGGCCGACAAAATCATCGACGTCGTCGATACCGGTAACACCCTGCGTGCCAACGGCCTTGAGCCACAAGACTTCATCGCCGCCATCAGTTCCCGTCTGGTGGTCAACAAAGCGTCGATGAAAATGCAGCACGCCCGCATTCAAGCCCTGATCGATACCCTGCGCAAAGCAGTCGAGTCTCGACACCGCGGCTGACACACCTGCGCGACCCTGGATCCAGCATCTTTACGTCGCGCCCATCCATCCGTGTAATAGCCAGAAATTTCAGGTACCCACGCGGATGGCTTGGTAGTCTTGCCGTGCCTGATACTTGCATCCCTTAATTCCAAGCAAACGCCCATTACCGAGGCCCTCGCTATGACCGCTCCCACTGCAATTCGCCGACTCAACGCTGCTGACCCGGACTTCGCGCAGCATCTGGATCATCTGCTGAGCTGGGAAAGTGTGTCTGACGACTCGGTCAACCAGCGTGTGCTCGACATCATCAAAGCCGTTCGCGAGCGTGGCGATGCCGCGTTGGTAGAGTTCACCCAGCGTTTTGACGGCTTGAGCGTTAACTCCATGGCCGACTTGATCCTGCCGCGTGAGCGCCTGGAACTGGCCTTGACCCGCATCACCGACGCGCAGCGTGAAGCGCTGGAAAAAGCCGCACAGCGTGTGCGCAGCTACCACGAAAAACAGAAGCAGGACTCCTGGAGCTACACAGAAGCCGACGGCACCGTGCTGGGGCAGAAGGTCACGCCACTGGACCGCGCCGGTCTGTACGTGCCGGGCGGCAAAGCGTCGTATCCATCTTCCGTGTTGATGAACGCGATCCCGGCCAAAGTGGCAGGTGTGGGCGAAGTGGTCATGGTCGTGCCCACGCCGCGTGGTGAAATCAACGAGCTGGTTCTCGCTGCTGCCTGCATTGCCGGGGTTGACCGGGTGTTCACCATCGGTGGCGCCCAGGCCGTTGCAGCGCTGGCCTATGGCACTGAAAGCGTGCCGCAAGTCGACAAAGTGGTCGGGCCGGGCAACATCTACGTGGCCACCGCCAAGCGCCATGTGTTTGGCCAAGTGGGTATCGATATGATCGCCGGGCCTTCGGAGATCCTCGTGGTCTGCGACGGCCTGACCGACCCGGACTGGATCGCCATGGACCTGTTCTCCCAGGCCGAGCACGACGAAGACGCGCAAGCGATTCTGGTCAGCCCGGATGCCGAGTTCCTCGACAAGGTGGCTGCCAGCATCGCCAAACTGCTGCCGACCATGGAACGTGCCGACATCATCAACACCTCGATCAATGGCCGTGGCGCGTTGATTCTGGTGAATGACATGCAGCAAGCCATGGACGTTGCCAACCGCATTGCCCCGGAACACCTGGAGCTGTCGGTGGCAGACCCGCAAGCCTGGTTGCCGCAGATCCGTCACGCCGGGGCCATCTTCATGGGCCGTCACACCTCCGAAGCTCTGGGCGATTACTGCGCAGGCCCGAACCACGTATTGCCGACGTCGGGTACCGCACGTTTCTCGTCGCCGCTGGGTGTGTACGACTTCCAGAAGCGCTCATCGATCATTTTTTGCTCGGAGCAGGGCGCTTCTGACCTGGGCAAAACCGCTTCGATTCTGGCCCGTGGCGAGTCGTTGACCGGCCACGCCCGCAGTGCTGAATACCGGATCATCGCCGACACCGAACAGGGGCAATAAGCATGAGCAAATTCTGGAGTTCGTTCGTTAAAGAGCTGGTGCCCTACGTGCCGGGTGAGCAGCCAAAACTGACCAAACTGGTCAAGCTCAACACCAACGAGAACCCTTACGGGCCATCGCCCAAAGCGCTGGCTGCGATGCAGGCCGAAGTTAACGACAACCTGCGTCTGTACCCGGATCCGAACAGCGACTTGCTCAAGCAGGCGGTGGCCGAGTATTACGGCGTACAGACCAACCAGGTGTTTCTCGGCAACGGTTCTGACGAAGTGCTGGCGCACATCTTCAATGGCCTGTTGCAGCACGACAAACCGCTGTTGTTCCCGGACATCAGCTACAGCTTCTACCCGGTGTACTGCGGCCTCTATGGCATCGAGTTCGACGCGGTGCCGCTGGATGAGCAGTTCCAGATCCAGCCTGCGGACTATGCCAAGCCCAACGGCGGCATCATCTTCCCGAACCCTAACGCGCCGACGGGCTGCTTGCTGGCGCTGGACGCCATTGAGCAAATGCTCGAGGCCAGCCCGGACTCAGTGGTTGTGGTGGACGAAGCCTACATCGACTTTGGTGGTGAAACCGCCATCAGCCTGGTGGACCGCTATCCGAACCTGCTGGTGACCCAAACCCTGTCCAAATCGCGCTCGCTGGCCGGTTTGCGGGTGGGCCTGGCGGTGGGCCATCCTGACCTGATCGAGGCCCTGGAGCGGATTAAAAACAGCTTCAACTCCTACCCGCTGGACCGCATCGCCATCGTCGGCGCGGCTGCGGCTTTTGCCGACCGTGACTACTTCGCACAGACCTGTCAGGCGGTCATCGACAGCCGCGAGCACGTGGTCGGTCAGTTGAAGGCGTTGGGTTTTGAAGTGCTGCCGTCGGCGGCGAACTTTATTTTTGCCCGCCACCCGGAACACGATGCGCCAGCACTGGCGGCCAAATTGCGTGAACAGGGCGTGATCGTGCGTCACTTTAAGCAACTGCGCATCGCCCAGTTCCTGCGCATCAGCATTGGCACGCCTGAGCAGAACGCGGCGCTGATTGAAGGGTTGTCAGATATTTAACTAACGACCTGTAGGAGCGAGCTTGCCTCGCGATCTTTTAAGATCAAAAGATCGCGAGGCAAGCTCGCTCCTACAGAGGGGTGTTTACTTCTCGGTATGCGCCGGCTGTTCTTGCTGTGGCCGCAGGCCCACTTCGGCGGTGAGCTTGAGCTCTTTGCCATTGCGCAAGACCAGAATCGCCACCTTGTCTGAAGGCTTGATGCGGGCCACCTGGTTCATCGAGCGACGACCATCGTTGGCCGGTTCGCCGTCAATGCTCAGGATCACATCACCCAGTTGCATACCGGCTTTTTGCGCCGGGCCATCACGGAAGATCCCCGCGACGACAATCCCCGGGCGTCCATTCATGCCAAACGACTCGGCCAGGTCCGGCGTCAGTGACTGAACTTCAATCCCCAGCCAGCCACGGATCACTTGGCCGTGCTCGATAATCGACTTCATGACTTCCATCGCCAGGTTGATCGGGATCGCAAAGCCAATACCTTGCGAGCCACCCGACTCGGAGAAGATCGCGGTGTTGATGCCGGTCAGGTTGCCGTTGGCATCCACCAGCGCGCCGCCCGAGTTGCCGGGGTTGATCGCGGCATCGGTCTGGATAAAGTCTTCGTAGTTGTTCAGGCCCAACTGGTTACGCCCGGTGGCGCTGATGATGCCCATGGTGGTGGTTTGACCCACACCAAACGGGTTACCAATGGCCAGCGCGATGTCACCGATGCGCAAGGCGTCAGAGCGACCAATGGTGATCGAGGGCAGGTTTTTCAGGTCAATCTTGAGCACGGCCAGGTCAGTTTCAGGGTCGCTGCCGATCATGCGGGCCAGGGTTTCGCGACCGTCCTTGAGCGCCACGACAATCTGGTCAGCACCCGCCACCACGTGGTTGTTGGTCAGCAAATAGCCTTCCGGGCTCATGATCACGCCCGAGCCGAGGCTCGATTCCATACGCTTTTGTTTGGGCGCGTTGTTGCCGAAAAAGCGTCGGAACTGCGGGTCTTCAAACAGCGGGCTGGCGTTTTTGTTCACCACTTTGGTGGTGTACAGGTTGGCGACTGCCGGGGCGGCGCGGGTCACGGCGTCGGCATAGGTCACAGGGCCTTGCTGCACATAACTGGTGCGCGGGGCTTGTTGCAGATTAACGTCCAGCGTCGGCAGGCCAACCCACTCTGGATAGCGTTGAATAATCAGCAAAGCGATAAGCACGCCGGCCAGCAATGGCCAGCCAAAAAAACGCAAAGCCTTGAACATTGAACTTAATCCTGAAGGTTGCAGAGCCACCATGACGGCCCATAATGGCGGCCATTATACGAGTGCCCGAGCGCCTCTGAACGCTATATTTAGGAGTCTTTTATGGCTGTCGCCCTGAGCACGCTGGTAGAAGAAGCAAATCGTTACCTGAACAGCGCTGCAATCAGCGATTACTGCCCCAACGGCCTGCAAGTCGAAGGCCGACCGCAAGTAGTGCGAATTGTGAGCGGGGTCACTGCCAGCCAGGCGTTGCTGGATGCTGCGGTCGACGCTGAGGCCGACCTGATCCTGGTGCATCACGGCTACTTCTGGAAGGGCGAAGACCCGTGCGTCACCGGCATGAAGCAGCGTCGCCTGAAAACCCTGCTCAAGCACGATATCAGCTTGCTGGCCTACCACTTACCACTCGACCTGCACCCTGAGGTGGGTAATAACGTGCAATTGGCGCGGCAACTGGACATTACCGTTGAAGGCCCGCTGGACCCGGCCAACAACAAAGTCGTGGGCCTGGTGGGGTCATTGGCCGAACCGATGACTGCCCGCGATTTTGCCCGCCGTGTCCAGGAAGCGCTGGGTCGTGAACCGTTGCTTATTGAAGGCCGCGACATGATTCGCCGCGTGGGCTGGTGCACCGGCGGCGGCCAAGGGTTTATCGACCAGGCCGTGCTGGCGGGCGTTGACCTGTACTTGAGCGGCGAAGCGTCCGAGCAAACCTTCCACAGTGCGCGGGAAAACGACATCAGCTTCATCGCTGCCGGCCACCACGCCACCGAGCGTTACGGCGTACAGGCGCTGGGCGATTACCTGGCGCGACGCTTTGCCCTGGAACACCTGTTCATCGACTGCCCCAATCCGATTTAAAACTTTGGCAAACATCTGTAGCCGCTGCCGAAGGCTGCGATAAGGGCCGCAGGACCTTCGCTTTTAACCCCAAAAGCAGGGCTGCTGCGCAACCCATCGCAGCCTGCGGCAGCGGCTACAGTGGGCGGGGCGGCCAAACCTGGCGATCTATTCTTAGATCGTTTAGGTCTACTTGGCGCCCTCAATAGAAGTAGGCGCTGTGCTAGCATTCGACCCTCGAACACGGCCCGCAGGCCGTTAATAAGATAGCTTTCGTGAGTAGCCATGGTCGACAAACTGACGCACCTGAAACAGTTGGAGGCGGAGAGCATCCATATCATTCGCGAGGTGGCCGCCGAGTTCGATAACCCGGTGATGCTGTACTCCATTGGTAAAGATTCCGCCGTAATGCTGCACCTTGCCCGCAAGGCATTTTTCCCTGGCAAGCTGCCGTTTCCGGTAATGCATGTTGATACCCAGTGGAAATTCCAGGAGATGTACAGCTTTCGCGACAAGATGGTTGCCGAGCTGGGCCTGGACCTCATCACTCACGTAAATCCTGACGGCGTGGCGCAAGGGATCAACCCCTTCACCCACGGCAGCGCCAAGCACACCGACATCATGAAAACTGAGGGCCTCAAACAGGCGCTCGACAAACACGGTTTTGATGCCGCCTTCGGTGGTGCCCGTCGCGACGAAGAAAAGTCCCGTGCCAAAGAGCGCGTGTACTCGTTCCGTGACAGCAAACACCGCTGGGACCCAAAAAACCAGCGCCCCGAGTTGTGGAACGTCTACAACGGCAACGTCAACAAAGGCGAGTCGATTCGCGTGTTCCCGTTGTCCAACTGGACCGAACTCGACATCTGGCAATACATCTACCTTGAAGGTATCCCGATCGTGCCGCTGTACTTCGCGGCTGAGCGTGAAGTCATCGAGAAGAACGGCACACTGATCATGATCGACGACGAGCGCATCCTTGAGCACCTGTCTGACGAAGACAAGGCGCGCATCGTCAAGAAAAAGGTCCGCTTCCGTACTCTGGGCTGCTACCCGCTGACTGGCGCGGTAGAGTCCGAGGCAGAAACCCTGACCGACATCATCCAGGAAATGCTCCTGACGCGAACTTCCGAGCGCCAGGGCCGAGTCATCGATCACGATGGCGCAGGCTCGATGGAAGATAAAAAACGTCAAGGTTATTTCTAAGGGGTTGTCATGTCGCACGTATCTGATTTGATCAGCGAGGACATCCTCGCCTACCTGGGCCAGCACGAGCGCAAAGAGATGTTGCGCTTTCTGACCTGCGGCAACGTCGATGACGGTAAGAGCACCCTGATCGGGCGCCTGCTGCACGACTCCAAGATGATCTATGAAGACCATCTGGAAGCCATTACCCGCGATTCGAAAAAAAGCGGCACCACCGGCGACGACATCGACCTGGCGCTGCTGGTCGACGGCCTGCAAGCCGAGCGCGAGCAGGGCATCACCATTGACGTGGCGTACCGCTACTTCTCCACGGCCAAGCGCAAGTTCATCATTGCCGATACCCCGGGACACGAGCAGTACACCCGCAACATGGCCACCGGTGCGTCCACCTGTGACCTGGCTATCATTCTGGTGGATGCCCGTTACGGCGTGCAGACCCAAACCCGTCGTCACAGCTTTATCGCCTCGTTGCTGGGCATCAAGCACATCGTCGTGGCCATCAACAAGATGGACCTCAAGAACTTTGACGAAGGCGTGTTCGAGTCGATCAAGGCCGATTACCTGAAGTTCGCTGAAGGCTTGAAAATGAAGCCTTCTAGCCTGCATTTCGTGCCGATGTCTGCCCTCAAGGGCGACAACGTGGTGAACAAGTCCGAGCGCTCGCCGTGGTACACCGGTCAGTCGCTGATGGAAATCCTCGAAACCGTGGAAATCGCGGCCGACCGCAACCTCACCGATCTGCGCTTCCCGGTGCAATACGTGAACCGTCCGAACCTGAACTTCCGGGGTTTCGCCGGTACGCTGGCCAGCGGCGTCGTGCACAAGGGCGACGAGATCGTGGTGCTGCCGTCGGGTAAAAGCAGCCGCGTGAAATCCATTGTCACCTTTGAAGGTGAACTGGAGCACGCCGGGCCTGGCCAGGCGATCACGCTGACCATGGAAGACGAGATCGACATCTCCCGTGGCGACTTGTTGGTGCATGCCGACAACGTGCCGCAGGTGACTGATAACTTCGAAGCCATGCTGGTGTGGATGGCTGAAGAGCCGATGTTGCCGGGCAAGAAGTACGACATCAAGCGTGCGACCAGCTATGTGCCAGGTTCGATTGCCAGCATCGTCAACAAAGTCGATGTGAACACCCTCGAAGAAGGCTCGGCCAGCTCGTTGCAGTTGAACGAGATCGGCAAGGTCAAGATCAGCCTCGACGCACCGATTGCCCTGGATGGTTATGAAAGCAACCGCACCACCGGTTCGTTCATCATCATCGACCGTTTGACCAACGGCACCGTGGGCGCGGGTATGATCATCGCTTCGCCGGTCAGCCACGGCAGCGCCACGCATCACGGCGAGTTGGCACACGTCACTACTCAAGAGCGCGCCCAGCGCTTTGGCCAACAACCGGCGACCGTATTGTTCAGCGGCTTGTCGGGTGCCGGTAAAAGCACCTTGGCCTACGCGGTTGAACGCAAGTTGTTTGACATGGGCCGTGCGGTGTTCGTCCTGGACGGTCAAAACCTGCGTCATGACCTGAACAAAGGTCTGCCACAGGACCGTGCGGGCCGTACCGAGAACTGGCGTCGTGCTGCCCACGTGGCGCGTCAATTCAACGAAGCCGGCTTGCTGACCCTGGCAGCTTTCGTCGCGCCGGATGCTGAAGGCCGCGAACAGGCCAAAGCCCTGATCGGTGATGACCGCTTGATCACGGTGTATGTACAGGCATCGCCTGCGGTCTGCGCCGAGCGTGACCCGCAGGGCCTGTATGCAGCGGGTGGCGACAACATCCCGGGCGAATCCTTCCCGTACGACGTGCCTTTGAATGCAGACCTGGTGGTCGACACTCAAGCGCTGACCATCGAAGAAGGCGTCAAGCGGGTGCTCGACCTGTTGCGTCAACGCGGCGCAATTTAAGCCGCGATTAAAAAAGCCCGCCACCGAGCAATCGGTGGCGGGCTTTTTGTTGGGTGTGGAACTGAGGCAGGACGCATCCCCAAAAGCGGCGGTGCCTTAGGCCTTGGGGTATTCCCGATGCAATTGCTCCAGCAAGCGGTCCTTGTCTTCCCACAGCTGGTTGATCCAGCTCTGAAACGCCAATTTATAGGCCGGGTCCTGGTCGTAGTTTTTGCCGATGAACTCCGCCGGGATTTCCAGCTCTTCAAACACCACCACCACGTCCCGCACGTTGCCACATAGCAAATCCCAATACCCCGGGCGTCCACCAGGGTAATGAATCGTTACGTTGACGATGGACTTTAACTGTTCGCCCATCGCATCCAGCACGAAGGCAATGCCGCCGGCTTTAGGTTTGAGCAGGTAGCGGAACGGCGATTGCTGTTCAGCGTGTTTGCCTTCGGTGAAGCGTGTGCCTTCGACGAAGTTGAAAATGCCCACCGGCTGGTTTTTGAACTTGGCGCAGGTTCTGCGGGTGGTCGCCAGGTCGGCGCCTTTCTTTTCCGGGTGTTTGGCCAGGTACGCCTTGGAGTAGCGCTTCATGAACGGGAAGCCCAACGCCCACCACGCCAGCCCGATCACCGGCACCCAGATCAGCTCTTGCTTGAGGAAGAACTTCAGCGGGCGGATACGTTTGTTGAGCACGTATTGCAGCACCATGATGTCGACCCAGCTCTGGTGGTTGCTGGTCACCAGGTACGAGTGCTCATAGTCCAGCCCGTCGAGCCCCTTGATGTGCCAGCGGGTTTTGCCCAGCAGGTCCATCCAGCGTTTGTTGTTGCCGACCCAGGCTTGGTGAATGTGTCGCATCAGTTCGTCGGTCACCCGTTGCGCAGGCTTGAACGGCAGGCACAGCTTAAAGATCGCGACCACAAACAACGGCGTGCAACACACGATGGTGTTGATCGCCAAGAACAATGAAGCAATGACGCCGCGTAACGGCGCAGGCAGAAAATCCAGCATTTACACATCCATAGGTCGGTTGGCGGCTTGAATCGCCGTCAGGGCGATGGTGTAGACGATGTCGTCCACTTGCGCACCACGGGGCAGGTCGTTCACCGGTTTGCGCAGGCCTTGCAGCATCGGGCCCAAACTCACGCAATCAGCGCTGCGCTGCACGGCCTTGTGAGTGGTGTTGCCGGTGTTCAGGTCGGGGAAGACAAACACCGTCGCACGGCCGGCCACCTGGCTGTTGGGCGCCAGTTGGCGGGCCACTGTTTCGTTGGCCGCAGCGTCGTACTGCAACGGGCCGTCGATGAGCAGTGCGCGCTGGGCTTCATGGGCGAGGAGGGTGGCTTCACGGACTTTTTCGACCTCTTCGCCGCTGGCCGAGTCGCCGCTGGAGTAGCTGATCATGGCCACACGCGGGGTGATGCCGAACGCTGCGGCCGAGTCAGCGCTTTGCAGGGCAATTTCTGCCAGCTCAGTGGCCGACGGGTGCGGGTTCATCACGCAGTCGCCATACACCAGCACCTGTTCCGGGAACAACATGAAGAACACCGACGACACCAAGGTGCAGCCCGGCGCCGTCTTGATCAGTTGCAGGGCAGGACGGATGGTGTTGGCCGTGGAGTGGATGACCCCGGAAACCAGCCCGTCGACCTCGTCCAGCGCGAGCATCATGGTGCCGATCACCACCGGGTCTTCCAGTTGCTGCTCGGCCATCGGCGCATTGATGCTTTTGGTTTTGCGCAGGGCCACCATCGGTTCGACATAACGGCCACGAATCACATCCGGGTCGAGAATCTCCAGCCCCGGCGGCAGTTCAAACCCATGGGCCTTGGCCACGGCGTGAACTTCTTCAGGCTTGGCCAGCAGCACGCAACGGGCGATACCGCGGGCCTGACAAATGGCGGCGGCCTGCACGGTCAAGGGCTCGCTACCTTCGGGCAAGACGATGCGCTTGTTGGCGTGCTGGGCGCGCTGGATCAATTGATAGCGGAACACCGCAGGCGTGAGGCGCATCTCCCGTGGCGTGCCGCAACGCTGGTGCAGCCAGTGCGCGTCGAGGTGGCTGGCGACAAAATCAGTGATGATCTCTGCGCGCTCGCGGTCATCGATCGGGATTTCTTTGTTGAGCTGATTGAGCTGGTTAGCGGTGTCGTACGAGCCGGTGCTCACCGATAGCACGGGCAGACCGGCTTGCAAAGCTCCACGGCACAGCTCCATCAGGCGCGGGTCGGGTTTGGTGTCGCTGGTCAACAGCAGGCCCGCCAGCGGTACGCCATTCATGGCGGCCAGGCTGACGGCCAGGATGATGTCATCGCGGTCACCGGGGGTTACCACCAACACGCCGGGTTTGAGCAGTTGCAGCGTGTTCAGCACGGTGCGGGCGCAGAGGATGATCTTGGACATGCGCCGGGTTTCATAATCGCCCGCATTCAGTACCTGCGCGCCGAGCAACTCGGCCACGTCACGGGTGCGCGGGGCATTGAGTTCGGGCTGGTACGGAATGCAGCCCAATAGCTTGAAGTCGCCGGTCCGCAGTAACGGTGAGTGCTCCTTGAGACGCGCTGAAAACACTTCCATGCTTTCGTCGGTTTTCACCTTATTAAGGATCACGCCGAGCACTTTCGGGTCTTTCGGCCCGCCGAACAGCTGCGCTTGCAGCTCAACCCGGCCGGAGAGCTCGGTCAGCACTTCGTTTTCCGGGGCCGACACCAGAATCACTTCTGCATCCAGGCTCTTGGCCAGGTGCAGATTGACGCGCGCCGCGTAACTGGCGGTGCGCGTGGGCACCATGCCTTCAACAATCAACACGTCTTTGCCAACGGCGGCTTGCTGATAAAGGCTGATAATCTCTTCGAGCAACTCATCGAGCTGGCCGTCGCCGAGCATGCGCTCAACGTGGGCCAGGCCCAAGGGCTGTGGCGGCTTGAGGCCGTGGGTACGCGCCACCAGTTCGGTCGAGCGTTCAGGCCCGGTGTCGCCGGGGTGCGGCTGGGCAATGGGCTTGAAAAAGCCGACTTTCAAGCCTGCACGCTCCAGAGTACGAACCAGGCCGAGGCTGATTGAGGTCAGGCCCACACCAAAATCAGTGGGGGCGATAAAGAAAGTTTGCATGCGAGCTTCCTGACGTAGCAGTGCAAGAGCAACACTCGATAAACGAGCCATGTGCTGGAATCAATTGCCAAGGTTAACGCTATCAGCCTCCTGAGCACACCAGCCACAACGAAAGGGCTGGCCTATTTTTTTTGCCCGCTGCTCAGGGTCCAGCACCCAGGGGCGTGACTGCCAGGGCGGTTGATGGCGCTGATGCTGGGTGTGGCAACAGGAGAGCACAACAACCCAGTGCTGCTCTTCATCTTGGCGCCAGCCAATGATTGTTGAGGTTTTCAAAGTTATCCGTTGGTCTTGGTTGTGTTCGCTTTCGTGCGAATGCTTGGTTAAACTTGCGAACTCATTATTATTTTGCAAAAGGTCTCGCCCCATGACGATCGCCGCCAACAAGGCAGTCTCCATCGAATATACCCTGACCAACGACGCTGGTGATGTCATTGACAGTTCTGCTGGCGGCGCTCCGCTGGTTTACCTGCAAGGCGCGGGCAACATCATTCCGGGTCTGGAAAAAGCCCTCGAAGGCAAAAACGTCGGTGACGAGCTGAAGGTTTCCGTTGAGCCAGAAGACGCTTACGGCGAGTACTCCGCTGAACTGGTCAGCACCTTGAGCAGCAGCATGTTCGAAGGCGTTGACCAACTGGAAGTTGGTATGCAGTTCCACGCTTCCGCGCCGGACGGCCAAATGCAAATCGTGACCATCCGTGACCTGGATGGCGACGACGTAACCGTTGATGGCAACCACCCGTTGGCCGGTCAGCGCCTGAACTTCGAGGTCAAGGTTGTTGCTGTACGTGACGCGAGCGAAGAAGAAGTTGCTCACGGCCACGTGCACGGTGAAGGCGGTCATCAGCACTGATACCGGCTACTACGCTCACCTGTGAGCGAGTAGAGAAAGGCGCCTGTTGGCGCCTTTTTTGCGCCTTTAAGTTATGTCATCAGCGCTCTGAACGATTGTTGATTGACGATCGCGCGGCACAGGTCAGGGCGGATTTATTCAGGTAGCGGCAGCGAGCCGGTCTGGCTTTGGCAGGCGCGCTGCAACTGGTTTTCGAACTGTTCGATAATTTGCGGCCAGCCCTGGCGACAGGCATGGTGGCGCGCATTCAGACGCACGGTGCGCAGGGTTTCCGGCTCTTCAAGGAGCCAGGCGGCAGCGTCGACCCAGGCATACTCATCCCCTGGCATAGCCAACACACCGTTGTAGCCGTGACGAATATGCTGGCCCGCAGCAGCGGCGTCATAAGCCACAACGCCCAGCCCTGAGGCCAAGGCTTCGAGCACCACATTGCCGAACGTTTCGGTCATGCTCGGGAACAAAAAAACGTCGCCACAGGCATAGTGGCGGGCC
This sequence comes from Pseudomonas sp. FSL R10-2189, assembly GCF_009600325.1. Taxonomy (NCBI): domain Bacteria; kingdom Pseudomonadati; phylum Pseudomonadota; class Gammaproteobacteria; order Pseudomonadales; family Pseudomonadaceae; genus Pseudomonas; species Pseudomonas sp. FSL R10-2189. Next base: position 111,464 of record NZ_WIVZ01000004.1, read on the forward strand.
AGGTCTTCACCGGACTGAGCGCCACAAAAAAACGCATCCGGCAGCGAGGCTTCCAGTGCGGCCCGTTTGGGCCCGTCACCGACGATGATCAGCTTGAAGCGGCGCCGTGGGTAGCGTTCCTGCAAGGCTTCCAGGCAGCGCTTGAGCGCACCCAGATTTTTCTCGGGTGCCAGGCGCCCCACATGCAGCAGGGCAATATCGTCTTCGCCCAGGCCCCAGCTCTGGCGCAAGGCGCTTTGGCGTTTCGCCGGGTTGAACAGTCGGCTGTCGACCCCGCGCTCCAGTAATTCCAGGCGATCGAAATGCCGGCGCTGCAGTTCAAGCCGCTGGCTGGCGCTGGGCACCAGGGTCAACGCCGAGCGATTATGGAACCAGCGCAAGTACTGGGTCAGCAGCCGGGTAAATACCCCCAGGCCGTAAATGCTGGAGTAGTGCTGGAAGTTGGTATGAAAACCGCTGACCACTGCAATACCCAGTCGGCGTGCCACGCGCAGCGCACACAACCCAAGCGGGCCTTCGGTGGCGATGTACACCACGTCCGGGCGTTGTACTTGCCAGCGCTTCATCAAGCGACGGGTGGAGGCCATGCCCCACTGCAGTCCCGGATAACCGGGGATAGACCAGCCCCGGCACAGCATCACCTGATCGTTACTGCGTTGATTGCCATCGCAGGTCTGACGAGGGCGCACCAGCTCCACATGGTGATCGCGAGCGCGCAGGCCATCAAACAAACGCCCAAGGGTGTTGGCCACGCCATTTATTTCTGGTGGAAACGTTTCGGTGATCAGGGAAATATGCAGGGCAGTTGTCATGGCACCAGTCTCAACGTGATCTGTGTCGGCTACGTGTCAGCCAAATGATGAATTTATGGCGACTGATCCGTAGACAGCGTGGAGACAGCTTAGGTGCAATAAGGCTCTCAGCGTTTTTAATGCAGCGCTGAGAGCCGTGATTTTTATCCCTTCATGGCTTTTTCACGGTCAAGGCTTCTTCGCCCCGTTCACGCACCCAAAACAGCGTTGCCCCGGCCACAGCGGCAGGCATCATCAGCAGGTTGACCACGGGCACCAGCAGTACCAGATACACCACCCCGCCAAAGCTCAGGCTCTGCCAGCGTTTCTGGCGCAGCCAGGCGAGCATCTCGTTCCAGCCCAGTTTGTGGTTGTCGGCTGGGTAGTCGATGTACTGGATGGCCATCATCCAGACCCCGAAGATCAGCCACAACGGCGCGGCGACCAGGTTGACCACGGGCACAAACGACAAAATCAGTAAGGCAATGGCGCGGGGCAGAAAGTAGCCCAGCTTACGCATTTCACGGGCCAGTGTGCGGGGCACCATGGCGATCAGTTCGCCCCAACTGAAGGGCGGCGAGTTATCGACCCCGCGTACCACGGCTTCGACTTTCTCCGAAAGAAACCCGTTAAAAGGCGCGGCGATAATGTTGGCGAACATAGTGAAGGTGAAAAACACCATCAGAATGAGCAACACCACAAACAGCGGCCATAACACGTAGTTGAGAAAGCTCAGCCAACTGGGCAGCGTCGGCATCAACGTGTCGACCCACAGGCTGAACTGATGCCCGGCGAAGTAAATCAGCCCGACAAACAGCACCAGGTTGATCAGCAGCGGCAACAGCACAAATAAACGCAGGCCTGGGCTCAGGACCAGCTTCAGGCCTTCACGCAGGTACTGCGGGCCAGATAGAACAGGGGCGGGCATAGTGGGCTCCGGGCAGTGGAAAATCGGCCGACCTTATCGGCTTTACGCACAGGGCGAAAGCCTGGAGGCGGATTCGACAATAACTGTAACAAAGACGTCCAATGATGAATTTGAGCACATAGAGGGCTGCTATGAGCTGGATTGTTAATGCGTATTTCCTTACTCTCAGCGGCCTATATACGCTGCACCTACATTTTTCAGGACCTGCGGGTCACAGACCTGGCCTGAGCAGGTGAGCGGTTTCTTTTTATTCCAGCCGGTAAAGCGGCGTTCCGCCCCGATTTCGACACGGGCGGCCATAGGAGTGAGTCATGTCTGAAGTACGTCATTCGCGTGTGATTATTCTGGGTTCTGGCCCTGCCGGTTACAGCGCTGCCGTTTACGCTGCCCGGGCTAACCTCAAACCACTGCTGATCACGGGCATGCAGGCGGGCGGTCAACTGACCACCACTACCGAAGTCGACAACTGGCCCGGCGATGTACACGGCCTGACCGGCCCGGTCCTGATGGAGCGCATGCGTGAACACGCCGAGCGTTTTGAAACCGAGATCGTGTTTGATCACATCAACGCCGTTGATCTGAAAAACAAACCGTTCAGCCTGATCGGCGACAGCGGCACTTACACCTGCGACGCGCTGATCATCGCCACCGGCGCCAGCGCCCGTTACCTGGGCCTGCCGTCTGAAGAAGCCTTTATGGGCAAGGGCGTGTCGGCCTGTGCAACCTGCGACGGTTTCTTCTATCGCAACAAGCCGGTAGCAGTGGTGGGTGGCGGCAACACGGCCGTTGAAGAAGCCCTGTACCTGGCCAACATCGCGAGCAAAGTGACCTTGGTTCACCGCCGCGAAACCTTCCGCGCCGAGAAGATCCTGATCGACAAGCTGAACGCCCGCGTGGCTGAAGGCAAGATCGAGTTCAAATTGAACGCCACCCTGGACGAAGTGCTGGGTGACAACATGGGCGTGACCGGTGCCCGCCTGAAAAACAACGACGGCAGCTTTGACGAAATCAAAGTAGACGGCGTGTTCATCGCCATCGGCCACACCCCGAACACCTCGCTGTTCGAAGGTCAGCTGGAACTCAAAGACGGCTACATGGTGGTCAAGGGCGGCCGTGAAGGCAACGCCACTGCGACCAGCATCGAAGGCGTGTTTGCGGCAGGCGACGTGGCTGACCACGTTTACCGCCAAGCCATCACCTCGGCCGGTGCCGGCTGCATGGCAGCACTGGACACTGAGCGTTACCTGGACGGCCTGCAGAACGCTGAGTTCAAGTAATCCGTAGTGCCTGAAAAAACCGGCTTCGGCCGGTTTTTTTGTGGGCGTAGAACCTGTAGGAGCGAGCTTGCCTCGCGATCTTTTAACGGTCAAAAGATCGCGAGGCAAGCTCGCTCCTACAAGGCTTTTTTACGCCTTGAGCGTCAGCGGCTGGGCATGGAATGTAACCCCGCCCAGGCCGTGGCTGATCAGCGCGCGGATGTTGCCGTGGTCGGTGCCTTCGGGCGTCGCCAGTACCGAGCGATAGTGCTCGCCGAACGCCAGCAGCGCTTCTTGATCGCTGAACCCTTCGAGCAGGGCCAGGCCCAAGGTCTTGCACGAACCTTCGTTTTGCCCGGCCGCGTTCTCGACGCCGCCGTTGTTGAAAGCCTGCGGCTGGTAATCGTACTGCGCGGCGACAAACGCAAGCGTGTCGGCAAATACGTGTTCGCCGCTGTTGAGGCTGGCGCGCAGGGTGTTCAAATCAGTCATTCGTGTTTTCCTTTGGCAAACGCCGCTACTTGTTCGGCGCTGGCTTCTTTCTGGTAAAGGGATTTCCATTCGGCGTACGGCATGCCGTAGACCACTTCACGGGCGTCATCGAGGTTGACCTCGATCTGACGTTCATCTGCCGCGGCCTTGTACCACTTGGACAGGCAGTTACGGCAAAAACCCGAGAGGTTCATCAGGTCAATATTTTGTACGTCTTTGCGGCTGTCCAGATGCGCGACAAGGCGGCGAAAGGCGGCAGCTTCAAGTTCAAGTTGTTCTTGGGGCGTCATAAGATTTACCTGGGTTCAGTGGGCTGTAGCTTAGCGGCATGCCGCCAGCGTAATCGACACCGATTCAGCAAAGCGCAGGGCGTGGGGCTTGTCGACCTCGACTTCGGCGTACTGCACGGCGGTGTTGCTCATCACCAGGTCGAGCAGTTCCTGGGTCAGGCGCTCAAGCAGGGCGAAGCGGTTCTCTTCGACGTGCTGAATCACCGCCTTGGTGATGGTCCGGTAATTCAGGGCGTGATCGATGTCGTTATCCCGTACCGCTTCTTGCGCGGCATACAGGATGGTGAGGTTGATCAAGACATCCTGCTTGTTGAGGATCTCGTCTTCATTAATCCCGATAAAAGTGCGCAGACGCAGGTCTTTGACACGGATGCGGGCCGTTCCTGGCTGAAGTTGTGGCATTACGACTTGCTCCGTCCAATCAATTGCAGGAACTCCATGCGGGTGCTGCTCGACTCGCGGAACGCGCCAAGCATGACCGAGGTGTTCATGGTCGAATTCTGTTTTTCTACACCGCGCATCATCATGCACATGTGCTTGGCTTCGATTACCACGGCAACGCCCGCCGCCTGGGTAATGCTCTGAATGGCGTCGGCGATTTCCCGGGTGAGGTTTTCCTGGATCTGCAGGCGACGGGCGAACATGTCGACGATGCGGGCGACTTTCGACAGGCCCAATACTTTGCCGGTCGGGATGTAGGCCACGTGGGCCTTGCCAATAAAGGGCAGCAGGTGGTGCTCGCACAACGAGTAAAGCTCGATGTCAGCGACGATCACCATTTCATCGCTGTCTGAGGCAAACAGGGCGCCGTTGACGATTTCCTCAACGCTCTGGGCATAGCCGTGACACAGATACTGCATGGCCTTGGCGGCGCGTTTCGGGGTGTCGAGCAGGCCTTCACGCTCAGGGTTTTCACCGAGGCCGACCAGGATCTCGCGGTAATGCTCAGGCAATGATGTGCTCATGAAATACTTCCTCGCGGACGTCTTACTTAACGTGTCGTCCGCCGTTGACGGTCAAGGTGGTGCCGGTCACGTACGGGTTATCCAGCAGGTAGCGCAGGCTTTGGTAAATCACCCCGGCGCCGGGCTCAATGCCCAAGGCTGACTTGGCCAGGGCGTTGGTGCGGTACGCCGCGTCGTCGTCTTGGTTGAACATCAGCAAGGCCGGGGCGATGCCGTTTACTTTGATATGGGGCGCCAGTTTAGCCGCGAATGACAGCGTGAGGCTGTCGAGCCCGGCTTTGGTGGCGCAATAGGCAATGTGCTTGCTACTGCCTTTGCGGGTCACGTCATCGCTGATATGCACGATGTCGGCCGGGCTTGAGCGCAACAACAATTCGCTGCAATGCAGGTTAATCAGATACGGGGCGAGCATGTGCACGCTGAACATCTGGGCAAAGGCGCTGGTTTCAGTGCCAGGCGTCTCTGCCAGCCACGCCGAGGCGTTATGGACGATAGCCCGCAACGTGTCGGTGTGGGCTTTAAGCCGCTCGATAAAGTCGAGAATGCCGCCTTCACTGGAAAAGTCGGCATACAACGTGGTCGCCCCCAGCTCGCGCAACGCCTGCACGCCGGGCTTTTCGCTGCGATAGCTGATGATGACGGGATAACCGTCAGCCAGCAGTTGCCGGGCACAGTGCAAACCAATGCGCTGGCCAGCACCAGTGATCAGGATCGGGGCAGAAGACGTGGGCATGACGGGCTCTATGCGAAATAGCCGGAAACAGTCGCGGCGCAATGGCAAAACTATACCAGCGTCCGCGACCTGACTGCCAAGCCCGGGGCGATCGGTTAACTGCGTTGCGCGAGGGAGTTTGTGCGCAAGGGCTTGTTGGGCGTGCTGTGCAGCCAGCCTGCGAGCAAATGGGTCGAAAGCGGAATAAACAGATAAACCATCAGTGGCGTCAGGGCCAAGGTGCTGACAAATACCCGTGGCAATAAACTCAACTCGCCCAGTAATGGGCCCAGCGCAAAGTTGAACAACAACGACACCGGAAAGAACGCCAGCCAGATGGCCACGGCCTGTTTCCAGCGCGGTGGGCGCTGCCCGGCGGCGCCAAACCAGCCGTCGATGCCGCTGACGCGATGCTCTGAAGGGTTGGCAAACAGGTGGCTGCCGCGCTGCAACCAGGCTTTGCGCGACACCGAGTGTTCCCACGCGTGCAGGGTGGCTTCGTCGGCAAAGCGGAAAATGATCTGGAATTCATCGTCGCCCGGGGGCGGTGCCAGCACGCCTGAACCCAAGTAACCGGGAAAGTCGGTGGCTAACTGTTCGCCTTCGTGCAGCCAGGCGATCAGTTCCTGGTAACGGCCTTTCGCGACACGGCGCGCGACCATCAAGGTGACAGGGGAGGTAGACATTGTGTATCTCCATGAGGCTGACGTTGCCCGGGTAGGGCAACCACAAAACACAGCGCCGGGGTGGTGGGCTGTGTCTGGAAAAACAAGCAAGGATTGTTCCCGAACGCGATGAACGGGATCGCCACAGCGAGGGAGATGAAGCGTAGAATCCCTCCATTCACTCTTGTAACAGGCCTTAACCATGCCCGTGATCACTGAACTTGAGCCCGTTGCGCTCGCGGCAGGTCAGCCAGAACTGCCGGGCCTGTACCCGATCAGAGAAGTCGCCCGGCTCACCGGCATTAACCCGGTGACCTTGCGTGCCTGGGAGCGGCGCTATGGTTTGATCCAGCCGACACGCACCGAAACAGGGCATCGCTTGTACACAATGAGCGATATTGAGGCAGTGCGTCAGGTTATGGGCTGGCTTGAGCGCGGCGTTGCGGTCAGTAAAGTGGCCGAATTGCTGGCACGCCCGACCGCCTCCGTCAGCGTGCCGAAAGAGGCTTTGGTTGACGAATACCAACAATGGCAAGCACGTGTTCAAGCTGCGCTCAGCGCCTTTAACGAAGCTGAACTGGATCGCCTGTACGGGCAGATTTTCTCCAGCTACCCGCTTGAAGTCGTGTTCAAAAGCATCTTGATGCCGCTCTGGGAGCAACTGCTGAAGGCACAAGATGAGTTTGGCCGCACCAGCGAGTGGTTGCTGCTGGATCGCTTTTTACGCGGCCGCGTGCAGCAGCGCCTGCACCTGCAACCCATGGATGCCCACGATTGCGTGTTGCTGGTGGGGCTGCCCGAGTTGTGCACAGAGCTGGAACTGCTGGTGACCGGTTTGCTGTTGAGCCGCAATGATCGGCTGATCAGGGTATTGGCCGTTGGCCAGCCGCTGGATGAGCTGTCGCTGATCTGTGAGCAGGTTCAGCCTCGGGCGGTGGTGCTGTTCGCCCGGCAGGTGGTGGGCGCGGCCCATCAGCGTCGCTTGATCCGCCTGGCGCAATCGCTGGACTGTTCAGTGGCACTGGCCGGTGAGGCCGCCAATGTGGCACAAGACGCACTGGCCGGTTCATCGATTGCCTGCCTGGGCAGCGAGACCGTTTTGATGAACCAGCGCCTGGACGTTGAGCTTAAGCAAGCGGCGGCGCGCTAACACCCTTGGCTGCCTTGAGCGCCTCCAGTTCAGCTTTTACTGCCGCCAACTCGATCTCCAGTTGAGCGGCTTTTTGCTGGGCCTTTACCTGTTGGGTGACATCCTTTTGCACCCCAATAAAATAGGTCAACTGATCAGCGTCGTTGAACACCGGTGTGATCGACAGTTCGTTCCAGAAGTGCGAACCATCTTTGCGGTAATTACGCAGCACCTGTCGTGTCGGCTCTCCGCTGGCGATGGCCTCGCGGATCAAGTGCAAACCAATCTGGTCACGGTCGCCTGACTGTAAAAAGCGGCAGTCCTGATACAGGATGTCGTCGCTGCTGTAGCCCGTCAGTGCCTCAAACGCTTTATTGACGTAGATAAGGATGTTGTCTTCACCTTCCTGCTCGGCCACCACAATACCGTCCTGGGACGCGTCCACCATGCGCTGCAGTAAACGGGCGTTGATCATGGTGCAGCACTCCAAAAGTCAGTTAAGTTCGAGCCATTTTAGGACATCGCGACAAGCTGTCTACGTGCTATCACCGAAAGCATGGCGTCACCTGTTAGTATCCCTGCCTTTTAGTCAGTTACAGGATCAGATTGATGAAAGTCGCCATCCTTTCAGGCTCGGTGTACGGCACCGCAGAAGAAGTCGCCCGCAACGCCAAACAACTGCTGACCGATGCCGGTTTTGAGGTGCTGTTTAACCCGCGCGCCACGCTGGCCGATATTCAGGCCTTTGCTCCGGATGCTTTTTTGGCGGTGACCTCGACCACCGGCATGGGCGAGCTGCCTGATAACCTGACCCCGTTGTACAGCGAGATCCGTGACCTGCTGCCCGCCGCCTGGCGTGGTCTGCCGGGTGCCGTGATCGCATTGGGCGACTCCAGCTACGGCGATACCTACTGCGGCGGTGGCCAACTGCTCACTGAACTGTTTGCCGAGCTGGGCCTGCGTGAAGTCCAGCCGATGCTGCGCCTGGATGCCAGCGAAACCGTTAACCCTGAAGGCGACTCCGAGCCGTGGGTAGAAGACTTCATCAAAGCACTGACCCAGTAATCGACCGCTCACGCAGCAGCTCCAGCCAGGCTTGAGCTGCGCGTGACAAGTACGCGCCTTCGCGCCAGATAAAGGCGATGTCCCAGCGCAGGGAGTCGGGGGCAATCAGCTTTAAACGTATGACGTCGGGGCGCACCAGTTCGCGCGCGACCACGCTGGGCAACAAGACCACGCCCTGGCCGGCTGCCACCAGCGCCACCAAAAAGTCCGACTGGCCGCTGCGCCCGCCTTCCTTGGGGGTAAAGCCCATTTGCTGACAGGCCTGGACCACGCGATCGTTAAGCACAAAACTGCGTTGATAGAGCAAAAACGGTGTCTCGGCCAGTTGCTCCAGGCGCACGCTGCCGCCTTCTGCCAGCGGATGATTGGCCGGCAGCAAGGCGTCCAGCGGCTCGTCGCAAAAGGGCTGCCAAGAAAACGCCTGATTGTTTTTGGGTGTCAGGCTGCCGCCCAACTCCAGTTCGCCGCTCAACACCGCCTGTTCAATATTCAAACTGCCGCCTTCGAGCAGTTGCACCTGAATATTCGGGTAGCGACGCCGGTACTCGGCAAACAGGTTGGCAAACAGCGCATTACCGCCCAGCAGCGGCAAACCCAGTTTCAACTCCCCGCGTTCCAGGTGGCTCAAGTCATCAAGCTCACTCAATAACTCTTTGTGCAACCGCAGCATGCCTTCGGCGCGTTGCAGCACCACCTGTCCGGCTGCCGTGAGGCGCACGTGCGAACCGAACCGGTCAAACAGCGTCGTGCTGAGGCTTTGCTCCAGTTGTGCGACTTGTTTGCTCACCGCCGATTGGCTGATGTGCAGGTGCTGGGCGGCCTGGGTAAAGCCGCCGTGGCGTACCACCTCAACGAAGGTACGCAGTTGTTTGAATTCCATAATGTGATTCCAGATTGGAATGCAGGCCAGTCTAACAATTCGTTTTAGGTATGGAAGGTGCATCTTTAAACTGAAGGCCTGTCTGCTCTGGAACCACTATGAAACGCTTCGATGTAAAACGTATGGGTCGGCTGATCAGTGAAATCGCCGTATTGCTGGCCATCTATTTTGTCGGCTGCCAGATTGCCGCGTGGTTGCAGGTGCCGATCCCCGGCGGGGTGATGGGCATGATCCTGTTGCTGCTGGCCTTCGCCCTAGGCTGGGTCAAGCCTGCCACCTTGCAGTTGGGCGCCGGTGTGCTGATGGCCGAAATGCTGTTGTTCTTTATTCCCGCCTTGATGAGCCTGCTCGATCACGGCGCTTTGGTGCGTGACGAGGGCTGGCGCATTTTGTTGGTGATTGGCGTGAGCACCCTGTTGGTGATGATCGTCACGGCCTTTACCGTTGAAGCCGTGTGCCGCTGGAAGCTGCGCCATGAAAGCTGAACTGATGCCGATGTTCTGGCTGGTGCTCACGCTGGGGACTTATGGTCTGAGCCGCTGGTTGTACCGGCGCACCGGGCGCTATCTGCTGTCGCCGCTGATACTGGTGCCTGCCTTGTTGCTGGCCGTGGCCGCGCCGCTGCACACAGCCTACGCCGAATATTCCCGTGATACCCACTGGCTGATGTTGGTGCTTGGCCCGGTGACCGTCGCGTTTGCCGTACCGATTTGGCAGCAACGCAAGTTGCTGGCGCGGCATTGGCTGGCGTTGTTGCTCGGCATGATGGCGGGCAGTGTCGCCTCGATTGGCAGCTCGTACTGGTTGGCCAAAGTGCTGGCGCTCGACACATCACTGACCTTGTCGCTGGTGCCGCGCTCCATTACCACGCCGTTCGCCATGCCCGTTGCGCAAAGCCTGGGCGGCGTACCGGAACTCACCGCCGTATTCGTGATGTTCACGGGCGTGTTTGGCGCCATGATGGGCGGCATCCTGCTCAAATGGTTGCCGTTGCGCAGCAGCCTGGCGCGCGGCGCGCTGTTTGCGGTCGGTGCTCACGGTGCGGGCGTTAGCCGTGCCCGTGAAGTGGGCAGCGAAGAAGGCTCGGTGGCCGGTTTGGTCATGGTCCTCACCGGGATCCTCAACCTGCTGGCCGCGCCCTTGTTGATGCTGGTGATTTGAAGCGCGCATCCGGGCTTAAATCCCGGGCATAAAAAAGGCCGCTGTAAAACAGCGGCCAAAGAAGACGTTCATCAAGGAGCAGCAAATCAACGTCAGGGTAAACAGTGTGAGCAGAATCGCTGTGACTCGATGCTCTGGCGGGCAGATGTGCCCGGTAAGTGCGACAAGAATAAGGGCTCGCTGGCCTGGGAGTAAGGCCGGTTTACGACAAGCTCTGTTACAAATTAGGCAACAGTCGGCCAGGCCAGCACCGCTCTGCGTCGCGGCTTACCACGGCACGCGCAATGTTGCGATTGATGCAAATGGCTCACTAAGGCATCCCTGATTTCGGTCTTAAACCCACGCCATTTCCCGCTCAGACTGGTTGCACTTCTGAAAGGGGAACCCCATGAAAAAAACCATGCTGATCACCGGTAGCTCCAGCGGCGTCGGGGCTGCGACGGCCCGGTACTTTGCCGAACACGGCTTCAATGTAGTCGCCACTGTGCGTAATCCCGAAGCCGCCCATGGGCTGGACGGTATTGCGAACCTGCTGGTTGTACGGCTGGATGTCGAAGACACCGCGAGCATCGATAGCGCGCTGACCGTGGCACTGGAACGATTTGGCCGAATTGACGTGGTCATCAACAACGCGGGTTATGGCCAGTACGGTGTAATTGAAGGGATGCCCATCGAAAAGATTCGCAAAAATTATGATGTGAATGTTTTCGGCGTTATCAATGTGATCCAGCGCGTCATTCCGATACTCCGCCAGCAGGGCGGCGGTATGATTTTGAACGTCGGTTCCTGTGGCGGTATTTTCGGCCTGCCCAACAGTTCTGTGTACATCTCGACCAAGTGCGCCCTCGAAGGCTTTACCGAGTCGATTGCCTACGAACTGGCCTCGCAGCATATCGTCGTCAAACTGTTCGAGCCGGGCGGCATTATGACGCCGTTCCATGAGCGCTCCGCGCGTGAAAGCAACGGCAATGGCAACGTACCCGCTTATGACGCATTTCTGGCCAGCACCCAAGAGGCGATGACCAAGCTGGCCGAAGGCGTGGCCACCCCCGAGCAGGTAGCCAAAGACATTTATGCCGCCGCCACCGACGGCACAGACCGGCTGCGTTATTGCGCGCCGTATGGCGTCGAACATTTGGTTAAAGCGCGCCGGGAACTGGATGATCAAGCCTACGAACGCTTTATGCGGGCGCAGTTTCCGGGAGCGAACTGATGCAGTTCAAGCCGTCACGTTGATAAACCCTGTAGGAGCGAGCTTGCCTCGCGATCTTTTGATCGTTTAAAGGTTCGCGAGCAAGGTCAGTTTTTAAGCGGGCGATCACTGCGCAAGCTGTCTATCAGCGCCCGCAACCCGGACGGCACAAGCCGGTGGCCCGGGTAATAAAGTGCCAGGCCGGGGAAGGGCTCGCACCAGTCGAGCAGCAAGGGGACCAATTCGCCCCGAGCGATATCAGCCCGGATACTGGAGTCGTCGACGTAGGCGATGCCCGCACCCTGCTTCGCGGCTTCGACGATCAGCGTCTGGGCATTAACGATGAAATTGCCTTGTGGCTTGACCACGGTGCGTACTTCATCGCGTACAAATTCCCAGTGGTAGATCTGCCCGTTGGAAAAGCGATAGGCCAGGCAGTTGTGCTGGCTCAATTGTTCGGGGGATTCGGGCGTGCCGTGACGCGCCAGATAGTCGGGGGAGGCGACTACCAGCGGGCGAAACGCTTCCGGGCCCAAGGCCACGGCGATCATGTCTTTTGGCACCTGATCGCGCAGGCGGATGCCCGCGTCCAGGTTGTCCGCAACAATATCGACCAAGCCTTCTTGCACGACGATTTCGACCTGCATGTCTGGAAAACGCTGCAAAAACGCGGTAAACGCCGGGTACATCACAATCCGCGCTGCCGTCTCTGAAGCGCTGATGCGCAGCGTTCCCTGCGGCGATTGCCGAAAGGCGTTCAGGCCTTCTTCCGCAAGCTGGATTTCTTCAATCGCCGGGCTGATGCGCTCGACAAACAACCTGCCAGCCTCCGACAGCGACACAGAGCGAGTGGTGCGGTTAAACAAACGTGTGCCCATCCGCGCTTCCAGGTTGGTAATTGCGTGGCTTAGCGCAGACGCAGAAATCTCAAGCTCATCTGCCGCTTTTCGAAAGCTTCTGTGGGTGCTGATGGCCAACACTGCATAAAGGTCGAACAAGGTTGTTTTACTGGGCTTCATTGTGCGACGCCTTTTGCGTGTGCAACACGCAACGTGATCAATCGGGCTGGTAGCCCATGCGCCAACTGACGGCGTGGGCCGCTGCCAGCAAGCGCTGCGCGGCCGGGCCATGTTCATCGGCATGGAACAGTGAGGTAGGGCCGACCACGGTCAGCACGCCCGCTACTTTGCCGGTCGCTTCGAATACCGGCGCCGACAGCGCATCGACGCCAGGCATCAACAGGCCGTGCACAAAATGCAAACCACGGGTGCGGATCTGTTCGCTGATCGCGGTATAGGCCTGGGCAGGTTGCAGCGGGTGCAGGTGGTCGGTTGCAAGTTCCAGCGCGCGCAATTCGGCGGTTTCGCGATCAGGCAAAAAGGCGTTGAACACCAGCCCTGTGGATGAACTGAGCAGCGGCAGCACCGAACCCAGCTTGGTCACCACCGTGACCGCACGAACAGCGGCTTCGATGTGCACCACAGTCGCGCCCTGATTGCCCCACACGGCCAAAAAACAGGTTTCGTTCAAGTCATCACGCAGCTCGGCCATCGGCAGGGCGGCGACTTTGAGCACGTCCATGCTGTTGAGCGCGGCCAACCCCACACGCAATGCTTCGCGGCCCAGGGCGTAATGGTTGGTGGCGGTATTTTGCTCGGCAAACCCGCTGGCAATCAGCGCCTGTAAGTAACGATGGACCTTGCTCGCCGGCATCTGCACGTGCTCGGCCAGACGCGATAACGAGGTCGATGGCGACAGCTCGGCCAAGGCCTTGAGGATGTCGGTGCCGACTTCAGCAGAGCGCACTTTCTGTTTGCCGGTGCTGTCAGCGGTGCTTGGAGGCTTTTGCATGGGGGCGCGGGTCTCGGGATGAATGGGCGTCTTTATAGCTTGACGCTTACTACCAATCAAATTACGTTATGCGTAATTCGATTACGATAAAAATAACGCAGTGACACACGCACGGTTCCAGTGCTGAGTGAGTCCACTGTTTTCTCCACTCTGGAGGCTCCATGAACCTCGACTCGTCTTTGTCTGACCTCGCGTATCAATCCGGGTTTGGCAATGAATTCAGCAGTGAAGCATTGCCGGGCGCATTGCCCGTCGGGCAGAACTCTCCGCAAAAAGTCCCCTATGGCCTGTACGCCGAATTGCTCTCTGGCACGGCATTCACCATGGCTCGCAGCGAGTCGCGGCGCACCTGGATGTACCGGATCAAGCCGTCCGCCAATCACCCGGCCTTTACCAAGCTTGAGCGCCAATTGGCCGGTGGCCCGTTGGGGCCGGTGACGCCTAACCGCCTGCGCTGGAACCCGCTGCCGATTCCTGCCGAGCCCACCGATTTTATCGACGGTCTGGTCGGCATGGCCGCCAACGCTGGCCTGGACAAACCTGCCGGGATCAGCATCTACAGCTACCGCGCCAACACCTCGATGCAGCGTGTGTTTTTCAATGCTGATGGCGAGTTGCTGCTGGTGCCGGAGCAGGGCCGTTTGCGCATTGCCACCGAGTTGGGGCGTCTGGACCTGGAGCCTCTGGAAATTGCCGTGATCCCGCGAGGGCTCAAGTTCCGCGTTGAACTGCTCGACGCACAAGCCCGCGGCTACATCGCAGAAAACCACGGCGCGCCGCTGCGCCTGCCCGATCTGGGGCCGATTGGCAGCAATGGCCTGGCCAATCCGCGTGACTTCCTGAGCCCGACCGCGTACTACGAAGACTCGCAGCAGCCGGTCACCCTGGTGCAAAAGTTTCTCGGTGAACTGTGGGGCTGCGAGCTGGATCACTCACCGCTAAACGTGGTCGCGTGGCACGGCAACAATGTGCCGTACAAATATGACCTGCGCCGTTTCAACACCATCGGCACCGTCAGCTTTGATCATCCCGATCCGTCGATCTTCACCGTGCTGACCTCGCCGACCAGCGTGCCGGGTCTGGCCAACCTCGACTTCGTGATCTTCCCGCCGCGCTGGATGGTGGCAGAGAACACCTTCCGGCCGCCGTGGTTCCACCGCAACTTGATGAACGAGTTCATGGGCCTGATCCAGGGCAGTTATGACGCCAAGGCCGAAGGCTTCTTGCCCGGCGGTGCTTCGCTGCACAGTTGCATGAGCGCCCACGGCCCGGATGCCGAAACCTGCAGCAAAGCCATTGCGGCCGATCTGCAACCGAGCAAAATCGACAACACCATGGCCTTTATGTTTGAGACCAGCCAGGTGCTGCGTCCGAGCCAATTCGCCCTCGAGTGCCCGCAGTTGCAACCTCATTACGACGCTTGCTGGGCTTCGTTGCCCTCGACCTTTACCCCGAACCGGAGATAACCATGACCCAGTCCACCTTAACCCGTAGCTGGATCGCCTCCGCCAATAGTCACAGCGATTTCCCGTTACAAAACCTGCCGCTGGGTGTGTTCAGCATTCAGGGTTCAGCCCCGCGCAGCGGCGTGGCGATTGGCGAGCACATCTTTGACCTGGAAGCCGCATTGGCTGCCGGTTTGTTCGAAGGGCCTGCCAAAGTCGCCGTAGAAGCCTCGTTGGGTGGCGCCTTGAACGCCTACTTTGCCTTGGGCAAAAGCGCTCGCGTGGCCTTGCGTGAACGCTTGCTGGAACTGCTCAGCGAAGGCAGCACCCTGCGTGGCAAGATCGAAGCCCAGGGCGCCAAACTGCTGCCGCTGGCGGCTGATTGCGAACTGCACCTGCCCGCCAAAATCGGTGATTACACCGACTTCTATGTGGGTATCGAGCACGCGAAAAACGTCGGCAAACTGTTCCGCCCCGACAATCCGTTACTGCCCAACTACAAATACGTGCCAATCGGCTACCACGGCCGTGCCTCGACCATCCGACCGTCGGGCGTCGATGTGCGCCGCCCTAAAGGCCAAACCTTGCCCGCCGGGCAGACCGAACCAGTGTTTGGCCCCTGCGCCCGTCTGGACTATGAGCTGGAGTTGGGCATCTGGATCGGCCAGGGCAACGACATGGGCGATGCCATCGCGATCGGCGAAGCGAGCGAACACATTGCCGGTTTCTGCCTGCTCAACGACTGGTCGGCGCGTGACATTCAGGCGTGGGAATACCAGCCGCTGGGGCCGTTCCTGTCCAAAAGCTTTATCACCAGCATTTCGCCGTGGGTGGTGACCGCCGAAGCCCTGGAACCGTTCCGCCGTGCACAACCTGCGCGCCCGCAAGGTGATCCGCAGCCGCTGCCGTATCTGCTGGATGCCCACGATCAGGCCCACGGTGCATTGGACATCGAACTGGAAGTGCTGCTGTTGACCGCATCAATGCGCGAGCAAAACCTGCCTGCGCAGCGTTTGGGCTTGAGCAACAGCCTGAACATGTACTGGACCGCCGCGCAGTTGGTGGCTCACCACAGCGTCAACGGTTGCCAATTGCAGCCGGGTGACTTGTTCGGTTCGGGCACCTTGTCGGGCCCTGACCAATCACAACTGGGCAGCCTGCTGGAAATCACCGAAGGCGGTAAGCATCCGGTGGAATTGGCGTCGGGTGAAGTGCGCAAATTCCTTGAAGATGGCGACGAAATCATCTTCCGCGCCCGTTGCAAGCGTGAAGGTTTTGCCTCAATCGGTTTCGGCGAATGCCGTGGCAAGGTTGTCGCTGCACGCTGAGGAGCGAGCCATGGAACTCTTTGCTTACTACCGTTCGACCTCGTCGTACCGGGTGCGCATCGCTTTGGCACTTAAAGGCCTGGATTACCAGGCCGTGCCGATCAACCTGCTCAAGGGCGAGCAGCGCCAGCCCATCTACCAGGCGATCAACCCGCAGGGCCGTGTACCGGCCTTGCGCACCGATGACGGCAGCGTATTGATCCAGTCACCGGCGATCATCGAATACCTCGAAGAACGCTACCCGGTGCGGCCATTACTGTCCGAAGACCTGATCACCCGCACTCACGAACGTGCCGTTGCGGCTTTGGTGGCCTGTGATATCCACCCGTTGCACAACGTCAGCGTGCTCAACCAACTGCGCCAACAGGGGCAGAACGAAGAGCAGGTGAGCCAGTGGATCGAGCAGTGGATCAGCCAGGGCTTGGCGGCCATCGAACACATGATCGGTGACAGCGGCTATTGCTTTGGCCCTGAGCCGGGCCTGGCAGACGTGTACCTGATCCCACAGGTGTACGCGGCACAACGGTTCAACGTGTCGCTGGCGGCCTATCCACGCATTGCGAGGGTGGCGGCATTGGCCGAACAGCACCCGGCCTTTATCCAGGCGCATCCGGCACGGCAACCGGATACGCCGATCTAACGGACGCTAAACCTTGTAGGAGCCGCCGAAGGCTGCGATCTTTTGATCCTGAAAATCAAACCATCGCAGCCGTCGGCAGTTCTGGCGTTCTCCATATACCTGCAACCAGCGCAAATCCCTGAGCTTTATTCCTGCTCACTTCAACGCCTTTTTTGCGACGGCCTATACTGGCGTTTACCTGTCACCGATCGAGGGCTGGTTAATGTTTGCTCTCATGCAAAGCGCTCATGTGGAGTCGCTGCACCTCAGTATTGATCCCGTTACAGGGCTTAAAGCCGTGATTGCCATTCACAGCAGTCGCTTGGGGCCAGCGTTGGGTGGGTGCCGTTATCTGGCGTACCCCAACGACGAAAGTGCCGTCAGCGATGCGGTCCGTCTGGCCCAGGACATGAGCTATAAAGCAGCGCTGGCCGGGCTGGCAGTGGGTGGGGCAAAAGCGGTCATCATGCGCGCGCCTCATGTTGAAAGCCGTTCAGCGCTGTTTGAAGCATTTGGGCGCTGCGTGGAGCAACTCGACGGCCGTTACATCACCGCCATCGACAGCGGCACCTCCACCGCCGATATGGACTGCATCGCCCAATATACCCGCCACGTCACCAGCACCACCGCCGCCGGTGATCCTTCGGCGCACACGGCCATGGGCGTGTTTGCCGGCATCCGCAGCACCGCCTCATCGCGGCTGGGCAGTGACAACCTCGAAGGCCTGCGCGTGGCCATTCAAGGCTTGGGCAAAGTTGGCTACGCCCTGGCCGAGCAACTGCATGCCGCTGGCGCCGAGTTGCTGGTGTGCGACACCGACCCCGGCAAAGTACGCTTGGCCATGGAGCAGTTGGGTGCTCACCCGGTGGCCTGCGAAGCCTTGCTCAGCACGCCGTGTGACATTCTGGCGCCGTGCGGGTTGGGTGGCGTGTTGAACTGGCACAGCGTCGCCCAATTGCGCTGCTCTGCTGTGGCCGGATGCGCCAACAATCAGTTGACCAACTTGCAAGTGGCCGACCAGTTGGAGCGTCGAGGCATTTTGTATGCGCCTGATTACGTCATCAATTCGGGCGGGCTGATCTACATGGCGTTGACTCACCAAGGAGCGCAGCCAGAAACCATCAATCAGCATTTGCTGCAAATCAGCAAACGTCTGACCGGCATCTACGCCCACGCCCAGGCCGAAAAACGTTCACCGGCCCGGGTTTCGGACGAACTGGCGCAGAAGCTGCTGTATGGGCAGGACTAAAAGCGGGCCGGTTTTCTGCAGGTTAAGGATCGCAGCCCGGATTAACAGGTTGTGAGGCATCCTTGAAACGGGTTTCAAATTCAACCAACTGTGCCTGCACCTGTTGCAATGCTTCGATCTGCCTCGCCACAGCATTTTTCTTTACCTCGATGGCGTTGCTGACCACCTCCCACGGCAAGGGTTGCCCTGGGTGGTTCTCGACAATCGCGAGCATTTCCTTAAGCTTGAAACCCAACTGCTGTGCACACTTGATGAGCTTCAGCCACTCAACACTGTGTTGGGAGTAGATGCGGTATTTGCCCTGACGTTGAGGGGAGGGCAACAAGCCGATGGCTTCGTAGTGACGAATGCTTTTTATGGTCGTGCCTGACAATTGGGCCGCTTTGCCGATGTACATGAAAGGTCCTTAAAAGAAGCAGTCGGCCGATGAAGCACTTAGCGACGGGCTAGCGCCATGGCCTGTTGCAGCCACCTTTGCCGTTGAGTTGTGGTCGAGGTTAACACTGGGCCGAACATCAAGGTGGTCAGCGGTTTTATGCCGCAAAACGCCAAAGTGTGCTTGCGCATTTGATGAAGCCCCGGCATCCAGTAAACCCATTTGTAATACCCCGGTGCAGTGTCCATGGCGACCAGCAGGTGGGCGGTGCGGCCTTTGAGCAATTTGTCAGGGAAGACTTTGCCCTGGCGGTACTTGAAGGCAAAGCCTGGCAGGAAGGTGCGGTCGATAAAGCCTTTGAGCAAAGCCGGAACGCCGCCCCACCACAGTGGAAACACAAACACCAGGTGTTCGGCCCACATGATGTCTGCCTGGGCATCTAGCAGGTCTTGTTCCAGTGTCTGGATCTGGTTGTAACCTTCGTGCAGCACCGGGTCAAAGTTCAGAGCACCCAGTTGCACTATGCGCACCTCGTGACCAGCGTGCGTTGCTGCCTCGAAATAATTATTTGCTATCGCGCCACAGAAACTGTCGGTCGAGGGATGCCCCAGAATGATCAGTACACGCTTGCTCATCGCTACACTCACCTGAAAGAAGGCCTTTCAAGGTAAACGTTGCCCCAAAGGGGAGAGTCAAGCGAGGGCGCGACAGATTACTCGCTCTCGACCAGCAGCTCGGACAGCGCGTCGGGCTGGCTCTTGAAGGCCTTGGCGAACACATCGCGGTTCTTCGCCATGTAGATGCCGGCTTCTTCAACTTGCTGCTCGTTCAGCGACGGCACAGCCCTTTGCAACACTTCAGCCAGCAGCTCGGCCAGCTCGAGCATTTTGTCATGACGGTCAGCTTCGGCTTTATCCATGAACAAACGCTCCAGATCTCGGCTGCTGCGGTATACCACTTCGACGGCCATTTACCACCTCATATGCCTTCACGATAAGTTGTCTTACGAATACTGTGTTTTTATACAGCAAAAAGCATAAGCCAATCACCGCCCTTTGACTAGCGACTTTTTGACTCTAGCTGCAAATGGCGGGGGACGTGTCTAATCGCGGCTGGCCATCATCTCACTGGCGGTGACTGGCCTTTTTTCTGCATGCAGAAAGCGTCACGTTCATCGCGGATGATCCGTTTTAATCGACTCAAGGAGCTGCATCGTGAGAGTAAACAAAGCTGAGAAGCTACGTCGCCGGGTCCATGAACTGGCCGAATCGATGGGCAATTTGTTCGTTGAAACCTTCCACTACCTGGCCTTGTTCGCCATTGGTGCTGTCACTGCCTGGGCGGCGGTGATGGAATTTCTGCAGATGGTGGAGAAGGGCAATATCACCATCGACGACATTCTGCTGCTGTTTATCTACCTGGAACTGGGGGCGATGGTCGGGATTTATTTCAAGACTAACCACATGCCCGTGCGTTTCCTGATTTACGTGGCGATCACGGCGCTGACCCGCTTGCTGATTTCCAACGTTTCGCACCACAACCCGCCGGACATGGGCGTGGTGTACCTGACCGGGGCGATTCTGCTGCTGGCGTTTGCGATTCTGGTGGTGCGCTATGCGTCTTCGCAGTTCCCCTCAGTGAAGATCGAAAACCCCCATCGCAAGACCGGCGCCGGTTCTGGCGAGCACCCGGAGGTGGAGAAGGGCGAGTTGTAATCTGGCTTTTTTGCACCACTAAAAAGGGCGGGCTTACCGAAGTAAGCCCGCCCTTTTCTAGTGCGCTTGGCGCTGAATCAGCTGTTGAGTGCAGCCTGTTCTTTTTCCAGGAATTCTTCTTCAAGCAAAACGTCAGCACTGGTTTTGTGCTCTTTCTCTCCGAACCCCTCAACGGGCAGTTTTGCGGTGTGTTTACCACGCAGCTTGCCGAACAAATGCTCCAGAGCGTGCTGCAGTTTGGTCGCAGCGCCTTCAACGGCGAGTGTCAGTTCATTAGCGTCGTGGGATACCAAAATCGGTTGGTGACCTTTTGGACGAGCCTCCATTTTGCAGCGTTTGTCTTTTGGACCGGACTTGCCGCCATTCTCATCGGTGACATGCACGATGACTCGAGTCAGGTCTAACAGGTAACGCTCGAGCGTAACTTCAACTGTAGCTGTCACCCAATTCTGGGTGCGTGCGTCAACAGCGATGTTTTTATCGGAAAAGACTTCAGTTTGCATAATGCTTCCCTTATCTAGCGTGCTCGTGTGAGTTGTGACGGCCTCGCGACTCAAAGGTTCATCGTCAGCGCTCACCTACAGTGTTTGAGCCGATGAGCAAATATTTCAAGCACTTTTTTCAGGAACAATCATTGGCCCTGATCCGCGTCAGTCTTTGACAGGGACAAAGGCCCGCGTGGGCGGGCCATGGCCGATTTATATCAAAATGCAACAGAGGTCTGGACGTACACGGTGCGAGGTTCGCCCACGTATTTGCCCTTGTTGTTGTCGTCAAACGAGCGTGTGTAGTACTCGTGGTTGAAAATATTTTTAACGCCGACAGCCACGTTCAAGTCAGATAATTGATGGCCGAAATCGTAGCCGACGCGGGTGTTGAACAGCATGTAGCCGGGGATCAGGCCGGTGCTGCCGTCAGCGCTTTCGGTGCGGGTGTTGGCGTTGTCAGCGAACTGGTTGCTCTGGAAGGTGCTGTCCAGATTGGCCTTCCACGGGCCTTGGGTGTAAGCAACGCCAACGCTGCCTTTGTTTTTCGAGGAGAACGGCACACGATTGCCTTTGTTTGGCCCATCTTCGCGGATGGTCGCGTCAACATAGGCATAGGTGGCATACACGTCGAAACCGGCCAGTTCCGGGCTCAAGCCTTCGAGCGCATAGTTGACGCTGGCTTCGATGCCTTGATGGCGGGTTTTACCCCGAGCGATCACGGTGTCGGTGGTCTGGTTGCTGTCGTATTGATTGTTGAAGTTGATCAAAAATGCGCCGATCTCCGCGCGCAGGTTGCCATTGTCGTAGCGCGTGCCCAGTTCCCAAGTCCGGGCTTTTTCAGGTTTTACTTCGCCGCCGGTGACCCGGTTCGGCATCTGGCTGTACTGCACACTGCCGAACGAGCCTTCGGTGTTGGCGTAGATGTTCCAGCTGTCGGTGACGTGGTACATCACGTTGAGTGCTGGCAACGGCGTGTTGTAGTCGCCTTTATATTTCACGTGGGTCAGCAGGTTGGTTTGCTGCTGTTCGATCATTTCGTAGCGAATGCCGGGCGTGAATGTCCACTTGCCGATGTTGATTTTGTCGTCGATGAAAAAGGCGTGCGCCTCGGTGGCTCCGCGAGTGTCGCGGTCGTTGCGGCTGCTGGTGGTCGGCAATTGGTTGTCAGCGATAGGCGTGCGGTAGCGCAACTCGTGCCCGGCTTCGTTGATGTAGCGATACCCCACGCCCACTTCGTGCACGCTGCTGCCCAGGTCAAAGCCTTGGGCCAGGCGCGTTTCAACCCCGCGCACCCAGTACTCGCGGGGTGACAGCGAGAGGAAAGTGCCTTGATCCAGATACCCGCTGCGCAGGGTTTTGGTGAAGAAGCTGTTCACCGTGAATTCGCGGCGGTCTTCCTGGTAGCGATAACCAAAATTGACCAGCGTGCGGCGGCCCCAGAACTTGTCGTTCGGGCGGGTCGATTGATACGGATCAGCCTTGTAAGCCGCGGTGCTCAGGCCGCCCGGCATTTGGGCCTCGCCGTCGTAGTACTGGGCCATGGCGTTGAAACTGTTGGCTTCGTCGAGCTGGTAGTTGCCCTTGAGAATCAGGTCATCAATGCGCGTGTCGCTGTGTTCGCGCCAGTCGCTGCCACGTGTTCCGGAGTAAAGCACGGCGCCGCCCAGGCCATTGTCGGCCGTGCCGCCTGCCAACAGATTGGCGGTTTTCTTGAAGCCGTCCTGGGTGGACGACGGGCTGGTTTCGGTCTGAACGCCCACTTTAACCGTCGGCTCGACGGGAATCGCGCGGGTCACAAAGTTGACGATGCCGCCCACGTTTTGCGGGCCGTAACGCACGGCACCGCCGCCGCGTACCACATCCACTGCGTCCATGTTGCCCATGCTCACCGGGGCAAAAGACAACTGAGGCTGACCATACGGCGCAAACGGTACCGGAATGCCGTCCATCAACACCGTCGAGCGCGTGGCCAGACGCGGGTTGAGGCCGCGTATACCGAAGTTGAGGGCCATGTCATGGCTGCCGGTGCCGTTGTTTTCCGGGGCGTTGACGCCGGGGATGCGGTTGAGTACCTCTCGGGCAGACGTGGCGCCCTGGCGTTCGAACTCTTCGCGGCGGATCACGTCACGGGCGCCCGGATGTTCGAACACATTGATTTGCTCGGCATCACCCAGCCAGTCGCCGACCACACTGGAGGCGCCCAGTTCGATGCTTTGCGGGGCGTCAGCAGCAGGTGCCGGTTGCAGGCTGAATGCGCCTTCGCCTTCTGAACGGGCTTGCAGGCCGGTGCCTTCGAGCAACGTTTGCAAGCCTTGCTCCGGGTTGAAGTTACCTTCAAGACCGTGGCTTTGCAGGCCACTGGCGGTGGCTGAACTGAACGAAATCAGCACCCCGGCTTCACGTCCAAACTGATTTAGCGCGTTTTCCAAGGAGGAGGGCGCGATGTGATAGTGCTTGGCGTCAGGCTCGGCAACGGCGTTGAAGCTGAGGCTGGCACCCAGTAACACACTGGCCAGGGACGTAAGACGGAACGGCTGAGCGGGCATGAAAAAGTCCTGAGAAGAAGGGATAAATCGAAGTGGCTTACCTTCTCTGTCACGCCAGATTTGAAAACAGCTCACGTTCTTTGAAATAAGCACACACCGTGTAGGAGCGAGCTTGCTCGCGATCTGTTGATCTTTAAAAAAGATCGCGAGGCAAGCTCGCTCCTACAGGGGGCTAGACACGCGCTTCTACCGTCACCCAGTACCGGGTAAAGCGTCTGACTCGCACCGGCAGGCTGATTTCCAGCAGGCTAAGGATCCGCTCGCTGTCGTCTATCGGGTAAGTGCCGGAGATCAGCAACTCAGCGACTTTAGGGTCGCAATTGAGTTGGCCGCGACGGTAGCGGCCCAGTTCGGCCAGAAAGTCTTGCAGGCGCATGTGTGCGGCCACCAGCATGCCGTCAGTCCAGGCGCCGCTGCCGGCGTCCAGGGCATGCGGAGTGCTCCAGGCCAAGCGGTTAAAACTCACTTGCTGATGGGCGTTTACCCACAACGGGCTACCGGTGTGATCGGCCGGTGACAGCGCGACCCGGCCATCAAATACGGCCAGTTCGGTGCGGTTATTGAATTGACGCAGGTTCAGGCGCGCGGCCTGCGGCTGCAACAGGCCATCGGCTGTGAGCACCTGCAAAGGCCGGGCATCTTTAGCGGCAATCAGATGCATCTCGCCCTCCAGCAGGCGAATCACCCGCTGCTGGGCGTTGAAGTTCACATCTACCGAACTGGCGGTGTTGAGCTGGATCAGGCTGCCGTCTTGTAACTGCACTTTGCGACGCTCGCCGACCGGGCTGCTGTAATCCGCCAGCAGCGGGGTGATCGGCAATTGGTCGCGCAGGCTGTAGGTCAGTGCCGAGCCCGCGCCCAACAACAGCAACAGCTTGAGGGCGTGGCGACGGCTGCTGCTTTTCGGCGCGTTCAACGCGGCGTGGGCCAGGGGCGAGGACAACCCGCGTAAGCGTTGGTTGACCCGCTGAATATGCTCCCACGCGCGTTGGTGTTCGCTGTGGGCCTTGAGCCAATGCTCCCAGGCTTGCTGGCGCCGGGGGCTGAGCGCGCCACCCTGCATTTCCACCAGCCAGCTCACCGCTTGCTCGGCGACTCCCGGGGTAATGTCTGGCGGATGATTAAAGGCGCCGTTCACAGGGCGAAGTAGCAGCGCAGGGCGGCTTTGTTCAGGTGGCGTTTAACCGTAGCAATTGAAATACCCAGTTGCGCGCCGATCTCGGCATAGCTCAGGCCATCGACCTGTGCCAGCAAAAAGGCACGCTTGACCGGCGAGGGCAGGCCGTCGAGCAATTGATCCAGCTCGGCGAGGGTTTGCAGAATGATGGCTTTGTCTTCTTCGGACGGCACCAGCGTCTCGGGCAGCTCTGCCAGCGCCTGCAAATAGGCGCGCTCCAGCTCCTGGCGACGATAGTGGTTAAACAGCACGCGCTTGGCGACCACGGTCAAAAAAGCCCGGGGTTCGGCAATGGTCGGTGTTTCGCGGGCGGTCAGCAGCCGCATAAAGGTGTCTTGCGCCAGATCGGCAGCGCCTTGCGGGCAACCCAGCTTGCGCCGCAGCCAGGCGGTGAGCCAGCTGTGGTGGTCCTGATAGAGAACCTCGACGGTGTTTGACGGGGGCAACGACCACTCCAGCTGCGCCGAAGACGCTTTAGAGAACAAGAATTGTTCGCATTGTAGTGGCGAGTGATTGGATTGAGCAATCACCCTGGATAAATGGATTCAGCACAGTCCGTCATCTGCTTTTGCCTATGAGAATATTTATCATTAATATCCGCCTTCTTTTTGACTTCCCGCCTCGACGCCCATGAACCCTCCCGAACTCAAGGATGGACCTGGCAGTGAATCGCGCCATGGACGTGCGCATTTTCTGCAGGTGTTTTTATCCCAGCGCCCACAAATGGAAGCGCTGGTCAGCCGCCGCGTGGGCTGTCGGGCCACGGCCGCCGATCTGGTTCAGGATTTGTTTTTGCGGTTCTGGCGGCGGCCCTTGGTTCAGGTCGAGGAACTCGGCACTTATTTGCTGCGTTGCGCGGGCAACATCGCCATCGACCATCTGCGCAGCGAAGGCAGCCGCGACCGGCTCAACCAGCATTGGCAGGCCGAGCCTGACGCCCAAGGCTGTGAGCCGCAGGCGGCGCTGGAGGCGGGCAATGATTTGCGCCAGGTCGAGGCGGCGTTGCGCAGCCTGCCAGAGCGCACCCGGCACATCTTTTTGCTCAATCGTATCCATGGCCGCACTTATGCCGAGATCGCCAAGGTCACCGGCGTGTCCCAAAGTGCCGTCGAAAAACATATGATGCGCGCCCTAGAGGCCTGCAAGGCCAGCTTGCGAGAGCCGCCAGGGACAGCATCGTGACTCAACATTCGAAGATCCAGGTGACACCCGAGCAGGAGCGCACTGCGCTGCAATGGCTAAGCGTGCTGCATGACCAGCCCGACAGCGGCGACCAGGCCACCTTCAGCCGCTGGCTGCACGCCGACCCGGCCCATGCCGAGGCCTACGCGCAGGCGCAAGTGGTGTGGGAACTGAGCGAAGTGGCGGGCAACACCTTGGCCAATGAAGAAGCGCTGGTGATGCAACGCTACCTGTCGCAGATGAACGTCAGCCGACGTCATCGCCTGGCACGCTGGTCCAGTGGCCTGGCTGTAGCAGCCTGCCTGTTGCTGATGGTGGGGGTGTTTGCCGGTTGGCAGCCCATGCGCTGGCTAAACGATCTGGGCGCCGATTACGTCAGCGCGCCGGGGCAAGTGCGAACCTTGACCCTGGCCGATCAATCCGAAGTGACGTTGGGGGCCGACAGCGCCATTGCCGTTAACTTCAGTGGCAACGAGCGGCATGTCGAATTGCGCCGGGGTGTGGCGTTTTTTCACGTCATCCACACCGGCCAGCCATTTGTGGTGGATGCCGACGGCGGCGAAGCACGGGTGTTGGGCACCGAGTTTGAGGTGCGCTTACAGTCCGGCGGCGCGCAGGTCACGGTGTTGTCCGGGCGGGTCGGGGTCAAGGCTGACAAACAGGCGCCGCAGCAGATTCTTACCGCCGATCAACAAGTGGCCTACGCTGCAGGCACGGCAGACACCGTGCACCGCGTCGACAGCCTTGCACAACTGGGCTGGCGCACGGGCTGGCTGACGTACTACAAAACCCCGCTGGCCGACGTCGTGGCCGACCTCAAACGTTATTACCCCGGGCAGATTGTGCTGCTGAATGCACAACTGGGTGAACGGCGTATCAGCGGCAGCTTCCCCAGCCAGGACCCGCAAACAGTGATTAACTCCCTGCAAGGCGTGCTCGGGTTTGAACAGCACAACCTGTTGGGTCGGGTGATTGTTCTGCGCTGATTACCGGACTTTTCTCTCAAGCCAAAGCGGCGTGCCTTGCTTGTGAGCGCCGACAAGCAAGCCTAGCCTGAGTACATCTGGTTCACCCCCTTCATCGGCCCGGCAACGACAGTGAATCAGGTACGGATTAGACTCACGAACATTCACCCGGAGGGCTCCCCCATGAGCGCCAAACATACGCACTGTGTTGCAGAGTCCGATGCTAAAACGTTCGAAACCCAAGAGCAGGCGGCCAGTTATGACCGTTGGTTCCGCGCCAAGGTACAAGCCGCGCTGGATGATCCAGGCCCCGGTGTCCCGCACGATCAAGTAATGGCCGATATGCGGGCGCTTATTGAATTGAAGCGCAACACGCACAGTGCGGATTGAATGGCGGCCCGAGGCTCGGGCTGACCTCATGAAAATTATTGACTACATCGCCGACCATAACTTTGCCGCAGCGGTTGAACTGACCCTGGCCATTGAAGCTGTGACTTCTGCTCTGCCAGAAAACCCTCACCTGTATCGATTTGGCCGGGTGCCCGGCACTCGTGAAATCGTCGTGCGGCCTAATTATCTGGTGATCTACCAAGTAACGGATCAGATCGATATTTTGGCTGTTCTACATGCTCGTCAGAAATACCCTTGAGGGTATGCAGAGGAGATTTAAAATTATTTTTCAACAACAGGTGAGGTAAACCCTGAGCCCATCCGTGTAGTGCTTGAAAATGCGAAAAATTCGTATTCCGTAACAAGTCATACACAGGTCATGAGCATGAAGTCCAGGGCAAGGTCGGCGGCAGGCGGTTCGGTAAAGCAGTGGATGGGCGCGTCTGCGCTGGTAATGGCAGGTCTGGCACTCAGCCCGTTGAGCGTGGCGTTGGCGCAAGACGTTGCGCAGCAGCAACCCGTGGCGCTGTTTGATTTCAATCTGCCGGCCAAGGCGTTGCCCCAGGCATTAAACGATTTCAGCCGCTTGACCGGCCTCAGTGTGGTTTACACCGATGAGGCGCCCTTTGGCCTGCAAGCACCGGCCATTAAAGGTCGCCTGAGTGCAGATCAGGCTTTGCAGCAATTGCTGGCGCATTCGGGCTTCAACGTTCGCCGCATTGACGCCACCACCTACGCCCTTGAGCCGCAGCCGACCGGTGATGCGCTGAATCTGGGGGCGACCAGCATTACCTCGCAGATGCAAAACGACACCACCTATCAGCCTCCCGCCACGTCATCGGTGATGCGCGGCACGGGTTCGTCCATGGAAACCCCGCAAACCATCAACGTGGTGCCCGCGCAGGTGATTCGCGATCAGGCGCCGCGCAACCTCGATGACGCCCTGAACAACATCAGCGGCATCACCCAGGGCAATACGCTGGGCAGCACCCAGGACTCGGTGATGAAGCGCGGTTTTGGTGACAACCGCGACGGCTCGATCATGCGCGACGGCATGCCCATCGTGCAGGGGCGGGCGCTCAATGCCACCGCTGAGCGGGTCGAGGTGCTCAAAGGCCCGGCTTCATTGCTCTACGGCATTCAAGACCCGGGTGGGGTGGTCAACGTGGTCAGCAAAAAACCGTTGCTGGAGCAGTACAACGCCGTGACCGTGCGCGGTTCGAGCTATGGCTCGGGTAAAAACGGCAGCGGTGGCAGCCTGGACAGCACGGGGCCTTTGGGTGATTCGGGGCTGGCTTACCGGATGATCGTCGACCACGAAGACGAAGATTACTGGCGCAACTTTGGCGTGCACCGCGAAACCCTCGTGGCGCCGTCGCTGGCCTGGTATGGCGACAACACTCAAGTGTTGCTGGCCTACGAGCACCGCGAATTCCTCTCGCCGTTTGACCGTGGCACGGCCATCAACCCAAAGACCAACCACCCGCTGGACATCCCGGCCACACGCCGTCTGGATGAGCCCTTCAACAACATGGAAGGGCGTTCGGACCTGTACCGTCTTGAAGTGGACCATGACCTTAATGACGACTGGAAAGCCCACTTTGGCTACAGCTGGAACCGCGAAACCTACGACGCCAGCCAAGTGCGCGTGACCAAGGTCAACTCGGACGGTACCTTGACCCGCAGCATGGACGGCACCAAGGGCGCCCTCACCACCGACCGCTTTTCTACAATCAGCCTGCAAGGCAAGGTTCAGGCGGCAGGGATGCAGCATGACCTGGTGTTTGGCCTGGATGACGAATACCGCAAAATCTACCGTGCTGAATTGATCCGTCAAAACAGCAAATCCACCTTCAGCTACCTCAATCCGGTATACGGCAATGAAGTGGCGGGCACCACGGTCAGCGCCAAGGACAGCAACCAGACCGACCTGCTGCGCAGCGATTCTTTATTTGCCCAAGACTCCATTCACCTCACCGATCAATGGATTTTGGTGGCCGGTGCGCGTTTCCAGAAGTACGACCAATTGGCGGGTAAAGCTATCCCGTTCAAAGCCAGTACGGATACCAACGGGGTTAAATGGATTCCGCGTGCCGGTCTGGTGTACCGCTACACCGATGAGTTGTCGTTCTACGGCAGCTACACCGAATCATTCAAGCCCAACTCCAGCATCGCCCCGCTGGATGGGGGTGTGGTACTCGACTCGGCCATTGCCCCTGAGCAATCAAAATCGTGGGAACTGGGCGCCAAGCTTGATATTCCAGGGCGCATTACCGGCACGGTGGCGCTGTACGACATTAAAAAACGCAACGTACTGGTGTCGACAACCGTGGGCGCAGACACCGTTTACTCCACGGCAGGCCAGGTTCGCTCACGCGGCCTGGAACTGGACGTCACCGGCCAGTTGAGTGACAACTGGAGCCTGATCGGCAGCTACGCCTACACCGACGCGGAAGTGACCAAAGACAACACCTACCAAGGCATGCGCTTGCAGAACGTGGCCAAAAACAGCGGCTCGGTGTCGGCAGTGTATGACTTCGGCAACATCATTGGCGGTGACAAACTGCGGGTCGGCGCGGGTGCCCGTTATGTGGGCGAACGGGCGGGCGATGCCCTGAACGACTTCGACCTGCCGTCGTACACCGTGGCCGATGCGTTCGCCACCTACGACACCCGTATCGAAGGGCAAAAGGTCAAATTCCAGTTCAACATCAAAAACCTGTTTGACCGCACCTACTACACCTCGGCGGCCAGCCGTACCTTCGTCTCGATCGGAGACTCGCGCCAGTTCACCCTGTCCAGCACCCTGGAGTTTTAAACCTGCAGGCTATGGCTTTGGGTGGGAGCGGGCTTGCTCGCGATGCAGACGACGCGGATATCCGGGCAGAGACCCAATCGCGAGCAAGCCCGCTCCCACAGGTTATGGGATGAAAGCCGCCCGGTACTCCCCCGGCGTGGCGCCCATGCTTTGCTTGAACCGATTGGTGAAATGGCTGGCGCTGGCAAAGCCGCAGGCCAGGGCGATGTCGCCCAGCGCCAGTGAGCTGTTGCGCAGTAACTCACGCGCGCGGGCCATGCGTCGGGCCAGCACGTACTGATGCGGCGGCACACCGAAGCTTTCGCGGAACATGCGCGCAAAGTGGTAGGGCGACAGCGCGCATTGCGCCGCCAGTTGCCCGATGCTGAGCGGCTCGGCCAATGAATGCTCAATGCTCTCAACCAAGTGGCGACGCTGATGGGCGGCCAGCCCGCCTTTGAGTTGCAGCCCGTCGCGCATGCCTACCTGATTGAGCAACGCATGGTCGAGCAGAGTGCTGGCCAGGCTGCTGGTCAGCAGGCGTTCGCCCGGCTCGCTCCAGTTCAGGTTGATCAATTGATGAAAGCGCAGGCTTTGTTGCTCGTCCTCCTGAAAGGTGATTTCGCGCAGTTGCAGGCTGCGCGGTTCGCGGTCGAGCAGGGTGATGCAACCCAGGGCGAATTGCTCCTGGCTGACATACACGTGCGCCAGGCGAATTTCGCCATTGATGATCCACGACGATTGATGTTCGGCGGGCAGCACGCAGAGCTTGCCCGGCGAGCCTTTGCTGCCCGGTTTTTCCCGACGAAAGGTGCCCGTGCCGCCCGAGATGTAGCACGACAACGTGTGATGCGTCGGCGCCTCGTAGCTGCGCGCGTCGTGATGGTTGCTCCACAACGCCGCCGCCATGCCGTCACCCAGTTCGGCGCTGTGCTCCAGCCGCGCATTGGGCGAGCTGCCCATGGCTTGAAAAACGTGCAGTGTGTGCAGTGTGTGCATGGTCAATTCTCCAACGCCTTGCATCCTACTCCGTCACGGGCCGCCTGCCAGCCCCGGGCAAATAAAAGCGCAAGAATCTGCAAGTGCCGCACTCCCCGGGGCCACACACTGCAAGCCATTGACGGGAGTGCGCCATGAATCTGTTTTTGTATGTGTTAACGGTTTTGATCTGGGGCACCACGTGGATCGCCCTCAAACTGCAATTGGGCGTTGTCGCCATTCCGGTGTCGATTGTTTATCGCTTTGGGCTGGCGGCGCTGGTGTTGTTTGCCGTGTTATTGCTCAGTCGCAAGCTGCAAGTGATGAACAAGCGCGGTCACTTGATCTGCCTGGCTCAGGGGTTGTGCCTGTTTTGCGTGAACTTCATGTGCTTTTTGACCGCCAGCCAGTGGGTGCCGACGGGGTTGATTGCAGTGGTGTTCTCCACGGCCACCCTGTGGAACGCCTTGAATGCGCGGGTCTTCTTCAAACAGAAAATCGCCCGTAACGTCATTGCCGGCGGAGCATTGGGTTTGCTCGGTCTGGCGCTGCTGTTCTGGCCTGAATTAAGCGGGCACACCGCGACACCACAAACCTTGCTGGGGTTGGGCCTGGCCCTGATCGGCACGATGTGTTTTTCGGCGGGCAACATGCTCTCCAGCCTGCAACAAAAAGCCGGGCTCAAACCGCTGACCACCAATGCCTGGGGCATGTTGTATGGCGCGGGCATGCTGGCGGTGTACTGCGCGTTTAACGGCATCCCGTTCGACATGGAATGGAACACGCGCTACATCGGCTCGTTGTTGTACCTGGTGATTCCGGGTTCGGTGATTGGCTTTACTGCGTACCTGACCCTGGTCGGGCGCATGGGCCCGGAGCGCGCGGCGTATTGCACGGTGTTGTTCCCGCTGGTGGCGCTGAACGTGTCGGCGTTTGTCGAAGGCTACCAGTGGACAGCCCCCGCGCTGGCCGGGCTGGTTCTGGTGATGCTGGGCAATGTGTTGGTGTTTCGCAAACCCAAGCCCGTGCCGATGACAGCCAAACTGGCCTGAAAATGTTGAATTACAGGGGCGGGCTTTTGCCTTTGAAGATCAAAAGCCCCTCACCCTAACCCTCTCCCGAAGGAGAGGGAACCGATTGGGGGATGCTGACGATTATCGGTGTCCTGCAGGGTTAGCCTTTGAATACCTGCGGGTTAACCAGATCTTGCGGGCGTTCGCCGAGCAAGGCGCTGCGCAGGTTGGCCAGCGCACGGTTGGCCATGGCTTCGCGGGTTTCCTCAGTGGCCGAGCCGATGTGCGGCAAGGTCACGGCGTTTTTCAGGGCAAACAACGGTGACTCGGCCAGCGGCTCTTTCTCGTACACGTCCAAACCTGCACCGCGGATGGTGTTGTTTTGCAGGGCGTGAACCAGCGCCGCTTCGTCCACCACCGGGCCACGCGAGATGTTCACCAGAATCGCGCTTTTCTTCATCAGCTTCAGTTCGCGCTCGCTGATCAAGTGTTTGGTTTTCTCGCTCAGTGGCACCACCAGGCAGACGAAGTCAGCCTCGGCCAGCAACTGATCCAGCGTGCGGAACTGTGCGCCCAACTCTTGCTCAAGTTCAGTCTTGCGGCTGTTGCCGCTGTACAGAATCGGCATGCCGAAACCCAGGCGGCCACGACGGGCAACGGCGGCCCCGATATTGCCCATGCCGACGATACCCAGGGTTTTGCCATGCACATCGGTGCCGAACAAGGCTGGCCCTACGCTGGCTTTCCATTCACCGGCCTTGGTCCAGGCGTCCAGCTCTGCCACGCGGCGCGCGGCGCTCATGATCAAGGCAAAACCCAGGTCGGCGGTGCTTTCGGTCAGCACGTCCGGGGTGTTGGTGAGCATCAGCCCGCGCTCGTTGAAGTAATCGACGTCGTAATTGTCGTAACCCACCGACACGCTGGACACCACTTCAAGGTTCTTGGCGTTTTCCAGCTGCTTGCGACCCAGCTTGCGACCAACGCCGATCAAGCCATGGGCGTAGGGCAAGGCTTCCTCAAACTGGGCATTGATATCGCCCAGCTTGGGATCAGGCACGATGACGTTGAAATCCTCTCGCAGGCGCTCAACCATTGCTGGCGTGACGCGGCTGAAGGCAAGTACGGTTTTCTTGGTATTAGAAAGACTCATCGGTACAAGGCTCGTCGGCTGTCGGGAATGTAAGCACGCTAACATTCCCGCCGAAATTGTGCAGCCCTGATTAGCTTTTGTGGGAGCGGGCTTGCTCGCGATAGGGGCGCTGAGCGTATCCAGAAAGACCGCATTGCTTGCATCGCGAGCAAGCCCGCTCCCACCGTTCGCCTTAGCTGTACGTCGCCAGTTCTACCTGATGCGCAGTCAGGATATCGGGCAGCGTGCCGCGCAGAAACTCAACCCAGGTTTTGATCTTCGCATCCAGGTATTGGCGCGACGGGTAGATGGCGTACAGGTTGAGCTCTTGCGAACGGTACTGCGGCAATATCCGCACCAGCGTGCCGTTGCGCAGGCCTTCGATGGCGGAGTACAGCGGCAATACGCCAACGCCCATGCCGCTGATGATCGCGTTGCGCATGGCATCGGCCGAGTTGACCAAAAACGGCGACGAATTGATCAACACCATTTCCTGGCCTTCCGGGCCTTCGAACACCCACTTGTCCAGGGCAATCACCGGGCTGACCAGGCGAAGGCAGGCGTGGTTGAGCAAATCGCTGGGTTTGAGCGCTTTGCCGTTGGCTTTCACGTAGTCAGGGGAGGCGCAGACAATGCTGTAGGTGATGCCCAGGCGCTGGGACACAAACCCCGAGTCCGGCAATTCGGTGGCCAGCACGATCGAAATGTCGTAGCCCTCGTTGAGCAAATCCGGCACGCGGTTGGCCAGGGTCAGGTCGAAGGTGACGTCCGGGTGAGTCTTGCGGTAGCGGGCAATGGCGTCGATCACGAAGTGATGGCCAATGCCGGTCATGGTGTGCACTTTCAGTTGCCCGGCCGGGCGCGAGTGCGCATCGCTGGCCTCGGCTTCAGCTTCTTCGACATACGCCAGAATTTGCTCGCAACGCAGCAAATAACGCTTGCCGGCTTCGGTCAGGGCAATGCGTCGCGTGGTGCGGTTGAGCAAGCGGGTTTGCAGGTGAGCCTCAAGGTTGGAGACCGCGCGCGAGACGTTAGCGGTGGTGGTGTCCAGCATGGCGGCCGCGGCGGTAAAGCTACCGGCTTCGGCCACACAACTGAAGGCGCGCATGTTTTGCAAAGTGTCCATGAAGTGCTCTCAGGGCGGTATAGGGGACAGCAACAAAGGAGACAGCGACAAATTGTGACATGAAGTTTCAGGATTTACTGAGCGGATCTCATGCGACTTACGGATTATTCTGTGAACGGTAATAAAGAATCACAGTTATGCCAGCTTATCGTTGCCCCTGCCAAGCCATAGACTTATCTATCTCGAAAAACCTCCCCTCATGTCAGGAATTTGCAGCAGTGCAGCGTCGCATCAGCAGAGAGCTTAAAGCCCTCAGTGTTCTGGCTTTATCGTTGGCATTAAATGGCTGTATCGGTTTCGGCGGCATTGCACCCAAGGGCGAAATGCTCAATGCCAATACCTTGGCCACTGACGAGGCGATTAAAAGCGCCGCGCAAGACGCAAACTGGCCTACAGCCCAATGGTGGCGCGCTTATGGCGACCCGCAATTGGACAGCTGGATCAGCCTGGCTGTACAGGGTAGCCCGACCATGGCAATCGCCGCCGCCCGTGTGCGGCAGGCCAAAGCCATGGCCGGTGTGGCCGAGTCTGCCGAGTCCCTGCAAGTCAATGGCACTGCGGCGCTCAAACGACATGGCTGGCCGTCGGACCAGTTCTATGGTCCCGGTGGTCTGGACAGCGCCAATACGTGGGACAACAACGCCCAATTAGGCTTCAGTTATGCGCTGGATTTGTGGGGCCGCGAGAGCAATACCACCGAGCAAGCGGTGGACATGGCCCACATGAGCGTGGCCGAGGCGCGTCAGGCGCAACTGGAGCTGCAGAACAATGTGATTCGCACCTACATCCAGTTGTCGCTGCACTACGCGCAACTGGACATTGTTGAATCGACCCTGCACCAGCAAGAGCAGATCCGCGACCTGGCGCAACGACGCCTGGACGGCGGCATCGGCACCCATTTTGAAGTCAGTCAGGCTGAGGCGCCGCTACCGGAAACCCATCGCCAGATCGACGCACTGGAAGAAGAAATCGCCCTGACGCGTAACCAACTGGCCGCGCTGGCCGGTAAAGGCCCGGGCGAGGGCGCACGCCTCAAACGCCCGACCCTGGCGTTGAACACGGTGCTCAAACTGCCATCGACGTTACCTGCGCAGTTGCTGGGCCAGCGCCCGGACGTGGTTGCCAGCCGTTGGGAAGTGGCCGCGCAAGCCCGTGGCATCGACGTTGCCCATGCCAATTTCTACCCGAACGTGGATTTGGTCGGCAGCCTTGGTTTTATGGCCACAGGCGGCACCGCGCTGGGTTTTTTGACGGCGCAAAAAATGAGCTACAACGTCGGCCCGGCGATCTCCTTGCCGATCTTTGATGGCGGCCGCTTGCGTTCAGAGTTGGGCGCGGCATCGGGCGGTTATGACCTGGCGGTGGCCCGGTACAACCAGACCCTGGTCAACGCGCTCAAAGGCATCTCTGACCAATTGATCAAGCGCGAGTCCATGGACAAGCAGCAAGTGTTCGCGGCCGAGTCGGTGGCAGCGGCGCAGAAAACCTATGACATCGCCATGATCGCCTACCAGCGCGGCCTCACCGACTACCTCAATGTGCTCAACGCGCAGACGCTGCTGTTCCATCAGCAAGAAGTCCAGCAGCAAGTCGAGGCGGCGCGCTTGAGTGCTCACGCAGAATTGGTGACGGCATTGGGCGGCGGCCTCGAAGCGGGCAGCGACGTCCCCAAAGACGACCGTTATGCGCCGAACAAACCCAAGTTGACGCTACCTCTGTAGGAGCGAGCTTGCTCGCGATCTTTTGACGTTGAAATTCGCGAGCAAGCTCGCTCCTACAGGTTAAATGCGATTTCTGGAGATGTAGATGAACCACTTGCCCGCCCCGGTACGCTGGCTGTATTCGCTGGAATGGCGCCGAGGCTTTTTTGACTGGGCACGCAGCGATGGCGTGACCTGGGTGCATATCTTCAAAGTGTTGGTAGCCGCATTTCTGACCCTGTGGTTGGCCATGCGTCTGGAGTTGCCACAACCGCGCACCGCGATGATCACCGTGTTTATCGTGATGCAGCCGCAAAGCGGCCAAGTGTTCGCCAAAAGCTTTTACCGGTTTTTAGGCACCCTGACCGGGTCGGCAGTGATGGTGGCGCTGATCGCGTTGTTTGCGCAAAACACCGTGCTGTTTCTCGGTTCGCTGGCGATTTGGGTGGGTATCTGCTCGGCCGGTGCGGCGCGTTGCCGTAACTTCCGCGCCTATGGCTTCGTCCTGGCCGGTTACACCGCCGCGATGGTGGGGCTGCCCGCCCTGGCGCACCCGGACGGTGCGTTTATGGCCGCCGTGTGGCGGGTGCTGGAAATCTCGCTGGGCATTTTGTGCTCAACCGTGGTCAGCGCCGCGATCCTGCCGAAAACCGCCGGGGCGGCGATGCATGACGCGCTGTACAAGCGCTTTGGTGTGTTTGCCGGGTTTGTCGCTGAAGGCCTGCGCGGCCAGTCGACCCAAGAAGCTTATGAAGCCAGCAACGTGCGTTTTATCGGCGAGAGCGTGGGCCTGGAAGGCATGCGCAGCGTGACGGTCTTCGAAGACCCGCACATGCGTCGGCGCAGCGGCCGTTTGAGCCGCCTCAACAGCGAATTCATGGCCGTGACCACGCGCTTCAACGCCTTGCATCAACTGCTGGCGCGGTTGCGCTCGCGGGGCGTGGGCTCGGTGATTTCGGTGGTCGAGCCCGAGATGGAATTGCTCGCGCAGTTGCTGGAGGCCTATTCGGGCCGCTCCCTGACCGACAAAGACGCCGTGGTGCTGGCCGAGCAATTGGCCGAGTTCAAGACTCGCTTGCCGGCCCAGGTCCGCGCACTGCGGGTGAGCTTTCTGGAAAACCAGCCCAGCGACACCGAGTTTCTCGATTTCAACACCGCCTTCGAACTGCTGTTTCGCTTTGTCGATGATTTGCACAACTACGCGCTGACCCATGCGTCGCTGGCCGACCACACCCACGAACGCGAGCGTTGGGACCAACCCTTTATCTCGCAAACCAACTGGTGGTCGGCGGCCGCTTCCGGGATCCGCGCGGCCTTTATCCTGGTGGTACTGGGCACTTACTGGGTGCTGACGGCCTGGCCGAGCGGGGCGATGATGACCCTGATTGCCGCCGCCACGGTCGGCTTGTCAGCGGCCACGCCCAACCCCAAACGCATGGCCTTTCAAATGGCCTGCGGGACCTTTATCGGCGCGATAGTGGGCTTTGTCGAGATGTTCTTTGTGCTGCCGCACATCGACGGCTTCCCGCTGCTGTGCCTGGTCTTGACCCCGGTGATTGTGTTCGGCTCGTTCCTCACCTCGCGGGCCAACTACGTGGGCGTCGGGCTTGGCTTGCTGATCTTTTTCAGCACCGGTTCGGTCCCTGACAACCTGACGATCTACAACCCGTACCAGTTCATCAACGACTACATCGCCATGGTCATGGGCATGCTGGTGTGCGCGGCGGCCGGGGCAATCATTCTGCCGCCCAACAGCCACTGGTTGTGGAGCCGTCTGGAACAAGACCTGCGTGAACAAGTGGTGTATGCCATCAGCGCCAAGTTGCGCGGTTTGAGCTCCAGCCTCGAAAGCCGTACCCGCGACCTGATGCACCAGGCGTATGGCCTGGCAGCCGGTCAGCCCAAAGTGCAACGCGAACTGCTGCGCTGGATGTTTGTGGTGCTGGAAGTGGGCCACGCGATTATCGAACTGCGTAAAGAACAGGCGATTTTGCCGATTCACCCGGCGTATGCCGAATCGCAGCCCTGGCGCCAAGCCATCCGCGTGATGGGCCGTTCGCTGGTGCGTTTGTTTATTGCCCCCAGCGAAAACAACCTTGAGCGCGCGCTG
The DNA here is from genome assembly GCF_009600325.1 of Pseudomonas sp. FSL R10-2189. NCBI lineage: Bacteria > Pseudomonadati > Pseudomonadota > Gammaproteobacteria > Pseudomonadales > Pseudomonadaceae > Pseudomonas > Pseudomonas sp. FSL R10-2189. The sequence goes on from NZ_WIVZ01000004.1 coordinate 149,174, forward strand.
ATTGCGGTCGATCACGCCATCAGCCGGGTGCAGGCCGCCGACGAACCCTTCGCACGCAATTTCGACACCTCGGCGCTGGTCCGGGTGCAAAGCTACCTGCACTTTATTCGTACCTCCCTGCTCGACCCGCAATCGCCGCTGGCTCATTTTGCCCAGCCGCAAGGACTTGAACATGCCTCGTGAAATCGCCTTCCACGGCGTCTACATGCCCACCATGACCCTGATGTTTTTTATCGCGGCGGGGTTGGCATGGGGCTTTGACCGACTGTTTTCCGGCTACGACCTGTACCGCTTCTTCTGGCACCCGGCGCTGCTGCGCCTGAGCCTGTTCATTTGTCTTTTTGGCGCCATGGCGCTCACTGTTTACCGTTGAGACTGATCCGATGAAAAAGTTCTTCAGCCTGCTTGCCACCTTGCTGGTTCTGGCCCTTGCGATATGGATCGGCCGCACCCTCTGGGAGCATTACATGAACACCCCGTGGACCCGCGACGGGCGGGTCCGCGCCGACATCATCAACGTTGCCGCAGACGTCAACGGCTACGTGGTCAACGTGCCGGTCAAAGACAACCAGTTGGTGAAAAAGGGCGATGTGCTGCTGGAAATCGACCCGGAGCACTACGAAATTGCCGTCAAACAAGCCGAGTCGCTGGTGGCTTCACGCAAGGCCACCTGGGAGATGCGCAAACAGAACGCCCGTCGCCGGGCCGACATGGACAACCTGGTGATCTCCCGCGAAAACCGTGACGACGCCGGTAACATTGCCGATTCAGCCCTGGCTGATTACCAGCACGCACAGGCGCAACTGGACGCGGCCAAGCTCAACCTTAAACGCACCAAAGTCGTGGCCACCGTTGATGGCTACGTGACCAACCTCAACGTGCACCCGGGTGACTACGCACGGGTCGGCGATCCGAAAATGGCCGTGATCGATAAAGATTCGTTCTGGGTCTACGGCTTCTTCGAAGAAACCAAACTGCCGCACATTCGCGTTGGCGACACCGCAGAACTGCAAATGATGAGCGGCGAAGTGTTGAAAGGCCACGTAGAAAGCATCTCGCGCGGTATCTACGACCGCGACAACCCCGAGAGCCGCGAACTGGTGGCAGACGTCAACCCGACCTTCAACTGGGTGCGTCTGGCCCAGCGTGTGCCAGTGCGCATCCACATCGACGAAATCCCGGACGGTTTCTTGCTGGCGGCGGGCACCACCTGCACCGTGATTGTTGATCAAACGGATAAATAACCTGAACAACTGTGGGAGCGGGCTTGCTCGCGATTGGATCAACAAGGTTGTACGGGTAGACCGTGTTGACGGCATCGCGAGCAAGCCCGCTCCCACATGTCTCTACTTGACTCCGGACGGCGGTCCTGCGGCCCGCATCGCAGCCTCGTCCCTCGTCAGCGGCTACAGGTTTGCGGCGAACGTCTCATGCAAATGACGCCACAGCACCTTGCCACTGGCGTCGCGCTCAAACACCACGGTGGCCCGGCGGTCGGTGCGGGTGCCGTTGTGTTCTTCTTGCAGCTCCCGGTAGCTGACCACCGCGCCTTCTGCGTGCAAGGCGATGCCCTGGAATTCGCTGAGGGTGATTTTTAACCCCGGGCGGGCCCCGCGCAGTTGCTCAAACAGCGCTTCGACACCGTTTGCATCCAGCACTTTGCCGGTCGGGGTGATCATCGAAAACTGTGCTGAGAAGCGGGCGAGCAGCACCGGCAACACGCCCGGTCCCAGGCCGGAAAACCAGCCTTCAATCTCAACGTGGGTTTCGGTTACAAGGTCGAAGTAGCTTGAATAATCAGTCATCACGGTTTCCAGGTCAGGGCGCCAGCAAGGCCAGCACGTGGGGTGTATTGAGGCGTAACACGGGGATAAGCGGCGCCAGGGTTAATACGCAACCGATGGCAAAGCATAGGGCAAAGGCGTGGGGCGTCGAGGTGATTGTGCTCAAGGCGGCGAACAACGCCATCATCAGCGCCGGGCCAAGCAAAAAACTCAACTGACGGTTGATATTCCACAGCGCGCTGGCGTGCCCCATGCGTTCGGGCCTGATGTCGATAAACGCGGTGTTTTGCGCGGTGCTGCTGCACAGGCTGCCGCCAAACCCCATCAGTGCGTACAGGGGTATCGCCAGCCACAGCTGTGAACTGTCCACTTGAATCAACAAACCAATGCCCAGCGCTTGGGCACCCATGCCCAGCAGCATTAAGGGTTTGGGCCCCAGTTGGTTGAATTGATAACGGCTCAACATAATGCCCAGTGCTGAAGCCAGCGCCCACGGCAGCATCAAGGCGCCGGTCTGCGCAGGGCTCAAGCCCAACTGGTGCAAATACAAAATACTCACCAGTTGGGTGCCGATAAAAATCCCCGCCACACACAGGTACATCAGCATGGCGACGCGCAACAGCGGGCTTTTCAGCAAGCCGCCCATGCTGCGGGCGCCGGTTGCCAGGCCGTTGAGGTTGAGTGCCGGGAACTCGGTGGGGCGGGGTTCGGCTTTGATCCATACACCCGCCAGCACCAGGGCCAGCAGTGCCAGCGGCAGGTTGGCGTAGAACACTCCGCGCCATGACCCGTACTCCACCACCCAACCCCCCAGTGCCGGTGACAGCGCCGGTACCAGCAGCGCGACCATCAGAATCACCGACGTCAGGCGCGCCCGCTCACGCACCGGAAAATGTCGGTAGACCATGGCCTGACCGACCGGGATCAACAACCCGCCGCCCAGGCCCTGGAGCAAGCGCCAGCCGATCAGTGCCTCGATTGAACCGGCTTGAGCGACACACCACGACGCGACACTGAACACCAGCAGCGAGGCGAGGATCAGGCGTTTCTCGCCAAACACCGAGGCCAGCCACACGCTGGGCAAAATGATCAACGTGAGGCCGAGCATGTAGGCATTGCCGATCCAGGCCAGTTGATTGACCGAGGCGTGCAGCATCTGGCCTATCTGCGGGTAGGCAATCGATGCGGCGAACATGTTGACCAGGTCCAGGGCAAAGCCGAGCACATAGATCAGCGCGAGTTTGTTGCGATAAGCCATGTGGGGCTCCTTGAAAGAGCCTGCACAGTAAGTCGCTTTTTCCTTTAGAGAAACGGCCTGCGCCCTGCTAGATTGTCAAAAATATTTTGACAGTCAGCGGGTTTAAACATGGTCAGCCTCGATCGATTCGACACCTTCAAAGCCGTGGTCGAAGCTGGCTCATTGACCGCAGCCGCTGATTTGCTGGGCCAGACCCGGGCCGTGGTCAGCTTCAACATCAAACGTCTGGAGGCTGAACTCGGGGTGACGTTGCTCATCCGCAACACCCGGCGGCTGGCGCTGACCGTGGCGGGCGAACGTTTCTATGTGCGCTGCCTGAGCATGCTCGAAGAAGCGCGGCTGGCGATTGACGAGGCGCGCAGTGAGCACACCGAACTCAAGGGCACGCTGCGCATCACCACCACAGTGGAGTACGCGTTGGCCAAAGTGGTGCCTGCGCTGGAGCTGTTTCGCGCCCGGCACCCGGAACTGAACGTGCATCTATCCACCTCTTCGACCCATGCAGACCTGATCTCAGAGCGTTTTGACGTCGCCCTGCGGCTGGGCCGCGTGTTCGATTCCAGCCACCGCGCCGTGCAGTTACGCACCTTTGAAATTCTGCCGGTGGCCTCGCCGGGCTTTGTTGCCAGTCTGGAGCCGATCAACTGCGTCCAGGCCCTTGAGCAAGCTCCCTGGCTGGAACATGGGCGGGTCGGTGAGTTGAGCATTACCGAGTTGAGCAGCGGCAGCGTTCGACCTTATCAACCCAACCCGGCGAATGCGCGGATCAAAGCCGACAATTCATCGGTGCTGCAGGCGTTTGCCTTGACCGGGCAAGGCGTGGCGATTTTGCCGGACTGGCTGATCGAAGATGATTTGCAGGCCGGCAGGCTGGTGCATCTGCTGCCCGGCTGGCAACTCACGCGCCAGGGCATCTATGCGCTGTACCCCGACACCCGTCATCTGCCCCTGAAAGTTCGCGTGTTTATTGATTTTATGAAGACTCACGGATAATGCGGCCTATTCATACTAAAGTTATAACTCCATTGTTTTTATTTTTTTTATAAAAAAATAAATAAGTCTGAATAACGCATTGAGTGTGTGTCCCGTTATAACCCTGTGTGCGTTTTATTATCATGCTGTGTGCGTTGATGTGACAGGAGTTGTCACTGGCGGGTGTTTTAATGTGCGTTAAGTGTGCGTGCACTTATCGGGTGCAAAAGGGGGAATTAGCCTGTTTTGAAATTGTCGGCTGTATGGCTAGTATTGTCCCTGCATTGCCAGAGCTGTATCGGCATAGAACTTGGAAGTCGTCCACCTGACGGTTTTAGTCATTACGCGTTGTCTGGGTGTGTTCACCATGGTTAACGAATGGATTCGTAGAGCGTATGTCCAGCTGTTGTCAATCGAGAACCTGCCTTCTCGTGGCCAGCCCGGCCCGGCACAAAGCCCGGTCGCCCGCGTTTGCCCTGTAGTTTCCCTTCGTATTTCACAGACCTTTTCAGCCTTGGACTCAGCGTTTCATCGCCCGCTGGCGGTGTTTGGCAGTGGCAGAGCAAGGCGTCTGAACGGACGTGACGAAACAGGCGTGGGCTGAAGCCTTACGCCAAACAGTCGTTCAATAGCACGACCCCATTATCGAATAACGGTTGTTAATTGCGCCGCCGGGGATACTTGCGCCCTGCATTTAGTGCAGTGGCGAGTCCCTTTATTTATCGGATGAATAAAGTAGGTGTGAGATGAAGAATATTGTGATTGTTGACAAGGCATCAGGGGCTAAGTCGGAACAGGCGTTGGGTTCGCTCAGCCTTAAAGGCACGAGCATTGTAAAACTGCCCTTCGGCCAAGAGAGTGTTCAGTCTTATCAACAGTCCGGCAATAATCTGGTTATTACACTCAAGTCCGGTGAGATCGTTACGATCCAGAACTTCTTTGTGACGGGCATCGACGGAGCCACTAACCAACTGGTGCTGGAGGGCAGTAATGGAACGCTGCTTCTGGGTCAGTATTCTTCACCTTACTCCGGCTTTACTTTCACCCAGATTTCCAGCCTTGACGACCTGACACTGGCTGCGGCCGGCGGCAGTGCAGACATCCCTAATTGGGTCCTGTGGGGCCTTGGCCTTCTGGCTGTGGGTGGCGCGGCGGCTGCGTTGAGCGGTGGCGGCGGTGGCGGCGGCCATCATGGCGGTGATGGCGATACCACCGCGCCCGGTGCCCCAACCGGTATTTCGGTGAGCAACGACGGCCTGAGCGTCATCGGCAAGGGCGAGGCCGGTTCCAAAGTGACGGTCAAGGATGCGGCCGGCAACGTGGTCGGCACCGGCACGGTCGGGGCTGATGGCAACTTCAAGGTGCCTTTGGACTCTTCCAAGACCAACGGCGAAAAACTCGATGTGACCTTGACTGACCCGTCAGGCAACCAGTCGCCGGCCGGTAGCGTGGTGGCGCCAGACACCACCGCCCCAGAAACCCCGACCGGCCTCACGGTCAGCCCGGATGGCCAAACCATCAGCGGCAAGGGCGAGCCTGGCTCGACGGTGACGGTTAAAGATTCTGCGGGCAATGTGATCGGCTCGGGCACCGTAGGGGCTGATGGCAACTTCGACATTACCCTCGGCACCCCGCAAAACAACGGCCAAAACCTCGACGTCACCTTGACCGACCCGGCGGGCAATCAGTCGCCGGTCGGCAGCGTGGTGGCGCCTGACACCACCGCTCCTGATGCACCCACCAGCCTGTTTTTGGCCACAGACGGTGTGACATTCAGCGGTAAAGGTGAGCCGGGCTCCCACGTCACGGTCAAAGACTCCGCCAACAATGTGGTGGGCAGCGGCACAGTCGGTGCCGACGGTAATTTCTTGATCACACTGACCTCACCGCAAAGCGTGGGTCAGCAGTTGAACACCACACTGACTGACGCGGCTCAGAACGAATCGTTGCCAGGCAAATTTATTGTGACTGACACCGATTTGGGCTCAGGAGGCCAACCGCTCGCGGCCACTGACTTGGTCGTCAGCCAGAACGGCCTCTCGATCAGCGGCAAGGGGCAGGCCAATAACAAGATTACGGTCAAGGATGCGGCGGGCAATATTATCGGCAGCGGGACGGTGGATGCCGATGGCAATTTCAACCTGTCCTTCGACACGGCCCTGATCAGCGGCGCCAGCGTAGATGTCACGTTAACTGACAGCAAAGGCCAGGTATCGCCCGTCAGCAGCGTTGTGTACACCGACATCACAGCGCCTGATGCGCCAACCAATCTGGCTGTGAGCCCCGATGGCCTGACCCTCACCGGTAAAGGCGAGGCGGGCAGCACGGTTATTGTTAAAAACGCCGACGGTGAGCAAGTCGGTACAACGGTTGTTGGGGCTGACGGCAGTTTTGAAGTCACCCTCGACGCCGCTCAAGGCAATGGCACCACCCTTGAAGTGACCCTGACTGACAAGGCCGGCAACGTATCGACGGCGACGCCGGTAGTTGTGGGTGAAGCGGTTGCGCCTGAGGCGCCAACCGGTCTGGTTGTTAGCGCTGATGGCCTGTCGGTGACGGGTAAAGGCGAGCCTGGTTCTACCGTGACGATCAAAGACTCTGCGGGCAATGTGATCGGCACCGGCACTGTTGGAAATGACGGCAACTTTGACGTCACCCTGGGCACCGCACAAACCAACGGCGAAACCCTGGGCGTGACCCTCACCAGCCCTGGTGGCCTGACTTCGCCATCGATCAGCGTAGTAGCAGGCGACACCACCGCTCCTGAAGCACCAACTAATTTGGCCGTTAGCGACGATGGTCTGGCGCTGACGGGTAAAGGCGAGCCGGGTTCCACCGTCACTATCAAAGATCCAGCGGGCAACGTGATTGGCACGGGGACAGTCGGTGCAGATGGCACCTTCTCGATCACCCTCGAAACAGCACAAACCAACGGCGAAACCCTCAACGTCACCCTGACCGATAAAGCGGGCAACATCTCGCAAGTCGGTAGCGTGGTAGCAGGCGACACCACTGCCCCTGAAGCCCCGACCGGCTTGGGTGTTAGCGCAGATGGCTTGACCCTGAGCGGTAAAGGCGAAGTGGGCAGCACCGTCACCGTGAAGGATGCGGCAGGTAATGTGATCGGCTCCGGCCCTGTGGGCGCTGACGGCAGCTTCGAAATCACTCTTGCGCCAGCACAAACCAACGGCGAAACACTGGCTGTCACTCAAACCGATGCGGCTGGCAATGTCTCTGAGGGTGGCAGCGTGGTTGCAGGCGATACCACCGCGCCAGCGGCTCCAACTGACCTGACGGTAAGCGCAGATGGCCTGACCTTGACCGGTAAAGGCGAAATCGGTAGCACCGTTATCGTCAAAGACGCGGCAGGTTTGGAGATCGGCAACGGCGTTGTGGATGCGGAAGGCAATTTCTCCATCATTCTCGACAAAGCACAAACCAACGGCGAAACCCTGGGCGTCACCCTGACCGACAAAGCGGGCAACATCTCGCAAGTCGGTAGCGTGGTAGCAGGCGACACCACGGCCCCCGATGCGCCAACCAATATCGCAGTCAGCGCCGATGGCATGATTCTCACCGGTAAAGGTGAAGCGGGCAGCACGGTTATCGTTAAAAACGCTGACGGGGAGCAAGTCGGTACGGCGGTTGTGGGGGCTGATGGCAGTTTCGAAGTCACCCTGGATGCCGCTCAAGGCAATGGCACCACCCTTGAAGTGACCTTGACTGACAAGGCCGGCAACATCTCGACGGCGACGCCAGTGGTTGTCGGCGAAGCTGTTGCGCCTGAGGCGCCTACCGGTCTGGTTGTCAGCGCTGATGGCCTGTCGGTGACCGGTAAAGGCGAGCCGGGCTCCACCGTTACTGTCAAAGATGCGGCTGGCTTGCCAATCGGCACAGGGATTGTCGGTGCTGATGGCAGCTTCGAAATAACGCTCGATAAAGCGCAAACCAACGGTGAAACCCTGGGCGTCACTTTGACCAATGCCGGTGGCCTGACTTCGCCATCGATCAGCGTGATCGCAGGCGACACGACTGCCCCTGACGCTCCGACCAATCTGGCTGTGAGCGATGATGGTCTGGCATTGACGGGTAAAGGTGAGGCTGGCAGCACGGTTATCGTCAAAGACGCGGCTGGCTTGCAAATTGGCGCAGGCGTTGTGGACGCTGAGGGTGATTTCTCGATCATCCTCGACAGCGCGCAAACCAACGGGCAAACCATTAACGTCACCCTGACCGACAAAGCGGGCAATATCTCGCAAGTTGGCAGCGTGATAGCAGGCGACACCACTGCCCCTGAAGCCCCGACCGGCTTGGGTGTTAGCGCAGATGGCTTGACCCTGAGCGGTAAAGGCGAAGTGGGCAGCACCGTCACCGTGAAGGATGCAGCAGGCAATGTGATCGGCTCCGGCCCTGTGGGCGCTGACGGCAGCTTCGAAATCACTCTTGCCCCAGCACAAACCAACGGCCAAACACTGGCGGTTACCCAAACCGATGCGGCAGGCAATATCTCTGCGGGTGGCAGTGTGGTTGCAGGTGACACCACAGCGCCGGCGGCTCCAACTGAGCTGGCGGTAAGCGCTGATGGCCTGACCCTCACCGGTAAAGGCGAAATCGGCAGCACCGTTATCGTCAAAGATGCAGAAGGCTTACAAATCGGCGCTGGGGTTGTCGGGGCTGATGGCAGCTTCGAAATCATCCTGGATGCTGCTCAAACCAACGGCGAAACCCTTAACGTCACCCTGACCGACAAAGCGGGCAACGTCTCGCAAGTGGGCAGCGTGGTTGCCGGCGACACCACTGCACCTGACGCGCCAACCGGCTTGGTCCTTAACGCGGATGGCTTGACCCTGACGGGTAAAGGCGAAGTGGGCAGCACTGTTACGGTCAAAAACGCAGAGGGCACGGTGATTGGCTCCGGGCCTGTCGGGGCTGATGGTAACTTCGAAATCACCCTGGATGCGGCGCAGACCAATGGCCAAACCCTCGACGTCACCCTGACCGATAAGGCGGGCAACGTCTCGGCAGCTACGCCTGTGATTGCGGGCGATACCACGGCACCTGCCGCGCCAACGGATTTGGCTGTCAGTGCTGATGGCCTGACCCTCACCGGTAAAGGTGAAATCAACAGCACGGTCATCGTCAAGAACGCAGTCGGTGGGCAAATCGGCGTGGGGGTTGTGGACGCTGATGGCAATTTCTCGATCACCCTCGACAGCGCGCAAACCAACGGTGAAACCCTCAACGTTACTCTGACCGACGCGGCGGGCAACGTTTCGCAAGTTGGCAGCGTGGTGGCGGGCGACACCACGGCTCCTGATGCGCCGACCAATATCGCGGTGAGCGCGGACGGCCTGATCCTCACCGGTAAAGGCGAGGCGGGCAGCACGGTCACCGTTAAAAATGCGGCCGGTGACCCCGTGGGTACGGCGGTTGTTGGCGCTGACGGCAGTTTTGAAGTCACCCTAGACACCGCGCAAGGTAATGGCACCGTCCTGGAAGTCACCTTGACCGACAAGGCTGGCAACGTGTCTGACCCGACGCCTGTGCTGGTCGGTGATGCGGTAGCACCTGAGGCGCCAACCGGTCTGGTGGTGAGCGCAGATGGTCTGACAGTGACCGGTAAAGGCGAGATTGGCAGCACCGTGACGGTGAAAGGCCCGGCGGGCAACGTGATTGGCACCGGGGTCGTAGATGCTGACGGTAATTTCTCGGTCGCTCTGGGCACCGCGCAAACCAACGGCGAAACCTTAGGCGTCACTTTGACCAATGCCGGAGGCCTGACTTCGCCATCGAACAGTGTGGTGGCGGGCGACACGACGGCGCCTGATGCCCCGACGGACCTGGTGGTGAGCGCGGATGGTCTGGCGCTGACCGGTAAAGGCGAGGCGGGCAGCACGGTGACTGTGAAAGACGCAGCGGGCGCGGTGATCGGCACCGGGCCGGTAGCGGCTGATGGCAGCTTCACCATCACCCTCGATTCGGCGCAAAAAAATGGCGAAACCCTTAACGTCACCCTGACCGACAAGGCGGGCAATATCTCGGCGGTCACGCCAGTGATCGCGGGCGACACCACCGCGCCTGATGCACCGACAGAGCTTGCGGTGAGCGTTGATGGCCTGACCCTGAGCGGTAAAGGTGAAGTCGGCAGCACGGTCACTGTTAAAGACGCAGCGGGCGCAGTGATTGGTTTCGGGCCTGTAGAGGCTGACGGCACCTTCACCATCGCCCTCGACACGGCTCAAACCAATGGCGAAACCCTTAACGTCACGCTGACTGACAAGGCAGGCAACATCTCGGCGGTTACGCCAGTGGTTGCGGGCGATACCACCGCACCTGATGCCCCGACAGAGCTTAAAGTCAGCGCAGATGGCCTGTCTCTGACCGGTAAAGGCGAAGCGGGCAGCACCGTCACTGTCAAAGATGCGTTGGGCGCGGTGATTGGCACCGGGCCGGTAGCGGCTGATGGCAGCTTCACCATCACCCTCGATTCGGCGCAAAAAAATGGCGAAACCCTTAACGTCACGCTGACCGACAAGGCGGGCAACGTGTCGGCGGTCACGCCAGTGATCGCGGGCGACACCACCGCGCCTGATGCACCGACAGAGCTTGCGGTGAGCGTTGATGGCCTGACCCTGAGCGGTAAAGGTGAAGTCGGCAGCACGGTCACTGTCAAAGATGCAGCGGGCGCAGTGATTGGCACCGGGCCGGTAGAGGCTGACGGTACCTTTACCATCACCCTCGATAAGGCTCAAACCAACGGCGAGACCCTCAACGTCACGCTGACTGACAAGGCAGGCAACATCTCGGCGGCCACGCCAGTGACCGCGGGTGATACCACCGCACCTGATGCCCCGACAGAGCTTAAAGTGAGCGTTGATGGCCTGACCCTGACCGGTAAAGGCGAAGCGGGCAGCACAGTCACGGTCAAAGATGCGTTGGGCGCGGTGATTGGTACCGGGCCGGTTGCGGCTGACGGCAGCTTCACTATCACCCTCGACAGCGCGCAAAAGAATGGCGAGGCCCTTAACGTCACCCTGACCGACAAGGCGGGCAATGTGTCCGTGGCCACTCCAGTGATTGCCGGCGACACCACGGCGCCTGATGCACCGACCAACCTGGCGGTGAGCGGCAATGGTCTGATCCTGACCGGTAAAGGCGAAGTTGGCAGCACCGTGATCGTCAAAGACGCAGCGGGCGTGCAAGTCGGTACGGGCGTCGTCGGTGCGGGTGGCAATTTTGAGGTGGCTCTTGACCCGGGCCAAAGCAATGGCTCTACGCTTCAAGTCACCCTGACCGACAAGGCCGGCAACATTTCGACCGCCAGCCCTGTGGTGGTCGGTGATGCCGTCGCGCCGGATGCGCCTACCGACCTGAGCGTGAGCCTTGATGGTCTGGTACTGGATGGCAAAGGCGAGCCTGGCGCCATCATCACCGTCAAAACGGCAGCGGGTGTGGTGATCGGCAGCGGTGTCGTGGGCCTTGACGGTAACTTCAGCGTGGCGCTGGACACCCCTCAAACCAACGGCGAAACCCTGGGCGTCACCCTGAGCAGCGTCGGTGGGTTGACCTCACCGTCCGTCAGCGTGGTGGCGGGCGATACAACGGCGCCTGATGCCCCGACCGAGCTGGCCGTCAGCGTTGATGGCCTGACCTTGAATGGTAAAGGTGAGCCGGGCTCAACCGTCACCGTTAAAAATGCCGCCGGCGCTGTGATCGGCAGCGGACCTGTGGCGCTGGATGGCTCCTTTGCCATCGCCCTCAACACGGCACAAACCAATGGCGAAACCCTTAACGTCACGCTGACAGACAAAGCCGGCAACGTGTCGGTGGTGACGCCTGTTATCGCCGGCGATACCACCGCGCCAGAGGCACCGACTGAACTGGCGGTCAGCGCGGATGGCCTGACCCTGAGCGGTAAAGGTGAAGCAGGCAGCACTGTTATTGTGAAAAATGCCGCCGGTGAGCAAATCGGTACTGGCCTCGTTGACGCTGACGGCGCGTTTACGGCGATCCTCGATACCCCGCAAAAAAATGGCGAGACCCTCAACGTCACCCTGACTGACAAGGCCGGTAACGTGTCGGCGTCTGCCCCAGTGACAGCGGGCGACACCACGGCACCTGCAGCCCCGACCGAGCTTAAAGTCAGCGCTGATGGCCTGACCCTGGACGGTAAAGGTGAGGCGGGCAGCACGGTGACCGTTAAAAACGCCTTGGGTGTGCAAATCGGCACGGGTGTCGTCAGCGCTGACGGTACTTTTGCCGTCACCCTCAACACGGCGCAAAAAAATGGCGAGACCCTCAGCGTTACCCTGACCGACAAGGCGGGCAACGTGTCGACGGCGACCCCGGTAATAGCGGGTGATACCACGGCACCCGACGCGCCGACTGAGCTTAAAGTGAGCCTCGATGGCTTGGAACTGACCGGTAAAGGCGAAGCGGGCAGTGTGGTCACCGTGAAAAACGCGGCGGGTGTGCAAATCGGTGCCGGTATTGTTGGCCCTGACGGCTCGTTCACCGCGATCCTCGATACCCCGCAGAAAAATGGCGAGACTCTCAACGTTACCCTGACTGACAAGGCAGGCAACGTGTCAGCGGCCGCCCCTGTGATAGCCGGAGACACGACGGCACCGGCAGCCCCGACTGAGCTTAAAGTGAGCGTTGATGGCCTGACCTTGAGCGGTAAAGGCGAAGTCGGCAGCACAGTGACGGTCAAAGACGCTGCGGGCACAGTGATAGGTAGCGGGCCTGTGGGCGCTGATGGCAGTTTCGACATTACCCTCGATACTGCGCAAACCAATGGCGAAACCCTCAACGTCACCCTGACCGACAAGGCCGGCAACGTATCGGCAGTCACGCCAGTGATTGCGGGCGACACCACGGCACCGGCAGCGCTGACTGAGCTTAAAGTCAGCGTCGATGGTCTGGAACTGACGGGCAAAGGCGAAGCGGGCAGCGTCGTCACCGTGAAAAACGCCGCGGGCGTGCAAATCGGCACGGCTATCGTTGGGCCTGACGGTTCGTTTACCGCGATCCTCGATACCCCGCAGAAAAATGGCGAAACCCTCAACGTCACCCTGACCGACAAGGCGGGCAACGTGTCGGCGGTCACGCCAGTGATTGCGGGTGATACCACCGCACCGGCGGCGCCGACGGACCTTAAAGTGAGTGTCGATGGCCTGGCGCTGACGGGCAAAGGTGAAGCGGGCAGCACGGTCACCGTGAAAAACGCCCTGGGTGTGCAGGTCGGCACCGGCACCGTTGGCCCGGACGGCTCGTTTACTGCCGTTCTTGATACCCCGCAGAAAAATGGCGAAACCCTCAATGTCACCTTGACCGATAAGTCGGGCAACGTGTCGGCAGTTACGCCAGTGATTGCCGGTGACACCACCGCACCAGCGGCGCCGACTGAGCTTAAAGTGAGTGTCGATGGCCTGGCGCTGACGGGCAAAGGCGAAGCGGGCAGCATCGTCATCGTGAAAAACGCCGCGGGTGTGCAAATCGGCACCGGTATCGTTGGCGCTGATGGCTCGTTTACCGCCGTCCTTGATACCCCGCAGAAAAATGGCGAAACCCTCAACGTCACCTTGACCGATAAGTCGGGCAACGTGTCGGCGGTCACTCCGGTGATTGCGGGTGACACCACGGCACCGGCAGCGCCGACTGAGCTTAAAGTGAGTGTTGATGGCCTGTCGCTGACCGGTAAAGGTGAAGCGGGCAGCACCGTCATTGTGAAAAACGCCCTGGGTGTGCAAGTCGGCACCGGCACCGTTGGTGCTGATGGCTCGTTTAGCGCAGTGCTCGATACGCCGCAGAAAAATGGTGAGCTGCTTAGCGTCACCCTGACGGACAAGGCGGGCAACGTCTCGCTGCCGACCCCGGTTGTGGCGGGCGACACCACGGCACCGGCGGCGCCGACTGACCTTGAAGTACGTGTCGATGGCCTGGCGCTGACGGGCAAAGGCGAAGTGGGCAGCACGGTTACCGTGAAAAACGCGGCAGGTGTGCAAGTCGGCACCGGCATCGTGGGCCTTGATGGCTCGTTTACCGTGATCCTGGCCCCGGCACAAAACAATGGCGAAACCCTCAACGTCACCCTGACCGACAAGTCGGGCAACGTGTCCTTGGCGGGTATTGTGACAGCGGGTGATACCACCGCACCGGCGGCGCCGACCGAGCTTAAAGTGAGCGCTGATGGCTTGTCGCTCACCGGTAAAGGCGAGGCGGGCAGCACGGTCATTGTGAAAAACGCCCTGGGCGTGCAAGTGGGTAGCGGCACTGTTGACGCTAACGGCGTGTTAACCGCAACGCTCGATACGCCGCAAAAAAATGGCGAAATCCTCAACGTCACTTTGACCGACAAGGCGGGCAACGTGTCCTTGCCGGGTGTGGTGGCAGCGGGTGATACCACGGCTCCAGCGGCGCCGACCGAGCTTAAAGTCAGCCTCGATAGTCTGGCGCTGACCGGTAAAGGCGAAGCGGGCAGCACCGTCATCGTGAAAAACGCCGCAGGTGTGCAAGTCGGCACCGGCATCGTTGGGCTGGATGGCTCGTTTATCGCGGTCCTGGCCCCGGCACAAAAAAATGGCGAGAGCCTCAACGTTACCCTCACCGACAAGGCGGGCAACGTGTCCGTGAGCACTCCGGTAGTAGCGGGTGATACCACCGCACCGGCGGCGCCTACCGAGCTTAAAGTCAGTGTTGATGGCTTGTCGCTGACCGGTAAAGGTGAGGCGGGCAGCACGGTTATCGTTAAAAACGCTGCGGGTGTGCAAGTGGGTGCTGGCACCGTGGGTGAAGATGGCTCGTTTAGTGCGGTACTCACATCGCCGCAAAAAAATGGCGAGCTGCTTAACGTCACCCTGACCGACAAGGCCGGCAACGTGTCGCTGGCGGCCCCGGTCACTGCCGGTGACACCACCAATCCGGATGCCCCGACTAACCTGGCAGTCAGCCTTGGCGGTCTGGTGCTGACGGGTAAAGGCGAGCCTGGTGCTGCCGTGACCGTTAAAGGTCTTGGTGGGGTAACCGTCGGTACAGGGTTTGTCGGAGCTGATGGCGGTTTTGCGATTGTGCTGGTCCCGGCTCAAGGCAATGGCCAAACCCTGGATGTCCAACTCAAGGATGCTGCGGGTAACGAATCTCCGATTGGCACTGTGATTGTGGGGGGCGCGCTGGCACCGGAAGCGCCAACCGATCTGGTGGTGAGCCCGGATGGCCTGACCTTGAGTGGCAAGGGCGAAGCAGGGTTGTCGGTGACGATCAAAAACGCTGCGGGCGCGGTGATCGGTACGGGCAACGTGGGTGTGGACGGCAACTTTGCCGTCACCCTCGACACTGCGCAAAAGAACGGTGAAACCCTTGGCGTCACCTTGACCAATAGCCTGGACCTTTCATCTCCGTCTGTCAGCGTGGTGGCGGGCGACACCACGGCACCTGCAGCGCCAACCGGTCTGGCGGTCAGCCTTGATGGCTTGTTGCTGACCGGTAAAGGTGAAGCAGGCAGCATCGTCACCGTGAAAAACGCGGCCGGTGTGACCATTGGTACGGGCGTGGTGGGTATTGATGGCGCGTTCAGCGCGATCCTCGATACCCCGCAAACAAATGGCGAAACCCTCAACGTCACCCTCACCGACAAGGCGGGCAACGTCTCGGTGGCCACCCCGGTTGTTGCGGGTGACACCACGGCACCGGCGGCGCCAACTGAGCTTAACGTCAGCGCAGATGGCTTGACCCTGACCGGCAAAGGCGAAGCTGGCAGCACCGTCACGGTTAAAAACGCGGCGGGTGTGCAAGTCGGTACCGGCACCGTGGGGGCTGAAGGCTTGCTGACTGCGACCCTCAGCCCAGCACAAAAAAATGGCGAAAGCCTCAACGTCACCCTCACCGACAAGGCGGGCAACGTCTCGCTGCCAACCCCGGTTGTGGCGGGCGACACCACGGCACCGGCGGCACCTACCGAGCTTAAAGTCAGCCTGGATGGCTTGTTGCTGACCGGTAAAGGCGAGGCGGGCAGTACGGTCATCGTAAAAAATGCTGCAGGCCAGCAAATCAGCACCGTTGTGGTAGGGATAGATGGCTCGTTTGCCGCCGTCCTCACGCCAGCGCAAAAAAATGGCGAGACCCTTAACGTTACCCTCACCGACAAGGCAGGCAACGTCTCGGTGGTCACCCCGGTTGTGGCGGGCGACACCACGGCACCGGCAGCCCCGACTGAGCTTAAAGTCAGCGCTGATGGTTTGGCGCTGACCGGCAAGGGCGAAGCGGGCAGCACCGTCACCGTGAAAAACGCGGCGGGCGTGGCCATTGGTACTGGCGTTGTCGGGGCGGATGGTTCGTTCAATGCGACGCTCAACACGCCGCAAAAAAATGGCGAGTTGCTTAACGTCACTCTGACCGACAAGGCCGGTAACGTCTCGCTGCCAGCCCCTGTGCTGGCGGGTGATACCACGGCGCCAGCGGCGCCAACCAACCTGTCTGTGAGCGTCGATGGTCTGGTGCTTAACGGTAAAGGCGAGCCAGGCTCAACGGTAACGGTCAAAAATGCGGCGGGTGTGGTGATCGGTGGCGGTCTTGTCGGGCTGGATGGCTCGTTTGCCGCAGTCCTCACGCTGCCACAAAAAAATGGCGAAACCCTCAGCGTCACCCAGACCGATGTGGCGGGCAACGTGTCGGTGGCGGCACCGGTGGTGGCGGGCGATACCACCGCACCGGCCGCGCCGACCGATCTGGCAGTGAGCCTCAATGGTCTGGCACTCACCGGTAAAGGCGAAGCGGGTAGCATCGTCACGGTGAAAAACGCCGCAGGTGTGCAGATTGGCACTGGCATCGTCGGGCTGGATGGCTCGT
This sequence comes from Pseudomonas sp. FSL R10-2189, assembly GCF_009600325.1. NCBI lineage: Bacteria > Pseudomonadati > Pseudomonadota > Gammaproteobacteria > Pseudomonadales > Pseudomonadaceae > Pseudomonas > Pseudomonas sp. FSL R10-2189. The sequence goes on from NZ_WIVZ01000004.1 coordinate 166,034, forward strand.
TTAACGCTGTGCTCACCTCGCCACAAAAAAATGGCGAGACCCTCAACGTTACCCTGACCGACAAGGCAGGCAACGTGTCGGTGGCCACGCCAGTGATTGCAGGCGACACCACGGCACCGGCGGCGCCGACTGAACTTAAAGTCAGCCTCGATGGCCTGGCGCTGACGGGTAAAGGTGAAGCAGGCAGCATTGTCACCGTGAAAAACGCCGCAGGTGCGCAAGTGGGCACCGGTGTTGTCGGGGTTGATGGCTCGTTTACCGCGGTCCTGAACCCTCCACAGAAAAATGGCGAAAACCTCAACGTGACCCTGGCCGACAAGGCAGGCAACGTGTCGGTGGCGGGTGATGTGACGGCGGGTGATACCACGGCACCGGCGGCACCGACTGAGCTTAAAGTCAGCCTCGATGGCTTGTTGCTGACGGGTAAAGGCGAGGCAGGCAGCACGGTCATCGTGAAAAACGCCGCAGGCAAGCAAATCAGTACCGTTGTGGTCGGGATCGACGGCAACTTTGCCGCCGTCCTGTTAACACCGCAAAAAAATGGCGAGACCCTTAACGTCACCCTCACCGACAAGGCGGGTAACGTGTCCTTGCCGGGTACTGTGACGGCGGGCGACACCACGGCGCCGGCGACTCCGAACACCCTGGCTGTGAGCGCCGATGGTCTGTCGCTCACAGGCAAAGGTGAAGCGGGCAGCACGGTCGTCGTGAAAAATGCCGCCGGTACGCAAATCGGCACCGGCGTCGTCGGGGCGGATGGTTCGTTTACTGCGACCCTCAGCCCTGCACAAAAAAATGGCGAAAGCCTCAACGTCACCCTGACCGACAAGGCGGGCAACGTGTCCTTGCCGGGCACCGTGACGGCGGGTGACACCACGGCTCCAGCGGCACCGACTGACCTTAAAGTCAGCCTCGATGGCTTGTTGCTGACGGGTAAAGGCGAGGCGGGCAGCACGGTTATCGTGAAAAACGCGGCGGGCCAGCAAATCGGCACTGTTGTGGTTGGCATCGACGGCAACTTTGCCGCCGTCCTGTTAACACCGCAAAAAAATGGCGAGAGCCTCAACGTCACGCTGACCGATAAGGCGGGCAACGTGTCCTTGCCGGGTACTGTGACGGCGGGCGACACCACGGCGCCTGCGGCTCCGAACACCCTGGCTGTGAGCGCCGATGGTCTGTCGCTCACGGGTAAAGGCGAAGCGGGCAGCACGGTTGTCGTGAAAAACGCCGCCGGTACGCAAATCGGCACCGGTGTCGTCGCGGCGGATGGCTCGTTTACTGCGACCCTCAGCCCTGCACAAAAGAATGGCGAAAGCCTCAACGTCACCCTGACGGACAAGGCAGGCAACGTCTCGCTGCCGACTCCGGTTGTGGCGGGTGACACCACCGCACCGGCTGCTGCGACAGACCTTAAAGTCAGCCTCGATGGCTTGTTGCTGACGGGTAAAGGTGAGGCGGGTAGCACAGTCATCGTGAAAAACGCCGCAGGCCAGCAAATCAGCACCGTAGTGGTTGGCATCGACGGCAACTTTGCCGCCGTCCTCTTAACACCGCAAAAAAATGGCGAGACCCTCAACGTCACCCTGACGGACAAGGCAGGCAACGTGTCTGTGGCCGCGCCAGTGGTTGCCGGGGACACCACTGCACCAGTGGCGCCAACCAACCTGGTCGTCAGCGTCAATGGTCTGACCCTGACGGGTAAAGGCGAGGCGGGCAGTACCGTCACCGTGAAAAACGCGGCGGGCGTGGCGGTGGGCACCGGCCTTGTTGGCGCTGACGGTTCGTTTACCGCGACCCTCAGCCCTGCACAAAAGAATGGTGAAAGCCTCAACGTCACCCTCACCGACAAGGCTGGCAACGTCTCGCTGCCGACCCCGGTGTTGGCGGGCGATACCACGGCACCGGCAGCGCCGACTGAGCTTAAAGTCAGCCTCGATGGTTTGACGCTCACCGGTAAAGGCGAGGTGGGCAGCATCGTTACCGTGAAAAACGCGGCCGGTGTGCAAATCGGTACCGGCCTTGTCGCGGCTGATGGCTCGTTTACAGCGCTGTTGGTTGGGCCGCATAAAAACGGTGAAAGCCTCACCGTCACCCTGACCGACAAGGCCGGCAACGTTTCGGTGCCTGCGCCAGTGCTTGCAGGCGACACCACGCCACCGGCCATTGCGACCGACCTTGCATTGAACGCAGATGGCGTGACGTTCAGCGGCAAGGGTGAAGCGGGTAGCCAGGTGACGGTTAAAGACTACCTGGGGCAGACCATCGGGACGGGCACTGTCAACGGGCAGGGTAACTTCACGGTGATCCTGAATCAGCCACGCAGCACCGGTGAAACCCTCAACGTCACCCTCAAGGATGCCGCGCAGAACGTCTCTCAGCCGGCAACCTATCTGGCGATTGACCCCGGCCTGCCGGGAACACTGACCCCTAAAGCCTCCAACGACCTGGCAACTGCTGAGATAGTGATCAAGCCGGTGACGACCAACACCGGGTTGAAGGACATGACGGTCAATACGCTACTCAGCGTAGGCGGAATTATCATTGGCGGTGTCGTCAAAGATACGCAGCTCTTTACTGTTGCCAGTGGTACGACCGGAACCTTGAACTTGAGTTCGGGTTCTGCTGACTTCCTGAAATTGCTGGGGGGCGGGGTTAAGGCGACGCTTGAGGTGAGTGACGGCAAGGGCGGATGGCTGCCGGTACAGCAGGGTTCCCTGGGGAGCGGTTTACTCGATTTGCTAGGGATATTCGGGTCCAGTGGCAGCGGGAAAGTTACAGGCCTGTCTGCTGGAAATTATCGCTTCACGTTCGAGCTTGATCTGGCGTTGGTCAAGGTGTTGTCCAGTGCAACGGCCAAGTTGAGCGTTACCCAAGAAAGCCTGACCGATTTCACGGCTGACGCCGGGCCAGCGGTCAAAGGTAACGTGATCACCGACCTGGGCTTTGATGGCAAAACCGACGTTACGGGCACAGCCGGGCCTGCGAAGGTACAGGTTATGGTCGACGGCAAGCTTGTCGATGCGGACATCCCGACCGGGCCTGGGACCGTGTTGCAGGGCCAATATGGTCAACTGACGATCTTTGCCAACGGCAATTACTCGTACGTGGCAAATGGCAATGCGGCCAATCTTGGCAAGGTTGATTCGTTTGAGTATCACCTGGTCAATGCGGCGGGTTCCTCAACAGCCAACCTGTATGTGCGCATTGACAGTGCAGACTCCAATTTCACGTGGAGCACGACCGACCCTTCGGCATCCGGCGTTATCGTTCCGGTTGCGAATGATGATGTGGGTTCTGCAGCGATACGGTTGTCACCTGAAGTCGGGCCACAGGTTTCGGCTGGGGTCTTTACGTATGATCTGAAAGGCCTTATCACTGGCACAGGATCCAATTCGGGGGCAGGCATCACAATTGCTGCCAATACCAAGGGCGATCTAGCTGTCTCTGCGACATTCTCATCGGGAGCACAGGGGCTGGGTGGCACAACCTTGACCCTGGAAAAATTCATCAACGGGGCGTGGACTGCAGTACCAGAACAGAGCTTCTCAGCGATTTCCCATACCTTTAGAGACCTGGGTGAGGGCACTTATCGGGTAACCGCGTCGACCTCTGTCTTGCTCTCACTGGGCAGTAAAGTGACCATCGACCAAAAACTTACGCCCACTTACCTGGACAAGTTTGTTGTGGGCACGGTCACTCCGGCCACCGGCAATGTGCTGTCCAGTACCTTGACCGGCCCCGACAAGCTGGGTTCTGTGCTCACGGTAATAAGTGTGCTGGACAAGGGTGTGTTCGTGAATGCCGGGGGCGAGGGCAAGGTGGTTGCGGGGGCATACGGAACGTTGACCCTGTTCGCCGATGGTAAATACACCTACACGCCGAATGCCGGTCTGACGGCGAGCAACGTGGGGCAGGTGGATCACTTCACCTACAAACTCACCTCGCCAACAGGTAATTCCGACACGGCTGAGCTGTACATCCGTCTCGACTCTCCAGACCGTCCTCAGGTCTGGGACGATGCCAACCCGGGCGCACCGGCCAAGACCGCCACGTCGTTCGCCGCACTGGCCGTGGAGGAGCATGTCGCCGCCGTCGACCACGTGGCTGCAACCGAGGGGCATGCCACGGGTGAACACGGGGATCATGCCGTCGTTGCCGACACCGATTTCACCCACGTCGACAACGTTGCCGGGATTGATGGGTTGCTGTGGGAAGGGGGCGATGCCGCGATCAATCTGGCGAGCCTGATTGGCAAGGTCAGCGGCATCGATGCCATCGACCTCAACCACGTCAGCGCTGTTGACCTGACACTGAGCCTCGAAGATCTGGTGTCTATCACCGGGCCTGAAGGGGACCGGTTGGTGATTCAGGGCGATGACCACGACAGTGTGCATTTGACCGGCAATTGGTCATCGGGAGTGGCTCAGGTTGAGAACGGTCTTGAATACGTGATCTACACTAGCGAGGAAGATAAAACCCACCAACTGTGGGTGCAGAACGGAATCAGCGTGGTTTAACCCACAACGTTTGCGCCGGGCCTTCAAAGGCCCGGTTTTGTGTACTAACGGTATTGCAATGATGGATCGTTGCGGGCTGCGAGTAACGATCCATTGTTGCGTGCACACCTGAGCCAGGGCGTGCATGTGATACCCCAATGCTGTTTCGCTGAGTGCGCCTTTATTACAGGTCAACACTCATCTGGGGGCTGGATTTGAGGCATAGAACGCTGGTTAAACAGTTGTCGGTTGTGGTTTGTGCCGTTGCGTTAACCCCGCTGTTGCTTGAACGGGTCATGGCCAAATCGATGTATGACGACGCCGAAAGCGTCAGTACTATCAGCCCGAGTCAATTGGGCACGAATTTACCGGGAGGGCCAATGGGCGTCAGTGCGTCGGCCCCCCCGCAACGCGTCATACCGGGCACCCTCGACCTGACCCGCGCGGTACAAATGGTCGTGGCGTGGCACCCGGCTATCGCCGAGTCGATCGGCAAGCTGTATCAGCAACAACAGAACGTGACCATTGCTCGCTCCGGTTACTACCCGCAAATCAGCGGCGGGTTGCGCTCGGGTTACGACAGTGGCTTGAACGGCAGCGGCGAAAGCCAGGCGTTTACCTTGTCGATGTCACAGATGCTGTATGACTTCGGCAAGGTGTCGAGCACTGTCGACAGCGCCCTTGCCCGTGTCAACGGCAGCCAGGCCGCGGTGTTGCTGGCGGTCGATCAGGTGACCCGGGAAACCTCGTTCTCGGTGATTGAGTTGCAGCGCGCGCAAACCTTGCAGAGGCTGGCCCGCGAACAAGTGGATGGCCTGGCGGCGATTGCCGACCTGGCCAAAAAACGCAGCGACATGGGCGCCAGTACGCGTTCTGACTTGATTCAGGCGCGCTCACGGGTCGAAGCGGCGATGGCGACTCAACTGCAATTCACGGCGCAATTGAACCGCTGGCGCGGAGCATTGAGCAGCTTGCTTGGCTCGCAGGCGCCAGTCAGCGTCACGCCGGGCTTTCCTGACAGCCTGGAGCACTCTTGCCAAGGCGTGGTGCCCGATGAAGCCGTCACCCCTTCGTTGTTGATCGCCCAGGCGCAGCAGGTCGATGCCGTGGCGCAAATCGCCAATGCGCGGGCCGAAGCGCTGCCCACGTTGTCTTTGGACCCGGAGCTGACCCAGTACCTGGACAGCAACGACAACAACGTTCAAAACGGCCGCGACAGAACACGCTACGGGGTGTTTCTGAACGTGAAAATGCCGATCTATCAGGGCGGTGCGATCAACGCCCGCAAAGCCTCTGCCGAACAAGCCCTGCGCACGGCGCAATACGCAAACGACGCCGCACGGCTTTCAGTGCGCCAAGGGCTGCTGGAGGCGCGGGATCAAATCTCCAGCCTCACCCAGCGTCTTTCGACTCTGGATTTTCGTGAGCGCAGCATCTCTGAAACCCGCGACCTGTATCGCCAGCAATACCTGGAACTGGGGACCCGGCCGCTGCTTGATTTACTCAATGCCGAGCAGGAAATCCACCAGGCGCGCATGGATCGTGAAAACACCGCGTCCGACCTGCGCCGCCTGAAGATTGATTGCCTCTACAACACCGGCGGATTGCGCACAGCCTTCCATCTGGATAACAGCTCGATCCAAGGCGTGGAGATCCGACCATGAACGATACCGTGATGCTTGAGGCCGACACGCAAGCTGCCGAACAACCCGCTGAAACGGCGCCGAACCACTCCGCCCCGCTGGATTATGAAGTGTGGCTGGATGCGGTTTTGCTCGTTGCCCGGCACTACCGTCTGGAGTGTTCCGCACAAAGCGTGCGCCTCGCCGTGCAATGGACCGAAGGCAAGACCGTCGAGGAGGTGGTGCGGCTGATGGCACGCCAGGCGGGGCTCAACTGTGTGATTGTCGACTTCACCGCAACCACCCTCATGCAGCGGCAAATGCCGTTGGTGCTGCAGTTTGATGATGGGCAGGTCGGGGTCCTGCAAACCCTGGGTGACGATGACGATTTGGGCATCACCTACAGCGGTGATGCGGGCCTGCAAAGCCGTATCTCGCGTCAGGAACTGATCGAACACGCCAGCAAAATCGTGGTGCTGCGCCCCATGCGTGCGGTGCGCGATGCGCGGATCGATGACTATATAAAAACCTACGAGAAGGACTGGTTCCGAAACATCGTGCTGAGGGACTTGCGCCCGTACAGCTACGTGATGTTGGCGTCGCTGGTCACCAGCGTGCTGGGGCTGGCCGGGGTGCTGTTCTCGATGCAGGTGTACGACCGGGTGATTCCGGCCGAGTCGATGCCCACCTTGTACGTGCTGTTTGGCGGCGTGGTGCTGGCGCTGGTGTTCGATTTGATGATGCGCCTGACCCGCGTACGCATCACCGACATGCTCGGCAAACGCGCCGACCTGCGCGTGTCTGATTTGGTGTTCGGCCACGCCATCCGCTTGCGTAACAGCGTGCGGCCCAAATCCACTGGCTCGTTTATTTCGCAGATCAAAGAACTGGAACAGGTGCGCGACCTGATCACCTCCAGCACCGCCACGGCGTTGGCAGATTTACCGTTCTTTTTGCTGTTTTTGGTGATCTTCTGGTTTATCGCCGGGCCCTTGGTGGCGATCCCCATCCTCGCGGTGGTGTTGATGGTGGTGCCGGGCCTGATGTCACAAAAGAAACTGGCGCGCATGGCCAACGAGTCGATGCGCGAAAGCTCGTTGCGCAGCGCCATGCTGGTAGAGACGATTCAGGGGCTGGACGATATCAAGTCGCTGCAAGCCGAGCAGCGCTTCCAGCAGCAGTGGAACCACTACAACGCCAGTTGTGCCGACGCCAACCTGCGGTTGCGCATGCTGACCAACTCTTTGGTGTCCTGGAGCAACACGGTCCAGGGTTCGGTGTTTGCCGTGGTCGTGGTGTTCGGTGCGCCGATGGTCATGGCCAGTGACATGACCACCGGTAGCCTGGTGGCCGCGTCGATTCTGTCGTCCCGCATGATGGCGCCTATGGCGCAGCTCACCCACGTACTGACGCGCTGGCAGCAAGCCAAAGTTGCCCTGCAAAGCCTCAACCAGATCATGCAGTTGCCGGTGGATCATGCCGATGGCAGCAAGCGGGTGCATTTGCCCGTGGTGCGCGGCGATTACGCGCTCAATCAGGCGGCGTTCCAGTACTCCAGCGATTCTCCTGCACCCGCGTTGACTGTGGAGGACCTGAAGATCCAGCCGGGTGAACGTATCGCCGTGCTGGGGCGCAATGGTGCGGGCAAATCGACATTGCTTCAGGCCCTGGCCGGGATGCTCGATCTGAAGGAGGGCAGCATCAGCCTGGACGGCGTTGCCCTCGGGCACATTGACCCGGCGGACGTGCGTCGCGACGTCGGGCTGCTCACACAAAATTCCCGGCTGTTTCACGGCACCCTGCGCGACAACTTGATCCTCGGCGCGCCTCACGCCACCGACAGCGAAATCCTCAACGCGCTGGCGCTCACCGGCGCCGCAGAGTTCGTCAGCAAATTTGCCGATGGCATGGACCACTTGATCCTTGAGGGCGGCTTGGGACTTTCAGGCGGGCAGCGCCAGGCCTTGTTGCTGTCGCGTCTGTTTATTCGCCAGCCGCATATCGTCCTGCTGGACGAACCCACGGCGTCATTGGATGAAGCGAGCGAGCGCAACCTGATCCAGAACCTGAGCAAGTGGGCCGGTCATCGCACCTTGATCATTGCCACCCATCGCATGAGCGTCTTGAGCCTGGTCAACCGGATCATTGTCGTGGACAACGGGCGGATCGTCGTTGATGACAGCAAAGACAACGCGATAGCGCGACTGTCCAAACCACAGAAAGCCGCGCAATGAACCCGCAGCCACGGATAGCGTCGCGCTCAAGGACCTTCACATGAACAATAAAACGTCCCACGGGCCAAAAGTGCCGAAGAAAATCCCGCTGCTGGCCAGCGAAGACGACAGCACCCGGCCGTATCACGATGGCGTCGATGACAGCACCGTGGTGCGGGCGACACGGGTGGTCGGTTACGTGTGCCTCATGTTGATCGCGTTTGGCGTGTGGGCTTACTTTTTTGAAGTCGACGAAGTGTCGAACGGCACCGGCAAAGTCATTCCGACCTCCCGCGAGCAGATTATTCAGTCACTGGAAGGCGGGATCGTCACCGAATTGAACGTCAGCGAGGGCGATATCGTGGCGAGCGGGCAAACCCTGGCCAAGCTCGACCCGACCAAAAGTGAATCCAACTTCGATGAAAGTGCGGCCAAGTACCGGGCAGCCCTGGCCAGCGTGGTGCGCTTGCAGGCCGAGGTGAACAACAAACCGCTGGTGTTCCCCGATGAATTGCAGGGCTACCCGGCCTTGATCCGTGCCGAAACCGACTTGTACACCACGCGGCGCAAGGGCCTGGATGAATCGCTGGCGGGGGTGCGCTCTTCGTTGGCGCTGGTGCGCAGCGAGCTTGAAATTACCGAGAACCTGGCCAAGGTTGGCGCGGCCAGCAACGTCGAAGTGCTGCGCCTGAAGCGTCAGAAGGCCGAGCTGGAGTTAAAACTGACCCAGGCGCGCTCTGAATACATGGTGCACGCCGGAGAGGAGATGGCCAAAGCCAACGCCGACGTCGAGACCCTGTCGTCGGTAATGCGCGGGCGCTCCGACTCCGTGACCCGCCTGACCTTGCGCTCGCCGGTCCGCGGCATCGTCAAAGACATCGAGGTAACGACCATCGGCGGCGTCATCCCGCCCAACGGCCGCCTGATGCAAATCGTGCCGATGGATGAACAGCTACTCATCGAAGCGCGCATCTCGCCACGGGACATCGCCTTTATCCATCCGGACCAAGTGGCCAAGGTCAAAATCACCGCCTACGACTACTCGATCTACGGCGGGATGGACGGCAAAGTCGTGACCATCTCCCCGGACACGATTCAGGACGAAGCCAAACCCGAGGTCTTCTACTACCGCGTGTTTATCCGTACCGATGCCGATGTGTTGAAGAACAAGGCCGGGAAAACGTTCTCGATCGTGCCGGGGATGATCGCCTCGGTTGATATCAAGACCGGGCGAAAAACCGTGCTCGACTACTTGATCAAGCCAATGAATCGCGCGCGCGAGGCGCTGCGTGAGCGGTAGGGAATCGTACTGTGACCACGGGTGCCCCAATGATATGGGGCATTCCTGGTTCAATCGGTAAAACAGTCTTTTAAATAAGTAATACTATTAACCCGTGTAAAGAGTATTAATGAGTTAATGCTAAAGTATTAGTCCTATTTATATATTAAGCATGGGTTGACGAATCTAATTTTTCTCGATTGCTCGGCAAGTTAATCGTTTTGTTCTCATACTGATGAAGGTGGTCTCTTATTAGCTTTCTGATGACTTGCGAGATGGTCAGGTCTGTTTCTTCAGACAGGATCTCCAGCTTTTGCTTGGTCGAAGAGTCAATAAGAATGGTGAGGCGCGTTGTTTTATCAGGCATTTTCTGACTCCTTGTGTCGTACGCGGTATCGACTGCCGCGTGCAGCAATATGAATACTGATCGAGACTGAACATAGTCTATTGGCGATTTAATATCACTTCTGAAGTGTCGATTCAAACAATTTTGTTTTATTGAATAAGCCGTCAATAAAGAACTTGTCGGCTGTGCGTGAGCGGGAGAGGGCGTTGTTTAAGTGGATGTTTAACGTGGGTTTAAAACGCGCGCCAGCCGTCATAGGGCTTCATGCTCTTTCGATATAAGCCCTATAAATTCCGGCACTTTGATGTGTTGGGCGACTGTTAACGATTCAAGCCAAATCGCTTCATCAGAATATTTTGCAGCAGCCCGGCCGGCACCAGCGCGGCTAGCAGCGGCAGTGCGCGGCTGCCATTACCGTACCTCAGCAGGTGGGGTGGTTTTGGGCGGTCTACGGCGTTAAGTACGGCTGTGGCGAACGCGGTGGCGGGGGTGGGGTTGTCTTGCGAAGCTTTGGCCCGTGCACGAATGCCTTCACGCATCGGCCACCACGGGGAGTTTTCGCTGATCAAGTGCTCAGCCTGATCGCTGGCATTTTTCGCAAACTGGGTGTTGATGGCGCCAGGCTGGACTTCCAGCACGCGGATACCGAACGGCGCCAACTCCATGCGCAAGGCGTCGCTCAGTGCATGGACCGCTGCTTTCGAGGCGCAGTACGCCCCGGCGAACGGGGTGACGAGTACACCGGACACGCTGCCGATGTTCACCACCAGCCCTTGCTTGCGACGCAGTTGGGCAAACAATGCGCGGGTGACGCCAACCACTGAAAACACATTGGTTTCAAACTGCTGCTGCAGGCCGTCAACACCCCCGTCGAGCACCGGGCCCATGGCGCCGTAGCCAGCGTTGTTGATCAGTACATCCAGCCCGTCGGTCTCCTGGCTCAGACGCTCAGCCAGTTGCGCCAGCGCTGCCGGATCATTGACGTCCAGTTGCAGAGCGATAAATCCGGCGGCTGCCAAGTGCTCGACATCGTGCGGTTTGCGGGCGCTGGCCCACACTTCATGGCCGGCTGCCTTGAACGCATCGGCCATGGCGCGGCCGATGCCGCTGGAGCACCCGGTAATCAAAACACGGCGCATCGAAATATCCTTAATTGGAGAAGCTGCCTTGCAGGCGCTCAGCGCGAAATTCCAGGCTTGGCGCGCGATACCCGGTGCGCAACGGCGGCATTGGCAAACAGTCTTGCCACGAGGCGCCTGCCTGCAACTCACCGGGGCCACGATAATGCGGGGCTGTGTACTGGTTGTCAGCGAGGTTGACCGTGTCACCCGGCGCGTACGCCGCGATCCGCCAGGACAGCTCGCTCAGCGGCACGTCATTGCTGTTGGTCAGGGTTAACTGCAGCGGGCGGTCTGCGGGGCATTGTGCCGGGTCGTAGACAATGCGCAGATCCAGCCGGGCCAATTGATCGGCCTCCCGGCTGTCTTGCCAGGCCACGCAGGCAGCCACTATCGCCAACCCGACCAGCGCTGCCAGCGACACCGGAAACGCCTTGCGCGGGTAGCGCAGCAACAGTACGAGCCAGGCAATGATGAGTAAAACGCCGACAAACATGGCTACGCCTCTACTCGGGAGCTTCGTCGCGCAAGAAAACCAGCAGATCGGGCTTTGACTGTTCAGCGCTGTAACGATAGCCCTGAGCGTCAAACTGCTTGAGATCGGCCGGGTTGTTAATGCGTTCCTTGATCACAAAACGGCTCATCATGCCGCGCGCTTTTTTAGCGTAGAAGCTGATGATTTTGTGCTGACCGTTTTTCAGGTCCTTGAATTCAGTATTGATGATGCGAGCGTTCAGGGCTGACTTTTTTACCGCCGAGAAGTACTCGTTGGAGGCCAGATTCAGCAACACATCATCGCCTTGCTCAGCCAGCGCCTCATTCAGCCATTCACTGATACGGGTGCCCCAGAACGCGTACAAATCCTTGCCCCGGGCATTGGCCAGCTTGGTGCCCATTTCCAGGCGGTAAGGTTGCATCAAGTCCAGCGGGCGCAACAAACCGTAAAGTCCGGAGAGCATGCGCAGATGCGCTTGAGCGTAGTCGAAATCGGCCTCGCTGAAGTCCACCGCGTTCAGGCCGGTATACACATCGCCTTTAAACGCCAGCAGCGCCTGTTTAGCGTTGTCAGGGGTGAAGTCGGGGGTCCAGCTGCCGAAACGGGCCGCGTTGAGGCCCGAGAGTTTGTCGGACAAATGCATCAGCTCGCCAATCTGTTGCGGGCTTAATGTGCGCAGTTGTTCGATCAACTCCTGGGAGTGATCCAGGTATTGCGGCAAGGTGAAACGCGCAGTGGCTGGCGGCGTCTCGTAGTCGAGGGTTTTAGCGGGTGAAATCACCATCAGCATGAGGTCGTCTCCTGTTAGCGTCCGGACGATTCTAGGGGGTTGAGCGGTTTGACTCCACCTATGGTGGTGATAGGCCCCGAAAAACAAGGCGTTTGTAGTCGCTGACGAGGCACGAAGGCTGCGATAGGGGGCAGATCAAAAGATCGCGAGGCAAGCTCGCTCCTACGGGGGAATGGGTTAGCGGTTATAGTGCTGGCAGTTTTTAGACGGAGATGGCTCTGTGCGCATTGCTCTTTTTTTGTCGGCCTGGCTGGTGTGTCTGGGGGCAGTGGCGGCGCCCAATGATCCGGCGACGCTGGACCGTACGACCTGGCCAGAGCCATTGAGCAGTCCGGTCCTGTTTGATGTCGCCTCGCGTGCCGAGATCCTGACGTTCGCCCATGCCTTGCTGGTCAGCGAAGGGCTGGATGAGAACGGCCTTAAAGAGCGACTGGGCCTCAAGGTCATCAATATGGATGCGATTGATAAAGTCCGTCAGCGCCTGTGGCAACGCCTGTTGGCCAATTACACCTTTGCCCAGCAAAGCTGTGATCAGGATGCTTCGTTCTGTTATTACGTCGAAGACATGGCCAGCCTGCGTGAACAGGCGGGCAAGTTCGAAGTGGCCGATGATTCTTTCTACGTGAAATGGGCCGAACCGAGTGCCGGATTTCACCGTCGTTACCTGGATGAACAGTTGCGCCTGGCCGCGCTGTCGCCACAAATCAGCAGCGAAATCGCTCTGCTGGGCGATCAGGAGTTCAATGGTGAAAACATGCACGACCGGCTGTTCATGCTGACCTTCGACAGCGGCCCGACGGTCATCGGCGGCACCACCGACTGGCTTACTGACTATCTGCGCAAACAGTCCATGAGCGCGACGTTTTTTGTCTTGGGCAACAGCTTGAAAGCTCGCCTCGACAAAAGCTCCGATCAGGCCCTGAGGGCGCTGTACAAAGGTCAATGTGTAGGCGTGCAAGGGTGGGAATATCGGGCCCACAGTCATTGGCAAAACTGGCAGGACTCGGTGCTGCGCAGTACCGCGCTGGTGAAACAGGTGTTGCCGCAACACTACGTGCCGTTGTTCCGGCCGCCTTACGGCCAGCGCAGGGCTGATAGCGGGGCGTTTTTTGACTCCCAGGGCTTGCAGGTGGCGTTGTGGAACATTGACTCGCAAGACCTGGCCGGCAGCCTCACGGCCGAGCAGTCGGCACACCGCGTATTGACCTTGATGCTGTTGTGGCGCCATGGCCTGATTGCCTTCCATGACACCCAGGACAAAGTCCGCAGCGCATTGCCCTGGCTGCTCAAGGCGACGGTGCAGAGCGGGTTGGGCTGGGAGGAGTGCGAAGCCTTGGGGGCGCAGTAATCTGGGCGCCCGCCCGATTGGGCGAGCGCTTTGCTGTAGCCCTTACAAAAGGCGCAAGGCCAGGTCGGCACCGACACGAAGGTATTCAACTTGCGAGACCACGGCATCTTTGACGATGGCTTCCCCGGTATCCGTCAGTTGGGCTTTTTTTGCATCAATGACCGACAGCTGTAGCAGTTGCATGGCAACGTCCATGGCTTTTTGAAAAGCGGTGATGTTGTTGTGCTGGCCAAACTCATTGATGACCGCCGCCATGCGTTCGTCAGCGTTGTCGCGCAGCTGGCGGTATTCAGTAACAGACACGCTGCCGTCCTGGTAAATCTCGAGCAGCATTTGCTCCAGGGTTTTGGAAATAGGGGTCATACGGATTCCTTTGGCATAAAAAATGTGAGCGCAGGCCTTAATGAACCGGTGCGTCACGAAGCTTAGTGCTGCCAAAGAGAAAGACGAGTAGGGGGCATCCCGGCGTTTTGTAAGAGCCGTCCGGCCTTGTGGGGAGAGATTTCGAGGCGGTATTTTCGGCGCGCCGAAGCAGGCGAATACTGGATTAAATGCCGCAGGTTGTGTCAGGTAACTACTGAGCCTAGTAGCAATTTTGCAGGTCGCCAAGGCTATTCGTCAGTCAGAAAAATAAAACTGCCAAACAGTAAAAATACTTTTTTTTGTCACATGATTTGGAGTATTACCAAGACAGACCGCCGAAACCTGCAACACAGGTGGCGTCTTCCAAGACCCATCGGGCAGGGCATTCATCTGACAGAAACAGATGAATTCGGCAGTCACTCGAGGCGCAGCACTGTTGCGGTATTGCGTCGAATGGCTCCCACAAAGGTGACCGAGTATGGATGATCACGGACGCACTCCTTCTTCCAACCAGCCAATCCTTTATGTACTCGATACCAATGTTCTGATTCACGATCCAAATGCTTTGCTCAACTTCGAGGAACACCACGTCGCTATCCCGATGACGGTGCTTGAAGAGCTCGACAAACTCAAAACCGGCAAGCTATTGGTGGCAGCGGAGTGTCGCCAGGCAATTCGTTTGATCGATCAGACCCTGGGCGTGGCTTCGCCAGAAGACGTTGAAAAGGGCGTGCCGATCCAGCGAGGCAAAAGCGGGCCCAAGGGCTTTCTGTCAATCCTGATGAACAAGCGCAGAGAGCCTAATGCGCTGCTCCCCGAAAACCTCAACGACAACATCATCATCAATCAACTGATTGACCTGCACGCCCGTGAACCGAACCTGCACGTGGTGCTGGTGACCAAAGACATCAACATGCGGCTCAAGGCTCGCGCCTGTGGGGTCGAGTCCGAGGACTACAGCACTGACCAACTGGTTGACGACGTGTCGATGCTGTCACGCGGCTACCACACCATGACCGGTTCGTTCTGGGACCGCGTGAGCAAGGTCGAAACCCGTCAAGGGCACGGCCGCACCTGGCATCAGGTGCAAATGAACGAAAACCTGCCATCGGTGCACATCAACGAATTCATCATTGATGAGCAAGGGTTTGTGGGCTGGATCAAAGAGGTGCGCAAGGACCACCTGCTGATTCTCGACATGCACCAGGAACCGTTGCTGCACCAGGAAGCCTGGGGCTTGAAACCGCGGGATATTTACCAGGGGCTGGCGCTGTTCGCCTTGCTCGATCCGGATATTCATCTGGTTAACCTGTCGGGTGCGGCGGGTTCGGGCAAAACCATTCTGGCGCTGGCGGCCGCCATTGAACAAACCATGGTCAGCAAGCGCTACCGGCGCATTATCTGTACCCGCAGCGTGCAAGGGCTGGATCAGGAAATCGGCTTCCTGCCGGGCACCGAGGCCGAGAAGATGGAGCCGTGGCTGGGGGCCATCACCGACAACCTTGAAGCCCTGCACATGGATGACGAAAACACCCACGGCAGCGTGGATTACATCCTCAGCAAAGTGCCTTTGCAGTTCAAATCGCTTAACTACATCCGGGGGCGTAGTTTCCAGCAAAGCCTGATCTTGATTGACGAGTGCCAGAACCTCACGCCGCACCAGATGAAAACCATCATCACCCGGGCGGGCGCGGGCTCTAAAGTGGTGTGCCTGGGCAACCTGGCGCAGATCGATACGCCTTACCTGTCGGCCACCAGTTCGGGGCTGACCTACCTGACGGAGCGTTTCAAAGACTTCCCCAACGGTGTGCACATCGCCCTGCAAGGCGTCCCTCGTTCGATCCTGGCCGAGTACGCAGAGTCGCATCTCTAACACTTCTGACATAACCTTGATCCGGGCGGCCTAGAGCCGCCCGGTTTCGTTGTGGCGCCAGCCATGTTTAATCAGGAGCTGCCAAGGTGTTACTGCGCACTATCGATTTGAACCTACTGGTGGTGCTTGATGCGCTGCTCACGGAAAAGCACGTGACCCGCACCGGTGTGCGTTTGCACTTGAGCCAGCCGGCCATCAGCCATTCGCTGAGCAAGCTGCGGTTATTGCTCAATGACCCGCTGCTGATTCGGCAGGGCAACGAAGTGGTGCTCAGTACGCTGGCGCAAAACATTCAGGCGCCGCTCAAGGTGATTTTGGGGCAGATCGAAACCTTGCTCGGTCAGTCGGTCGACTTTGTGCCGGGGGAATCGCAACGCACATTCCGCGTGGCGATGTCCGATTACGGCGCGGCCATCGTGTTGCCCAAGTTGGTGGAGCAATTGCGCGAGCTGGCGCCCGGCATCTCGCTGGTGGTGGTCCAGGACAGCCGCCTGGGCATGCTCGAACAACTCGAACACGGCAAGATAGACCTCGCGCTGGGTGTTTTTGCCACGCTGCCCGAGTTCCTCTGCAGCGAGGTGTTGTTCGAAGAAACCTTTACCTGCCTGCTCAACCGCAACGTCCTGCCCGAGAATGGCGTGCTGGACCTCGATACCTATCTGCAACGGCCCCACGTGCTGGTGTCGATGGACGGCAACACCCAGGGCGAAGTCGACAACGTATTGCGCGCCCAGGGCTTGCAGCGCCATGTCGCGGTGAACGTGCCTCATTGGAGCGCAGCCCCAAGCGTGATTGGCGATACGGACCTGATTCTGACGGTTGCCACCCGCACCCTGGGCAGCCTGCCATTGGCCGATTCACTGGTCAGATTGCCGCCGCCTTTAAATGTGGCGCCGTTTAACTACGTGCAGGTCTGGCATCAGCGTTTCAGCGACGATCCGGGGCATCGCTGGCTGCGGGGTGTGCTTCGCCAGGTTTCACTGTAGGAGCGAGCTTGTCTCGCGATCTTTTAAAAAATCAAAAGATCGCGAGGCAAGCTCGCTCCTACACACATAATCAGCCGCGCGAAGCGATCAAAAATCCAGCCAGCACCACACTCACACCCAACAGTTTTTGCAGACTGGGGGTGTTTTTTGGTAGCCCAAGCAAGCCGAAGTAATCAATCGCCAGCGAGATGATCAACTGGCCCACCACCACCGCCATGATGAAGTTGAGCGCGCCCAGACGCGGCACGGTAATCAGCGCCACGGTGATGTAAAAAACCCCGGCCAGGCCTCCGAGCCACATCCACCAAGGGCCGCCCAGCAGTGCGCCAAGGTTGGGGCGGGGCACTTTGACCAGCAGCATCACCACGGCGATTGCGGCGCCGCTGACCATCAGGGAAATGACCGTGGCCCAGAACGGGTGACCGAGCACGGCACCGAGTCGGGCGTTGCTGCCGGCTTGCATCGGCACAGCGGCGCCGGCCAGTAAACTCAGGGCAATGGCTATAAAAAATGGCATGGATTTGACCTCTCTGAACGATGTGCATGTTGTACGTGCAAACCCGCCAGGCGGCCAATTCGATGTTCGGATGCGCGGTATTCGCGAGGTCGATGGCCCTCGCATACGTGGGCAAAACGCAACCTCGGGCTTACACTGGCAGCTCTTGTCTGGAGAACTCCCTGTGCTGACTCATTTAGATGCCCAAGGCCGCGCCAATATGGTTGATGTCACCGATAAAGCGGTGACGTCCCGTGAGGCGGTGGCACAAGCCGTGGTACGCATGCGTGCTGAAACCCTGGACATGATCGTCAACGGCGGCCACCCCAAAGGCGACGTGTTCGCCGTGGCGCGAATTGCCGGGATTCAAGCGGCGAAGAAAACCTCGGATTTAATCCCGCTGTGCCATCCGTTGATGCTCACCAGCGTCAAGGTTGAACTCAGCGCCCAGGGCACCGACGCGGTGTTGATCGTCGCGCGCTGCAAACTGTCCGGGCAGACCGGGGTTGAGATGGAAGCCCTCACCGCTGCCAGCGTGGCAGCCCTGACCATTTATGACATGTGCAAGGCAGTCGACCGTGGCATGACCATCGAAAATGTGCGCGTGCTCGAAAAGCTCGGCGGCAAGAGCGGCCACTTTCAGGCAGACGCGTCATGACATTCCACGTGCATTTCTTTGCCCGCTACCGTGAAGCGCTGGGGTTGGACAACGTCTCAGTCGAAGGCCAATTCACCTCTGTTGATCAATTGCGCCAGCACCTGCTGCAACAGGGCGATGCGTGGCAGGTCTTGGCCGAAGCCAACCTGATGTGTGCGCGCGATGAAGAACTGTGCAAGCTCGACGAGCCGCTGACAGACGGCGACACCGTGGCTTTTTTCCCGCCCGTGACCGGAGGCTGAGCCATGGCCATTCGGGTGCAAGCAGCTGCCTTTGATCCGGGCGCAGAAGTCAACGCACTGCACGCGGCCAACCTGGGTGTGGGCGCGGTGGTGAGTTTTGTGGGGTACGTGCGCGACTTCAATGACGGGCGCGATGTAGCGGGGATGTTTCTCGAGCATTACCCCGGCATGACCGAAAAGGCCTTGGCCAAAATCGTGGTCGAAGCGCAACAGCGCTGGCCGCTGCTCAGCCTCGAAGTGCTGCACCGGGTGGGGGCGCTGGAGCCGGGTGAGCCCATCGTTTTTGTCGGCGTGGCCAGCGCCCATCGTCAGGCGGCTTTTGATGCCTGCGCGTTCGTGATGGACTACCTGAAAACCCGCGCACCCTTCTGGAAGAAAGAACACACCGCCGACGGCCCGCGCTGGGTCGAAGGCCGGTCCAGCGACGACGCCGCCGCTAAGCGCTGGCAGCGTTCATCCTCCGAATTGTAGGAGCTGGCGAGGCACGAAGGCTGCGATCTTTTAGGGAACAAAATATCGCAGCCAGGACACAGCGTGATTTCTTTTATTTTTTTCAGAAGTCTCCTACAGCGTCGATTCCTGTTCATCCGTTAGCGTGCCTGCCTCTCTGTCGGGAAGGATTCACGGATGGCCATTTCAGCCCGTAACAACCGTTTTAACCTGAGCATCAAGGGCGTCGACCATGAGCTTCAGGTGTTGGCCTTCACGGGCAATGGAGCCATCAGCACGCCTTATGCCTTTGAACTTGAACTGGTCAGCGCACGCGCTGACCTGGACCTCGAGGCATGGCTGCATCAGCCTGCGTTCCTCGCATTTGACGGCCAAGGGCTGGGGATCCACGGGCATATTTCCAGCATGGGTCGCAGCAGCCCCGGCACGCGCTTGACGCACTATCGCCTGACACTGGAACCGCAACTGGCCTACCTGGCCCATCGCACCAACCACCGTATTTTTCAGCATTTAACCGTGCAGCAAATCATCGAGACCCTGCTCGAAGAGCACGGCATTCTCGGCAACGCCTACACCTTCAATTCGTTCTCGTCTTACACGCCACGGGATTATTGCGTGCAATACGGCGAGTCCGATTTGCGCTTTATTCAGCGTCTGTGTTTCGAAGAGGGCTTCCACTACCACTTTCGGCACTCGCCAGACGGCCATCACCTGGTGTTCGGCGACAAGCAGCAAGCGTTTACCTCGCTCAACCAACCGACGCCCTACGTACACCGTGCGGGCATGGTTGCTTCGCAGCCGTCCATCGATCACTTTGGACTGCGCTTGCAGGCCAGCACCAACCGTACGTTTCGCCGCGATTATGACTTTCAGCAGGCCAGCCGCACGCTGGAGGCAGGCAGCAGCGCTGAACATAACGAGCGCGCCCTTGAAAACTACAGCTATCCGGGGCGCTTCACTGAAACGGCCCTAGGCCAACTGCAAAGCCAGCGCACACTTGAGCATCATCAAACCGGCTACTGCCAGGCCAGCGGCAGCAGCAATCAACCGAGCCTGAGCACGGGGCACTTTTTGCCGATGACCGGGCACCCCAATGCGACGTTCAATAGCGGCTGGCTGTTGATTGGCGTTCAGCACGAAGGCAAGCAGCCGCAAGTGCTGGAAGAGTATGGCGCCAACACGGCGCAGGCCGACGCAGGCGGCTTTAGCCAAGGCTATCGCAACACCTTCCAGGCGACGCCAGAGGCGGTGACCTACCGCCCGCAAACCGTCTTCCCCAAGCCACGCCTGATCGGCAGCCAAACGGCTCGCGTCACCGGGCCGGTGGGGGAAGAGATCCATTGCGATGAGTACGGCCGGGTGCGGGTTAAATTTCATTGGGACCGCAGCGCTGCGGATGACGACCAAAGCAGCTGCTGGTTGCGCGTCTCGTCGAGTTGGGCGGGGGACAACCACGGCGCGGTGACCATCCCGCGTGTGGGCATGGAAGTGCTGGTGGGTTACCTCAATGGTGACCCGGACCAGCCCATCATCAACGGTTGCCTGGCCAACAGCCTCAACCCGACCCCGCTCGCACTGCCCGCCAACAAAACTCAAAGCGTATTACGCAGCCGCAGCACTCCAGGCGGGAGCGGCTACAACGAACTGCGCATCGAAGACCGCAAAGGCCTGGAACATATCTACCTCCACGCCCAGCGCGATCTGCAACAACACATCAAAAACGACAGCCGCTTGCAGATCGAGGGCAAGCGCGAAGAAACCGTCACCGGCAACAGCGTTTCGGTGCTCAAGGCGCAAGAACAGCGCACCGTCAGCCTGGATCGCAAGGTCCAGCTCAAGGCCAACGATCACCTGGCCGTGGCCGTCAGCAGCCACACCGTGGTGGGCGGCGCGCTAGTGGCTGAAGCAGGGATGCAAGTGCATATCAAGGCCGGGGCGCGGGTAGTCCTGCAGGCCGGGGCCAACATCACCCTGATGGCGGGCGGGCAGCATGTATTGATTGGTGCGGCGGGCATCTACGCCAGTTGCCCGATATTGCTGGGCGGCTTGCCCGTGCCGGGCCTGCCTGCGGTGCCATTGTTGCCGGGGGAAGTGGCGCCCATGCAAGGCGTGTCGCTAGCGCCTTCAACGCAAATGCTGGCGTTGAGCGAAGGCAAATCAGTGTGCCCGCAGTGCGAAATGCTCAAAAAACCACTGTAGGAGCGAGCTCGCCTCGCGATCTTTTGGCTTAAAAGATCGCGAAAACCCGCCCCCTATGCAGACGTCGGGGCTGACGTTTTAAGCCGTTTCACTCGGATCATGCGGCTTGCGCACCGCTCTGACCACAGGGCGCAGCAGTTCAGTCGGCGGTGTTTCGCAGCTGATTTTGCGGCCCAGCTTTTCTTCGATGGACGGCAACTGGTACGAGTCGTCTTCACCGGCAAAGCTGATGGAGACACCCGCTGCACCCGCACGACCTGTACGGCCAATACGGTGCACGTAGTCGTCCGGCACTTCGGGCAGGGTAAAGTTGATCACGTGGCTGATGCCGTCGATGTGGATGCCGCGACCCGCGACGTCGGTGGCCACCAAGACGCGGATTTTGCCTTCGCGAAAGCCTTCGAGGGTCTTGATGCGTTTGTGCTGGGGCACGTCACCCGACAGTTGCGCAGCATTGATGCCGTCGCGCACCAGGCGTTCTTCGATGCGTCGCACTTCGTCTTTGCGGTTGGCAAATACGATCACGCGTTCCCAGCCGTTGTCGTTCACCAGGTTGAATAACAGTTTGTATTTGTCAGCACCCGCCACCGCGTACACGTGTTGCTCAACCAATTCGTTGGCCACGTTCTGCGCTTCGATTTCAACGATCGCAGGGTCGGTGGTCCACTGTTTGGCCAGGTTCATCACGTCTTCGGTGAAGGTCGCGGAGAACAGCAAGGTCTGACGCTCAGCCTTCGGCGGCGTCTGGCGAATGATCTGGCGTACTTGCGGGATGAAGCCCATGTCGAGCATGCGGTCAGCTTCATCGAGCACCATGACCTCAACCATGTCCAGGTGCACTTCGCCGCGCTGGTTGAAGTCCAGCAGACGGCCCGGTGTGGCCACCAGAATGTCGCAGTGACGGGCTTCCAGCTGCTTGAGCTGTTTGTCGAAGTCCATGCCGCCCACGAAACTCATGACGTTGAGGTTGGTGTATTTGGTCAGGTCGGCGGCGTCTTTAGCGATTTGCACGACCAGTTCGCGGGTCGGCGCAATGATCAGCGCGCGCGGCTCGCCCATGTAACGCTCTTTGGGCGGCGGGGTCTGGGTCAGTTGGCTGATGATCGAGACCAGAAACGCTGCGGTTTTGCCGGTGCCGGTCTGGGCGCGGCCAATGGCGTCGCGGCCACTCAAGGTGTAGCCCAGCACTTGCGCCTGGATCGGCGTGCAGTACGGGAAACCCAGGTCCTGGATGGCGTGCATCAGTTCAGGGGTGAGTTTGAAGTCATGAAAGCGGGTTTTGCCTTCTTGTGGCTCAACCACGAAGTCTTCGAGTTTCCACGGGATGACCACAGGCTTTGGCGCCGGTGTACGCCGTGGTTTGGCCGCTTTGGGTTTTTCTGTGCGCGCAGGTTCAGGTGCGGGCGTGGCTGCGGGCGTGGACACCGCGGCGGGTGCAGGTGCAGAACGGCCAGGCTGTTGCGCGTCGGTTCGCGGGCTGGGGCTGCTGGGGGGAGTCATGGACGCTGGCGCGAGCGGCTCAGCCTCGCTTTTGCCGAATATTTTTTTGAGTGCTTTGAGCACGGTCATCTCATCAGTTGGTTAAGGAGTGTACGCCGGGCAGTGTAATGCAAGTCGCGTGCTCGGCGTAGTAAACGACTGGATGTTTCGTTTTTAGCGCAGGCGCTCGGTCAGCCAGGCACCGATGTCGCGAATTTCTTCTGGTAACACTTCGTGCCCCATCGGGTACTCCTGCCATGTAACGCTCACACCCAAACGCTTCAAGTGTTCATACGCGGTACGGCCCATGGAATTCTGGACGACCTCGTCATATTGGCCATGCAGGCACAAAGCCGGCGTGCGTTGCTGGCTGGCGGACAGTTCCATCTCATTACTGAAGGTTGGGGCATAGGTGGAGAGGGCAAGTACGCCACCCAATGCGCCCTGCCATTTTAGATAGGCGGTATGGAAGACCACGGCGCCGCCTTGGGAAAAACCGGCGAGGAAAATTCGGCTGGCGTCTATTCCGGCACTTTTCTGTGCTTCGATCAGCGCAACCACAGTGTCTGCCGATTCGTTCAGTTCTTGCTCACTGATCGAACGGGCCGGGCTCATGGCCTTGATGTCGTACCAGCTGGGCATGGCATATCCGCCATTGATCGTCACTGCACGGGTCGGCGCCTGTGGCAAAACAAACCGCGTGGTCAGCAGCGTTTCTTGCAGTGCTTCGGCCACCGGGAGGAAGTCGTAGCGGTCGGCACCTAGGCCGTGAAGCCAGATCACACAAGCGTCTGCGGGCTTTTGCGGTTGAAGGATCAGAGGTTCGGTCATGGCTGCTCCATTATTGGGCGCTCGCGCAAAAAGCGTGCGCAAGAAGAGTGCGTGTTCGATTCAAATTTAAAGAAGATGTCGCCTGCTTGAACGTTTTACCTAAAGAAACATATCGAGATGCATAAATCTCCACAGTGGTACGGGCCTTGCTATGAGCACAGGGACGTTAGCTGAAGCATCTTCGCGGGTAACACTAACAGGCTACAGGCGAGGGTGGGGCAGCAAAACTCCTGACGGGTGAAGTTAGACAAGGAATTCAACGGCTCAAGTGAGCGCTTCAGTTTGAAGGCGAGTGCGATATATCCATCGCTCAAGGCTTATGCCGCTTGGCCCCATAAAAAGCCAACACGGGTCAACAATGCCTCACAAGGGGGCGGCGGGTCTTGTTCAAACACAACAAAGCAAGACTGGAGGTTTGAATGAAGCAGTTGAAATCCACCCTGGCCCTGGCCACCGCCGCTGTGGTGTTGAGTGTCACGGGTTTCGCTCATGCCGGCGCAACACTGGATGGCGTTAAAAAGAAAGGCTTCGTGCAATGCGGTGTCAGCGACGGTTTGCCGGGTTTCTCGGTGCCTGACAAAGACGGCAAGATTCTGGGGATCGATGCCGATGTCTGCCGCGCCGTCGCTGCTGCGGTATTTGGCGACGCCACCAAGGTCAAATTCAGCCAGTTGAACGCCAAGGAGCGCTTCACTGCCCTGCAATCGGGCGAAGTGGATGTGCTGTCGCGCAACACCACCTGGACCAGTTCCCGTGATGCGGGCATGGGCATGCTGTTTACCGGCGTAACCTATTACGACGGCGTTGGCTTTTTGGTCAACAACAAGCTGGGCGTGAAAAGTGCCAAAGAGCTGGACGGTGCGACCATCTGCATTCAGGCCGGGACCACCACTGAGCTCAACGTGTCGGATTACTTCCGGGCGAATAACCTGAAATACACCCCGATCACCTTCGATACCTCTGACGAAAGCGCCAAGTCCCTCGAGAGCGGCCGTTGCGACGTGCTGACTTCGGACAAATCCCAGCTGTATGCACAGCGCAGCAAGCTGGCCAACCCGAACGACTACATCGTCTTGCCAGAAACCATTTCCAAGGAGCCATTGGGCCCGGTCGTGCGCAAGGGTGATGAAGACTGGTTCAGCATCGTGCGTTGGACCCTGTTTGCCATGCTCAACGCTGAAGAAGCCGGCATCACCTCTAAAAACGTCGTGGCTGAAGCCAAGTCGACCAAAAACCCGGACGTTGCCCGTTTGCTGGGTGCGGATGGCGAATACGGCAAAGACCTGAAACTGCCGAAGGACTGGGTTGTACAGATCGTCAGCCAGGTCGGTAACTACGGCGAAGTGTTCGAGAAAAACCTCGGTAAAAGCACCCCTCTGGCCATCGACCGCGGGCTGAACGCCTTGTGGAACAACGGCGGCATTCAATACGCACCGCCTGTGCGCTGATAAGCCCTGTCACCCGGTGGGCCAACCACCGGGTGTTGTTTTTGATCCATTTTTTACTGGGGCATTTCATGCAGACAAAAGTCGGCGCACCCAAGCCCAGGCTCAGCCTTGGCGATCCACGTGTGCGTGCGTGGGTATTTCAGATCATCACCGTTGCGTTGGTGGTCTTCATGGGTTGGTACTTGTTCAACAACACTCAGACCAACCTGCAACACCGAGGGATTACCTCGGGTTTCGACTTTTTGGAACGCAGTGCCGGGTTTGGTATTGCGCAGCATTTAATTGATTACACCGAGTCCGACAGCTACGCCCGGGTCTTTGTGATCGGCTTGCTGAATACGCTGCTGGTGTCGGTGATCGGCGTGGTCCTGGCGACCATTCTGGGCTTTATTGTCGGCGTCGCGCGTTTGTCTCCGAACTGGATGATCAACAAGCTGGCGACGGTCTACGTCGAGGTTTTTCGCAATATCCCGCCGTTGCTACAAATCCTGTTCTGGTACTTCGCGGTCTTTTTGACCATGCCGGGGCCGCGTAACAGCCACAATTTTGCCGACACGTTTTACATGAGCAGCCGTGGCCTGAACATGCCGGCCGCCATTGCGACACCCGCGTTCTGGCCGTTTGTGATCAGTGTGCTGCTGGCGATTGTGGCCGTGGTGGTGATGCTGCGCTGGGCGAAAAAACGCTTTGAAGCCACCGGCGTTGCGTTTCACACCTTTTGGGCCGCGCTGGGCCTGTTACTGGTGATTCCAGGGCTGAGCGCGCTGGTCATAGGCGCGCCGGTGCATTGGGAAATGCCCGAGCTCAAGGGCTTCAATTTTGTCGGTGGCTGGGTGCTGATCCCGGAACTGCTGGCGCTGACCATCGCCCTCACGGTGTACACCGCAGCCTTTATTGCCGAGATCGTGCGTTCGGGCATCAAATCAGTCAGCCATGGCCAGACCGAAGCTGCGGCCTCGCTGGGCTTGCGCCCCGGGCCGACGCTGCGCAAGGTGATCATCCCGCAGGCGCTGCGAGTGATCATTCCGCCGCTGACCAGTCAATACCTCAACCTGGTGAAAAACTCATCGTTGGCGGCAGGTATCGGCTACCCGGAAATGGTTTCGCTGTTTGCCGGTACGGTGCTGAACCAGACCGGGCAAGCGATTGAAGTGATTGCCATCACCATGAGCGTTTATCTGGCGATCAGCATCAGCATTTCGCTCCTGATGAACTGGTACAACACGCGCATTGCGCTGATCGAACGGTGAGGGCGCGACCATGACGACGCATGTTTTCAAACCTGATATGCCGCCACCGGGCAACCGGATTGGCGTGGTTGCTTGGGCACGGGCGAACCTGTTTTCCAGTTGGCTCAACACCTTGCTTACGCTGTTTGCGCTCTACCTGGTCTGGTTGATAGTGCCGCCGTTGCTGAGCTGGACGCTCTTTGACGCCAATTGGGTGGGCACGACCCGGGCTGATTGCACCAAAAGCGGTGCCTGCTGGGTGTTTATCGAGCAGCGTTTTAGCCAGTTCATGTATGGCTATTACCCGGCCGCGTTGCGCTGGCGCGTCGATACGACGGTGTTGTTGGCCATCTTTGGTGCTGCGCCGTTGTTTATTTCGCGCTTCAAGCACAAGGCGGTTTACGGGCTGAGCTTTTTGGTGATCTACCCGATCCTCGCCTACAGCCTGCTGCACGGTGGGCATTGGGGCCTGACCACCGTTGCCACCAGCCAATGGGGCGGTCTGATGCTTACGCTGGTAATTGCCACCGTGGGCATTGCCGGGGCACTGCCATTGGGCATTTTACTGGCGTTGGGCCGTCGCTCGGACATGCCGGCGATTCGCGTGGTGTGCGTGACGTTCATCGAGTTCTGGCGTGGCGTGCCGTTGATCACCGTGCTGTTCATGTCATCGGTGATGCTGCCGTTGTTTCTGCCTGAAGGCATGAACTTCGACAAGCTGCTGCGGGCGCTGATCGGGGTGATCCTGTTCCAGTCGGCGTACGTGGCCGAAGTGGTGCGCGGCGGCCTGCAGGCCATTCCCAAAGGTCAGTACGAAGCGTCGGCAGCCATGGGCCTGGGTTATTGGCGCAGCATGGGCCTGGTGATCTTGCCGCAAGCCCTGAAGCTGGTTATTCCCGGCATCGTGAACACCTTTATTGCCCTGTTCAAGGACACCAGCCTGGTGATCATCATCGGCCTGTTTGACCTGCTCAACAGCGTCAAACAAGCCGCCGCCGACCCGACTTGGCTGGGTATGGCGACCGAGGGTTATGTGTTTGCCGCCCTGGTGTTCTGGATTTTCTGTTTCGGTATGTCCCGCTACTCCATACATCTGGAGCGCAAGCTGGACACTGGCCACAAGCGTTAGTAGGAGTTGGATATGAGTGAAGCAATTAAAAAGCCTGCTAGCCCTGAAGGCATTATTCAGATGCAGGACGTTAACAAGTGGTACGGCCAGTTTCACGTGCTCAAAGACATTAACCTGAACGTGCAGCCGGGTGAACGAATCGTGTTGTGCGGGCCTTCGGGTTCGGGCAAGTCGACCACCATTCGCTGCCTCAATCGCCTTGAAGAACACCAGCAAGGGCGCATTGTGGTGGATGGAGTTGAGCTGACCAACGACATCAAGCAGATCGAAACCGTGCGCCGTGAAGTCGGCATGGTGTTCCAGCACTTCAACTTGTTCCCGCATCTGACCATCCTGCAAAACTGCACGTTGGCGCCGATGTGGGTGCGCAAAATGCCCAAGCGCCAGGCCGAAGAAATTGCCATGCATTACTTGCAGCGCGTGCGTATTCCGGAGCAGGCCCACAAGTTTCCGGGGCAGTTGTCCGGTGGTCAGCAGCAGCGGGTGGCGATTGCCCGTGCGCTGTGCATGAAGCCCAAAATCATGTTGTTCGACGAACCGACTTCAGCGCTCGATCCGGAAATGGTCAAGGAAGTACTCGACACCATGATCGGCCTGGCCGAAGACGGCATGACCATGCTCTGTGTGACCCACGAAATGGGCTTTGCCCGGACTGTGGCCAATCGGGTGATCTTTATGGACAAGGGGGAAATCGTCGAGCAGGCCGCGCCGAATGACTTCTTCGACAACCCGCAGAACGACCGGACCAAACTGTTCCTGAATCAAATTCTGCATTGATGCAAACGCGGCGACCGAGGGGTTAACGTGTTTTTTCGCGCTGTTGCTGCTTTTGCTCCAACAGCGCATTGATATCCGCGCATTCGTAGATCGCGTGCAGCTCCTTGACCAGTTCCGGGTGGCGATCGAGCAGGCGCATCAACACAAACAGCGGTTTGGGCGGCTCGACTTCGGCCCGTTCATAGCGGCTGAAGGCATTGTGGCCGCCGCCGGACAGTAACTGCACCGCGCTTTTTTGGGTGAAGTGCAATTTACGGCGGATGCGTTTCATCTCGTCTGCCACGACCCGCTTGGCATCCTCGATCAGTTCATCACCTGCCAGGGCATAACGCTCTGCGCTGGGCGCATCGAACTCGACCTCAGCACATTCACTGCATTGCTCGCCTGCCAGATTGGGCACGTGGCGGGTTAATTGTTTGAACGTCACTGTGAAATCGCGGCCCTTGAACGGGTGCATCGCGTTGGGTGCGCCACAGGTGTAGCAATCATGCTTGCTCATCAGTCTTTTTCCTTGAAGGCAATGACGGGCGGCCCTCCACCGGGACGATAGGTCACCTTGATATACAGGGCCAAGCCGTAGGCTTGAGCGTGGTAGACGTCTTGCCAGACTTTGGGGTCTGCGTAAGTCGACATTGATTTGTACAAGAGCCTGCGCTCCAGAGACGCGATCACCCATAGCATCTGGGCAAGTGTTAGCCCCAGCATGCGCCCACCATCCAGCGCACTTTTGGTAAACGCCACGGCTCCCAGCCGTTTTACGTCGCCTTTTATGTACTGAAGGGTGTAGTGGGGTGTCTTCTTTTCCATAAGAGAGTGCCTCAATGCGCTCAAAACTACCCTTTAAGGGTTTTTTATTCAACGATTAATGTTCAAATTAAGCGGCCCTGTAATCTGTAGTTGATTGCTCTTATGGAAGGCGCTGACTAGCATGTAGGAAAATTCATCCTATGATTGGATGAAAGGACGGAATACATGACATACGCTTCCCCACTGATAAAACGCTCCCTGGTCGATCAGGCCCTTGAACAGCTGCGCGCGCGGATAAACAACGGCGCCTGGGAGGTCGGCCAACGCTTGCCGACGGAGCCGGAATTGGCGGCGGAGTTGGGCATAAGCCGCAATACGGTGCGCGAAGCCATGCGCGTGCTGGCCTTTGCCGGGCTGATTGAGATCCGCCAGGGCGACGGCAGTTATTTGCGCGGGCGGGTCGATCCCATGGACACCTTGCGCACGTTGTCGGCCTGTTCGATGGACCAGGTGCGCGAGATGCGCCACATCCTTGAAGTTGAGGCCGTTGGCCTTGCGGCCGTACGCCGTACCGATGAGGACTTGCGGCTGATGCAGCAAGCGCTCGATCTCAGTGGCCAGCACTATCACGGCGAACTCGACACCTACATTTGCTGTGACTTGCAGTTCCATCAGCATGTGATCGATGCCGCGCATAACCCGGCGTTGACGGAGTTGTACCGCTACACCTCAAGCATTGTTTCCAGCCAGTTGCGCAAGACGCTGGATATTTACCCGCGCCGCCAATCGGTGTTCGACCTGCATGTCGAACTGTTGGAGGCCGTCAAACAACAAGACCCACAACGGGCTATGGCGCTTTGCCGGACGTTGATCAATGAACCCTGAACCGGAGAAGGCCATGAACCATCCCTCGTCAGCCAGCAGCGAAGCCGTTCGTCATCTGGACGAACTGGAAGAATTACTGATCGACGCCGAAGTTGATGACGAGCAACTGCAACAGACGCCGCCGGTGGTGCTGCGCCCGTGGTTGTTGCTGTTGGGGCTGGTGCTGGTGGCGCTGAATTTGCGTCCGGCGCTGTCGAGCGTGGCGCCCTTGCTGGGTATTGTGTCGGACAGCCTGGGCTTGTCGGCCGCGCAGGCCGGTTTATTGACCACCTTGCCCGTGCTGTGTCTGGGCGTATTTGCGCCCTTGGCGCCGATTCTGGCGCGGCGTTTTGGCACTGAGCGGGTGGTGCTCGGGATTCTTCTGACGTTGGGCGGCGGGATCGTGCTGCGCAGTTGCCTGGGGGAGGTCGGGCTGTTTGCCGGGAGCATTCTGGCAGGCGCCAGTATCGGTGTGATCGGCGTATTGCTGCCGGGGATTATCAAACGCGATTTTGCCGGGCATGCCGGGACCATGACCGGGGTCTACACCATGGCGTTGTGCCTCGGCGCAGCACTGGCGGCCGGGGCAACGGTGCCGCTGAGTCATTACCTGGGCGACAGCTGGGCAATGGGTCTGGGCTTTTGGGCCTTGCCGGCCTTGTTGGCGGCTATTTTCTGGTTGCCGCAGGTGGGTAAGCGACAAGGCGCGCACAACGTGGCTTACCGGGTGCAGGGGCTTTTACGCGATCCGCTGGCATGGCAAGTGACGCTCTACATGGGCCTGCAATCGTCGTTGTCCTACATCGTGTTTGGTTGGTTGCCATCGATTTTGATCGGCCGTGGGCTGACCCCGACCGATGCCGGTCTGGTGATGTCAGGTTCAGTGATCGTGCAGTTGGCCACAGCACTGACAGCGCCCTGGCTGGCGACGCGGGGCAAGGATCAGCGTCTAGCGATCGTGCTGGTCATGGGCCTGACCCTGGCCGGGCTGTTTGGCTGTCTGTATGCGCCGATGGACAGCTTGTGGAGTTGGGCTGTTGTGCTGGGCCTGGGGCAGGGCGGGACGTTCAGCCTGGCGTTGACCTTGATTGTGCTGCGTTCTCGCGATTCCCATGTAGCCGCCAACCTGTCGGGCATGGCCCAGGGCGTGGGTTACACCCTGGCGTCACTGGGCCCGCTGGCAGTGGGCGTGGTGCATGAAGTGACCGGTGGTTGGGATGCATTGGGCTGGATTTTTGCCGTGATTGGCCTGTGTGCCATCGTCGCGGGCCTGGGGGCCGGGCGCGCGCTGTACGTCAACGTGCAGAGCGAGAAAATTCAAAGCCCGTAGTGTTTCGGCTCATTGCAGATTATCGTGCACAGATTCCTACCTGCACGGACCCAGCCATGAGCCAAGACCATCAAGCGTTAATCACGCGTTTTTACCAAGCGTTTGCACAGCTTGATGCGCAAGCGATGGGCGAGTGCTACACCGACGACGTAGTGTTCAGCGACCCGGTCTTTGGTGAACTGCGCGGTCACAACGCCACCGATATGTGGCGCATGCTGACCACGCGGGCCAAGGATTTCAGCCTGACCTTCGATCAGGTTCAGGCCGATGCGCAACGTGGCAGTGCACATTGGGTGGCGACGTATCTGTTCAGCCAGACCGGCAATACGGTGGTTAACGATATTCAGGCCCGGTTTGTGTTTCGCGACGGCAAAATCTGCGAGCACCATGACCACTTTGACCTGTGGCGCTGGTCGCGACAGGCGTTGGGGGCCAAGGGCGTTTTGCTGGGCTGGACACCGCTGGTGAAAAACGCCATTCGCGCTCAAGCGAAAAAAGGCCTCAAAGCGTATCAAGCCGGACGTTAAAGGTGAGTTCCAAACCTTGGTTTGTGTATTTGGTGCGTGCGGCCAATGGTTCGTTGTACTGCGGGGTCAGCGATGATCCGGCGCGCCGCTTCGTGCAGCATCAGACCGGTAAAGGCGCGCGCTTTTTTGCCTCAAGCCCTGCGGTGGCCCTGGTGTATGTCGAATCGTGGCCAGACAAAGGCGAAGCCTTGCGTCAGGAACGGCTGATTAAAAAGCTCAAGAAAAGCGCCAAAGAGTGCCTGGTGCAAAGTCAGTTGGCACTGTAAGAGCGAGCTTGTCTCGCGATCTTTTAAACGATCAAAAGATCGCGAGGCAAGCTCGCTCCTACAGATTTTTGGTTATTTCAACGCCGCGAGGATTGCGTCCGGGTTGAAGTCCCTGAGCAAGGTGCCATTGACGTCCAGAATCGGAATCCCGCGTCCGCCCAGTGCTTCGTAGGTCTGGCGCGCGGCGGCATCCTTGTCGATATCAAACTCTGTGTACGGGATGCCTTTCTGATCCAGAAAGCGCCGCGTGGCCTTGCAGTAGCCGCACCACTCGGTGGCGTACAGCACCACCCGGGCGCTGGCCCGGGTGTGTTCCGGAACAACACCGGAGGGGTTGAGTACCCGCTCGATCTTGCCCCAGTTCTGAAAGATCACGACCACCACCAGCACAAACAGGACTTTCTTGAGGATGCCGTTCAACATCACTTGTTGCGCTTGAGCTGGTCGAGCAGTTGGGTCGGCAGGCCCTTGATAACGAGTGTGCCGGCTTCTTCATCGAATTCGACCTTGGAGCCCAGCAAGTGGGCTTCAAAGCTGATAGACAAGCCCTCAGCGCGCCCGGTGAAGCGGCGGAACTGGTTCAGGGTGCGTTTGTCTGCCGGAATTTCCGGCGACAGGCCGTAGTCCTTGTTGCGGATGTGGTCGTAAAACGCCTTTGGGCGCTCTTCGTCGATCAACTCCGACAACTCTTCGAGGCCCATCGGTTCACCGATTTTGGCCTGGCTGCTGGCGTAGTCCACCAGGGTCTTGGTTTTTTCACGGGCGGACTCTTCGGGCAGGTCTTCGCTTTCAACGAAATCACTGAACGCCTTGAGCAGCGTGCGGGTTTCGCCGGGGCCGTCGACGCCTTCCTGGCAACCGATAAAGTCGCGGAAATACTCAGAAACTTTTTTGCCGTTTTTGCCTTTGATG
This sequence comes from Pseudomonas sp. FSL R10-2189, assembly GCF_009600325.1. Taxonomy (NCBI): domain Bacteria; kingdom Pseudomonadati; phylum Pseudomonadota; class Gammaproteobacteria; order Pseudomonadales; family Pseudomonadaceae; genus Pseudomonas; species Pseudomonas sp. FSL R10-2189. Next base: position 198,548 of record NZ_WIVZ01000004.1, read on the forward strand.
AAGGAAATGTACTGCTTGGACTGTTTGTTGTTCTGCCACTCGGAAATATTGATTCGCGCGGCCAGGTGCAACTGGCCCAGGTCCAGATGGCGTGACGGGGTCACGTCCAGTTCCGAGTTCACCGCCACGCCGTCGCTGTGGTGCAACAGGGCGATGGCCAGGTAGTCGGTCATGCCTTGCTGGTAATGGGCAAACAGCACGTGGCCGCCCACCGACAGGTTGGATTCTTCCATCAGCTTTTGCAGGTGCTCGACGGCCACACGGCTAAACGCGGTGAAGTCCTGACCGCCCTCCATGTACTCCTTGAGCCAGCCGCTGAACGGATGCGCCCCGGATTCAGCATGAAAAAAGCCCCAGGCTTTGCCTTGCTTGGCGTTATAGCTTTCGTTGAGGTCTGCGAGCATGTTCTCGATGGCCTGGGACTCGGCCAATTCAGAGTCGCGGGCGTGGAGAACAGCGGGCGTACCGTCGGGTTTTTTCTCAATCAAATGAACGATGCAATGACGGATCGGCATGGGCTTCTCGGCGAATAATGAGCGGGGAGGGCATGCGCCCGGAAAGGCGCTAAGTGTACCGCACCTGAGCCACTGGGCAGCCTTCGTACCGCCTTTAGGGAGGGGATGGACGGTGTAGAGCGGTTTTTTTACGCTTTTAAGGCGATAAAGCTGACCAAATGGCGAGGTAGAGGCGGATATTTAACCGTCTCTGTGCTAGTTTTGCCCGGTCTTGCGCTGTGTAACGGCGCAAAGCATGCATTCAGCCTGTGTCAGGTCGAACCAAACTCCGTTTTAGCACTCTACATCCGCGATTCGTCGTGAAAGCAAACGGGCGTGCCAGACCCTCGATTTCTGGCTCGATAGCTGACCTTGCACTTTGCAAACCAAATGAATTTGATAGGGAAGGAACATCTCAATGGCTATTACTAAAGACCAACTGATCGCTGATCTGGCTGAAGCTGTAGACGCACCGAAAACTACCGTGCGTGCTCTGCTGGACCAACTGGGTCAAATCGTTGCTGATCAGCTGGAAAATGGCGGCGAAATCACTCTGCCAGGTATTGGCAAACTGAAAGTGACCGAGCGTCCTGCCCGTACTGGCCGTAACCCTTCGACTGGCGCTGCCATCGAAATCGCTGCCAAGAAAGTTATCAAGCTCGTTGTGGCTAAAGGCCTGACTGACGCTGTTAACAAGTAAGAACGCATTAAAAAACCGCGCTTGGGAGTGATCCGAAGCGCGGTTTTTTTATGGGCGAGAATCTTGTGTAGGAGCGAGCTTGCCTCGCGATCTTTTAGAAGATCAAAAGATCGCGAGGCAAGCTCGCTCCTACAGTGGGGGAAGGCTTACTTCCAGTTCTTCTCGCGCCACACTTGCTGCTGGTCTTTGTCGTGGAAGGTCCAGGCTACAAAGCGGCTTTGCTTGTTGCCTTGGGACATTTCAACCACCTGGCTTTCACGCGCGCCGGCTTTTTTCAGCGCGGTCTGAACCGCTGGCAGGTTCGAAGCCTTGGACACCAGCACGCTGAACCACAGCACCTGACGGCCCACGTGCACGCTTTCGCGGATCAGTTGGGTCACAAAGCGTTGCTCGCCACCTTCGCACCACAATTCGGCCGCCTGGCCACCAAAGTTCAGCACTGGCAGTTTGCGCTTGGGGTCTGCCTTGCCCAGTGCTCGCCATTTACGCTCGCTGCCACGCGTGGCTTCGTCCAGCGAGGCGTGGAACGGCGGGTTGCACATGGTCAGGTCGAAACGCTCGTTGCTGTCCAGAAGGTCCAGCAGGATCTTCTGCGGATCTGGCTGCAGGCGCAGGCTGATGGCTTTGTTCAGACTGTTGGACTGCACAATCGCCTTGGCGGTCTTGACCGCCGTGGCATCAACGTCGGTGCCGAGGAACTGCCAGCGGTATTCGCAGTGGCCGATCAGCGGGTAGACGCAGTTGGCGCCGGTGCCGATGTCCAGTACGCGCACATTGGCGCCCTGCGGGATCTGGCCATCGTTGACGCTGGCCAGCAAGTCCGCGAGAAAGTGCACGTAATCGGCGCGGCCCGGCACCGGAGGGCACAGGTAGTCAGCGGGAATGTCCCAGTGGGCAATGCCGTAGAAGGACTTGAGCAACGCACGGTTGAACACCCGCACTGCGCTCGGGTTGGCGAAGTCGATGCTCTCTTTGCCGTACGGGTTGATGATCACAAACGCGCCCAGTTCCGGGCAGATCTTGATCAGTTGCGCAAAGTCGTAGTGGCCCTGGTGGCGGTTGCGCGGGTGCAGGCTGGGCTTTACCCGAGGTGCAGCCGGTTTGTTCTCACCCGTAGCCTTGGGCTTGTGGCGTGTGGCTTTGGAGGTGCGTGGGGTGGTCATGTTCATTGGGTTCCACAAAAGCAATCGCGGGCAAGGCCGCCCCGGCAGGGGTTAACCCTGCGGGAGCGTCCTTGCCCGCGATCAGGTGCGCAGCGCTGTTACAGGCTGGAAATCCGCGCGTGCTGGTCTGCCAACTTGCTCAAGGCTTGTTCAGCCTCGGCCAATTTGGCGCGTTCCTTGTCAATGACTTCGGCCGGAGCCTTGTCAACGAAGGCCGCATTCGACAGTTTTCCGCCAACGCGGGCCACTTCGCCGTGCAAGCGCTGGATTTCTTTGTCCAGGCGCGCCAGCTCGGCATCTTTGTCGATCAGACCGGCCATCGGCACCAGCACTTCCATCTCGCCCACCAACGCGGTGGCAGACAGAGGCGCTTCGGCACCGTCTTGCAGCACGGTGATCGACTCGAGTTTAGCCAGCTTTTTCAGCAAGGCATCGTTCTCGGTCAAACGGCGCTGGTCTTCGCTGCTGACGTTTTTCAGGTACAGCTGCAGCGGTTTGCCCGGGCCGATGTTCATTTCGCCACGGATGTTACGCGTGCCGAGCATCAAGCCCTTGAGCCATTCGATGTCGTCTTCGGCAGCCTGGTCGATGCGTGCTTCGTTGGCCACTGGCCAAGGTTGCAGCATGATGGTTTTGCCTTGCGCGCCCGCCAGCGGCGCGATGCGCTGCCAGATTTCTTCGGTGATGAACGGCATGAACGGGTGCGCCAGACGCAAGGCCACTTCCAGAACCCGAACCAGCGTACGGCGAGTGCCGCGCTGACGCTCAACCGGGGCGTTTTCGTCCCACAGCACAGGCTTGGAGAGTTCCAGGTACCAGTCGCAATACTGGTTCCAGATGAACTCGTACAAGGCTTGAGCGGCCAGGTCGAAACGGAACTGGTCGAGGTGACGGGTCACTTCGGCTTCGGTGCGCTGCAACTGCGAGATGATCCAGCGGTCAGCCAGCGACAGTTCGTAGGCTTCGCCGTTCTGGCCGCAGTCTTCGCCCTTGTCCAGCACGTAACGCGCGGCGTTCCAGATCTTGTTGCAGAAGTTGCGATAGCCTTCAACGCGGCCCATGTCGAACTTGATGTCGCGACCGGTGGAGGCCAGCGAGCAGAACGTGAAGCGCAGGGCGTCGGTGCCGTAGCTGGCGATGCCGTCAGCGAACTCGTCACGGGTCTGCTTCTCGATCTTCTTCAGCAGTTTTGGCTGCATCAGGCCGGTGGTGCGCTTGGCCACCAGGTCTTCGAGAGCGATACCGTCGATGATGTCCAGCGGGTCCAGGACGTTGCCTTTGGACTTGGACATCTTCTGGCCCTGACCGTCACGGACCAGGCCGTGTACATACACAGTCTTGAACGGAACCTGCGGGGTGCCGTCTTCGTTCTTCACCAAATGCATGGTGAGCATGATCATCCGGGCAACCCAGAAGAAAATGATGTCGAAGCCGGTGACCAGCACGTCGGTCGGGTGGAAGGTTTTCAGGAAGTCGGTCTGCTCAGGCCAGCCCAGGGTGGAGAACGTCCACAGGCCCGAACTGAACCAGGTGTCGAGTACGTCGTTGTCCTGTTGCAGCGCAACGTCCGGGCCGAGGTTGTGCTTGGCACGCACTTCGGCTTCGTCGCGGCCTACGTAGACTTTGCCCGACTCGTCGTACCAGGCCGGGATACGGTGGCCCCACCACAACTGACGGCTGATGCACCAGTCCTGGATGTCACGCATCCACGAGAAGTACATGTTTTCGTACTGTTTAGGCACGAACGCGATGCGCCCGTCTTCAACAGCGGCGATGGCAGGTTCTGCCAATGGCTTGGTCGAAACGTACCACTGGTCGGTCAGCCACGGTTCGATAACGGTGCCCGAACGGTCGCCTTTCGGCACTTTCAGGGCGTGATCGTCGACGCTGACCAGCAGGCCGGCTTCGTCGAAGTCGGCAACGATTTGCTTGCGCGCCTCGAAACGGTCCAGGCCAACGTATTTGGCTGGCAGGGTGCCGTCGATGGAGTCGTTCAGCGTGCCGTCGAGGTTGAACACCTGAACAGCAGGCAGAACGGCTGCGTTTTTGTCGAAGATGTTCAGCAGCGGCAGGTTGTGGCGCTTGCCGACTTCATAGTCGTTGAAATCGTGGGCCGGGGTGATTTTCACGCAGCCGGTGCCGAACTCTGGATCGCAGTAGTCGTCGGCGATGATCGGGATGCGGCGGCCAACCAGCGGCAGCTCAACGAATTTACCGATCAGGGCTTTATAGCGTTCGTCTTCCGGGTTTACCGCAACCGCCGAGTCGCCGAGCATGGTTTCCGGGCGGGTGGTGGCGACGACCAGGTAGTCCAGGCCTTCTGCGGTCTTGGCGCCGTCAGCCAGCGGGTAGCGCAGGTTCCACAGGAAACCTTTCTCGTCGTGGTTTTCCACTTCAAGGTCGGAGATCGCCGTGTGCAGCTTGGTGTCCCAGTTGACCAGGCGCTTGCCGCGATAGATCAGGCCGTCTTCGTGCAGGCGTACAAAGGCTTCTTTCACCGCTTCCGACAGGCCGTCGTCCATGGTGAAACGCTCGCGGCTCCAGTCTACAGACGAGCCCAGGCGACGGATCTGACGGCTGATGTTGCCACCGGATTGATCTTTCCATTCCCAGACTTTTTCCAGGAACTTCTCGCGGCCCAGGTCGTGGCGGTTCAGACCTTGTGCTTCGATCTGACGCTCAACCAGCATCTGGGTTGCGATACCCGCGTGGTCGGTGCCCGGCTGCCACAAGGTGTTGCGACCTTGCATGCGACGGAAACGGATCAGGGCGTCCATGATCGCGTTGTTAAAACCGTGACCCATGTGCAGGCTGCCGGTGACGTTCGGCGGCGGGATCATGATGGTGTACGGGTCGCCCGCGCCTTGCGGGGCAAAATAATTTTCTTCTTCCCAGGTTTTGTACCAGGAAGTTTCAATGGCGTGCGGCTGGTAGGTCTTATCCATGCGCGGCGGGACCCTATTGGCATTAATTCAGGAAAGCCGGCAAGTATAGCGGGGCGGGACGCTGAGGGCGAGGTGTGCGCTGCATGAGGGAGAAACTACGTAGGAGCGAGCTTGCCTCGCGATCTTTCAAAGATCAAAAGATCGCGAGGCAAGCTCGCTCCTACGGGATTTGCGTGTGTCGTCAGTTCTGATGCTGCGCCAGCAAGCGCTCCATGTGCGCATCGAGGCGGCGTTTGATTTCGGTTTCGATGTGCGGGGCGAAGTCGTTGATGACGTCGTGCATGATCGCCTGCGCCGCTGTGCGCAGTTCTTTGTCCAGGTGCACGAGCAATGCGTCCGGGGCTTTTTCGGCCTTGGGCGCTTCAGCGATGCCGACCAACGGTATTTGCGCCGACTCAGGCTCCGGGTCTGGCTCGGGGGCGACCGTGTCGTCGATGACATCCGACAGCAACGGTATTTGCTCGCCGCCATGGCCGACCAGTTCCGTCAGCAGCGGCGGTTGCAGGCCGTCATCGCCCAGCAACTGGCGAATGGATTCAAGATCGTCGAGCAGGTGTGCAGCTTTTTTCGGCGAATTGGAGGTGTCCATCGTGTGCTCAGAGTCGTTGTAGCTTGTGGTCTTGCAGAGGATAGCCGTGTTCACGGTAGAAGCGAAAACTCTCCCGTGCAGCCAGGCGAACTGCGGGGTCTTCGACCACGACTTCAGCGACGCGGGCGAAACGTTTGAAGAATTCAGGGACTTTGAGGTCCAGGTTGATCAATAAATCCTGATGGCTGGCGGGGGCTTCGGTGAGGCCCATGACAATCGTGCCGTCAGGTTGGTCTTCGGTGTTGCTGTGGGGCACGAAGCTTTCGCCCTTGAAGCGCCACAGGCGCTCGTCCAGGTCCTGGCGTTGAGCGCCGTCGCTGCAATGCAGATACACCCGGTGGCCAAGGCGCCAGGCTTTTTCAGTGAGTTTGCAGGCAAAATCCAGCCGCGCTGAAGGTTCGGCGCTGGGCAGGATATAAAAGTCGACCTTGGTCAGCTCTGTATCGGGTTCTGAGGTCATTGCGGTTCCTGAATCGAGGTTGCGCCGGCATCAGGCGGCGCAACCGTCGATTGTCAGCTTCAAGCGTTGGCGCGATCCAGCAGGTATTGCGTCAGCAAAGGCACAGGGCGGCCGCTGGCGCCTTTGTCCTTGCCGCCGCTGACCCATGCGGTGCCAGCGATGTCCAGGTGAGCCCAGTGGTAGGCCTTGGCAAAGCGCGACAGGAAGCAGCCCGCGGTGATGGCACCGCCTTTAGGGCCGCCAATGTTGGCCATGTCGGCAAACGGGCTGTCCAGTTGCTCCTGGTATTCGTCGAACAGCGGCAGCTGCCAGGCGCGGTCGTCGGCTTGTTTGCCGGCTTCCAGCAATTGGCCGATCAACTCGTCGTTGTTACCCATCAGGCCCGAGGTGTGAGCACCCAAGGCCACCATGCACGCGCCGGTCAGGGTGGCGATATCGATCACCGCCTGGGGCTTGAAGCGTTCGGCGTAGGTCAGGGCGTCGCACAGCACCAGACGGCCTTCGGCGTCGGTGTTGAGGATTTCAACAGTCTGGCCGCTCATGGTCGTCACGATGTCGCCCGGACGTGCAGCGCCGCCGCTTGGCATGTTCTCGGCGCAGGCCAGGATGCACACCAGGTTGATCGGCAGTTTCAGCTCAAGCACGGCCCGCAGGGTACCGAACACGCTGGCAGCGCCGCCCATGTCGTACTTCATTTCGTCCATGCCCGCACCTGGCTTGAGGCTGATGCCGCCGGTGTCGAACGTGATGCCTTTGCCGACCAGCACAAAAGGCTTCTCGGATTTTTTCCCGCCTGCGTAGTTCATCACGATCAGGCGTGGCGGCTGGTCGCTGCCCTGGCCGACCGCATAGAACGCGCCCATGCCCAAATCCTTGATTTTCTTCTCGTCAAGGATCTCGACTTTCAGGCCTTTGAATTCTTTGCCCAGGTCTTTGGCTTGTTCGGCCAGGAAAATCGGGTGGCAAATGTTCGGTGGCAGGTTGCCCAGGTCGCGGGTAAACGACATGCCGCTGGCAATGGCCTGCGCGTGGGTGACTGCGCGCTGCACTTCAGCCTGTGCGGCCTTGATGGTCAGCAGGGTGATTTTTTTCAGGGCGCGAGGTTCGGCTTTCTGGCTTTTGAAACGGTCGAAGATGTATTCGCCGTCGAGCAGGGTTTCGGCCAGCAGGCGGGTTTTGCTGTAGCTGTCACGGCCCTTGACCACCAGTTCGTCGAGTGCGAACACCGCATCGCTGCCGCCCAGGCCTTTAAGAACGCTCAGCGCGCCGCTGATGATTTTGCGAAAAGGGCGGTCGCCCAGTGCTTCGTCTTTGCCAGTGCCCAGCAGCAATACGCGCTCGGCCTTGAGGTTTGGCAGGCTGTGCAGCAACAGGCTCTGGCCGGTTTTGCCAGCGATGTCGCCACGCTTTACCACGGCGCTGATGGCACCACCGGTGAGTTCGTCGATGGCTTTAGCGGTAGGGCCGAGCTTGCGGCCTTCGCTGATGGCGACCACGAGAGTGGCCGTTTTCAACGTTTCTGGGCTGACGCTTTTTACAACCAGTTCCATGTCCGGGTCCCTGAATCAAATGGTCAACGTGCGCACAAACGGTGCGGTTCGCGTGCTTGAAAGATACAGCGCCTCACCTGTGCTTCGGGCGGGCGTCAAGGCAGGCAGTTTGAACCTCGTCGGCTGCGCCTGACAACCCTCGAATGCAGGCAAATCAGCGCTTTAAAGCCTTGGCTGAGCATGCGCAGTGACAGGCGCGGCCATTCACAGGATAATGCGCCATCTTTTTAAACGACTAGGCTCATCTATATGAGCTAGTGTCGATTCGCTATGCCGCTTGTTTGGCCGCCTTAGCCTGACGACCCCTGGAGTGTCTGGTTTGATCGTCTTCCGTTATCTGTCCCGCGAAGTCCTGCTTACATTGAGCGCTGTCAGCGCTGTGCTGCTGGTCATCATCATGAGCGGTCGCTTCATTAAATACCTGGCCCAGGCTGCCTCGGGCGCCATGGACCCCAGTTCGTTGTTCTTGATCATGGGCGTTCGTCTGCCTGGCTTCTTGCAGCTGATCTTGCCGCTGGGCCTGTTTCTGGGCTTTCTTCTGGCTTACGGGCGCATGTACCTCGAGAGCGAGATGACGGTCCTGTCGGCCACCGGCATGAGCCAGCAACGCCTGTTGGCCATCAGTATGGTGCCGGCCACCATCGTGGCGCTGATCGTTGCCTGGTTGAGCTTGAGCCTGGCGCCTCAGGGCGCTACGCAGTTTCAGCTGCTGCTCAACAAGCAAGATGCCCTGACCGAGTTCGATACCCTGGAACCGGGCCGCTTTCAGACCTTGAACGATGGCTCCCGGGTGACCTACACCGAACAACTGACCAATGACCGGACGAATCTGGGGGGCGTGTTTATCACCCAGAAGAACCTCGGTCAGGACGCCAAGGATCGCAGCATTTCCATTTTGGTCGCGCAAAAGGGCCGCCAGGAAGTGCGCCCGGATGGCAGCCGCTGGTTGATTCTGGACGACGGCTATCGTTATGACGGCAACCCTGGCTTGGCCGATTACCGCGCCATCAAATACGACACCTACGGCGTACTGCTTCCCAAGCCCGATGTCAGCAATGAAGTCACCGATCGCGATGCGATGCCTACCAGCAGCCTTATCGGCAACCCTGACGTAAAGGCGATTGCTGAGCTGCAGTGGCGTATTTCCATGCCGCTGCTGGTCTTCATCGTGACCCTGATTGCCGTTCCGCTGTCGCGAGTCAACCCGCGCCAGGGCCGCTTCCTCAAGCTGTTGCCAGCCATCCTTCTGTATATGGGCTACGTGACCGCCTTGATTCTGGTCCGTGGCGCCCTCGAAAAAGGCAACATTTCACCCACGCTGGGCTTGTGGTGGGTGCACGGTCTGTTCTTGATCATTGGTCTGTTGTTGTTCTATTGGGAGCCGTTGCGCTTGAAATTGGCGACTCGTCGCAGCGCGAAGGAGCTGGCTCATGGTTAAGCTCGATCGCTACATTGGTAAAAGTGTGTTGCTGGCAATCCTCGCGGTGTCGGGGATCATCGTCGGGTTGGCGTCGCTGTTTGCCTTCATTGATGAGGTCAAGAACCTCTCCAACTCTTACACCATGGCTGATGTGTTCAGCTTTGTGGTGCTGACAGCGCCGCGTCGTCTGTACGACATGCTGCCGGTGGCGGCCCTGATCGGCTGTCTGATTGGTCTGGGCAGCCTGGCGAGCAACAGCGAGCTGACCATCATGCGGGCGGCGGGTGTGTCCACCGGTCGTATTGTCTGGGCGGTCATGAAGCCGATGCTGGTGTTGATGCTGGCCGGTATCCTGATTGGCGAGTACCTGGCGCCCGCGACCGAGTCGGTGGCCCAGGCCAACCGGGCACTGGCCCAGGGCAGTGGTGATGCGCAAAGCTCCAAGCATGGTATGTGGCACCGCGAGGGGGATGAGTTCATCCACATCAACGCGGTTCAACCCGATGGCATGCTGTTGGGCGTGACACGTTATCGTTTTGATAAAGAACACCACCTGCTGTCGGCCAGTTTCGCCAAAAAGGCCAACTTCACGCAGGACCACTGGCAACTGAGCGATGTGGCGACCACGGTCTTCCACGAGCGCAACACTGAAGTCGTTAACACGCCTGAAGAGCGCTGGGACGTTTCCCTGAGCCCCGAGCTGCTCAATACCGTGGTCATGGCCCCGGATGCGTTGTCGATTTCCGGGCTGTGGGGCTACATCCACTACTTGAAAGACCAGGGTCTGAACAACGGCCGTTACTGGCTGGCGTTTTGGGTCAAGGTATTGCAGCCATTTGTCACGGCTGCGCTGGTATTGATGGCCATTTCTTTCATCTTCGGCCCGCTGCGTTCTGTTACTTTGGGGCAGCGCGTGTTCACCGGTGTATTGATCGGCTTTGCGTTCAAGATTGCGCAAGACCTGCTGGGGCCAGCCAGTCTGGTGTTTGGCTTCTCGCCGCTGTTCGCGGTGCTGTTGCCAGCCGGTATTTGTGCGCTGGCCGGTTTCTGGTTGTTGCGCAGGGCCGGTTGATCAATACCCCTTGGGTTGATCAAAAAGCCTCTATCGCCAGATAGGGGCTTTTTTGTGAACGTGACGCTTGGCTCAGGGATCAGGTACAATTCCCGGCTATTTTTCGGCGGGCAGTCTGCCTGCGACTTTTTTTGAGTGTTGACCCGTGAGTGATTTGAGTCATATCCGCAATTTCTCCATCATCGCCCACATTGACCATGGCAAGTCGACGCTGGCCGATCGTTTCATTCAGATGTGCGGTGGTCTGACTGCCCGCGAAATGGAAGCCCAGGTACTGGACTCCATGGACCTGGAGCGTGAGCGTGGGATTACCATCAAGGCCCACAGCGTTACCCTGTACTACACGGCCAAAGACGGCATTACCTATCAGTTGAACTTCATTGACACCCCGGGCCACGTTGACTTCACCTATGAAGTCAGCCGGTCTCTGGCGGCCTGTGAAGGTGCGCTGCTGGTTGTCGACGCGGGTCAGGGTGTAGAAGCCCAGTCCGTTGCCAACTGCTACACCGCTATCGAGCAGGGTCTTGAGGTGATGCCGGTCTTGAACAAGATCGACCTGCCGCAGGCCGATCCTGACCGCGTGAAGGAAGAAATCGAAAAAATCATCGGCATCGATGCCACTGACGCCGTGACCTGCAGTGCCAAAACCGGCCTGGGCGTGGACGAAGTGCTTGAGCGTCTGGTGCACACCATTCCTGCGCCTACCGGCAATATCGAAGATCCGCTGCAAGCGTTGATCATCGACTCCTGGTTCGACAACTACCTGGGGGTTGTATCCCTGGTACGCGTACGCCATGGCCGGGTGAAGAAGGGCGACAAGATCCTGGTTAAATCCACCGGCAAGGTCCATCTGGTAGACAGCGTCGGTGTGTTCAACCCAAAACACACTGCCACTGCCGACCTCAAGGCCGGTGAAGTAGGCTTCATCATCGCCGGTATCAAGGACATTCACGGTGCGCCGGTAGGTGACACCCTGACCCTGAGCTCGACCCCTGATGTTGAAGTGCTGCCAGGTTTCAAACGCATTCAGCCGCAGGTGTACGCCGGCCTGTTCCCGGTTAGCTCCGATGACTTCGAAGACTTCCGTGATGCGCTGCAAAAGCTGACGCTGAACGACTCTTCGCTGCAATACACGCCAGAAAGCTCTGACGCACTGGGCTTCGGCTTCCGTTGCGGCTTCCTGGGCATGCTGCATATGGAAATCATCCAGGAGCGCCTGGAGCGCGAATACGACCTGGATCTGATTACCACGGCGCCGACGGTAATTTTCGAGCTGCTGCTCAAGAACGGTGAAACGATTTACGTCGATAACCCGTCCAAGCTGCCAGACTTGTCTGCCATCGAGGACATGCGCGAGCCGATCGTGCGTGCCAACATTCTTGTGCCTCAAGAGCACTTGGGCAACGTCATAACCCTGTGTATCGAAAAACGTGGCGTTCAACACGACATGTTGTTCCTGGGTACTCAGGTACAAGTGACCTACGATTTGCCGATGAACGAAGTGGTTCTGGACTTCTTCGACCGTCTCAAATCCACCAGTCGCGGCTATGCTTCGCTCGATTACCATTTCGACCGTTACCAGTCGGCTAATCTGGTGAAGCTGGATGTATTGATCAACGGCGAAAAAGTCGATGCCCTGGCATTGATCGTTCACCGTGACAACGCCCACTACAAAGGGCGTGCGCTAACCGAAAAAATGAAAGAACTGATTCCGCGTCAGATGTTCGATGTTGCAATCCAGGCCGCCATTGGCGGGCAGATTGTGGCGCGAACCACTGTCAAGGCTCTCAGAAAGAACGTACTGGCCAAATGCTACGGTGGTGACGTTAGCCGTAAGCGCAAGCTGTTGGAAAAGCAAAAGGCCGGTAAAAAACGCATGAAGCAAGTGGGTAACGTGGAAATTCCACAAGAAGCCTTCCTTGCGGTGCTCAGGTTGGATAGCTAGGTCCTATGTCACTAAATTTCCCGCTGTTGCTGGTTATTGCTGTCGCCGTCTGCGGTTTGCTGGCGCTGCTCGATCTGGTCTTCCTGGCTCCTCGCCGGCGCAAGGCCATTGCCAACTATCAGGCCACTGTTCAGCCGGCTGATATGCAGGTCATCGAGAAGCTCAACAAGGAACCGTTGCTGGTCGAGTACGGCAAGTCGTTCTTCCCGGTGTTGTTCATCGTGCTGGTGCTGCGTTCGTTTCTGGTTGAGCCGTTCCAGATTCCGTCGGGCTCGATGAAGCCGACACTGGATGTGGGCGACTTCATTTTGGTGAACAAATTTTCTTACGGGATCCGCTTGCCGGTGATCGACAAGAAAATCATCGAAGTGGGTGATCCACAGCGCGGGGATGTGATGGTGTTTCGCTACCCAAGCGATCCGTCGGTCAACTACATCAAGCGTGTAGTGGGCCTGCCGGGCGACACCGTTCGCTACACCAGCGACAAGCATTTGTACGTCAATGGCCAACTGGTTGCTGAGCAACTGGTAGGTGTCGAGCCGGGCACATTGGGCAGTGCCGAGTTGTACAAAGAGAAGCTGGGCGAAGTCGAGCACATGATCCGCAAGGAAATGAGCCGCTATCGCGCGCCACCTGATAACGAGTGGACGGTTCCGGCCGGGCACTACTTCATGATGGGCGACAACCGCGACAATTCGAACGACAGCCGTTACTGGGATGATCCGAACATTCCCAAAGATGAGCTGGGCATGGTTCCCGACCAGAACATTGTCGGCAAGGCCTTCGCTGTTTGGATGAGTTGGCCGGAACCCAAGATGAGCCATCTGCCGAACTTCTCGCGGGTGGGGCTGATCAAGTAGCCAAGACGGCGCTGTTAATAACAGCGCCGAATGCTTTTCAGGCGTCCTGATAAATCGGGCGCCTGACGGTTCTTACGACCGCCTGCCGTCTCAGGCAGGGCGGTCAACAGTATTCAGGATGTGGATTTGAACAAAGCGTTAAGTGTGACGGCGGCGAACAGCCTGTTCCCTGTCCATTTGCTATGCGATAAACGAGCATCACTGATCCCTAATATCGGTCCGGTGGTGACATTCGGCCACGAACTCAGCGTGGGTAAATCGTGAGTTTTTCTTTAAGTCGTTTAGAGCGTCAGCTCGGCTACACCTTCAAGGACCAGGAACTGATGATCCTGGCCCTGACACACCGCAGTTTCGCGGGGCGCAATAACGAGCGCCTTGAGTTCCTGGGCGATGCAATCCTCAACTTTGTCGCCGGTGAAGCGTTGTTTGATCGCTTCCCGTTGGCCCGTGAAGGGCAGCTGTCGCGCCTGCGCGCGCGTTTGGTCAAAGGCGAAACCCTGGCCGTACTGGCGCGCGGCTTTGAGTTGGGCGAGTACCTGCGCCTGGGTTCGGGCGAACTGAAAAGCGGCGGTTTTCGTCGCGAGTCGATTTTGGCAGATGCCCTTGAAGCGCTGATTGGCGCCATCTACCTCGACGCGGGCATGGAAACCGCCCGTGATCGCGTATTGGCCTGGCTGGCTGGCGAGTTCGAGACGCTGACCCTGGTCGACACCAATAAAGATCCAAAAACACGCCTGCAAGAGTACTTGCAGTCGCGCGCCTGTGAACTGCCACGCTACGAAGTGGTAGATATTCAAGGCGAACCGCATTGCCGCACTTTCTTTGTTGAGTGCGAAATTGCCCTATTGAATGAAAAAAGCCGAGGTCAGGGTGTGAGCCGTCGTATTGCCGAACAGGTAGCGGCCGCAGCAGCACTGATTGCCCTTGGCGTGGAGAATGGCCATGACTGATTCAACTGCAACTCGCTGTGGCTATGTCGCCATCGTTGGTCGACCAAACGTGGGTAAATCCACACTGCTGAACCACATCCTCGGTCAAAAGCTGGCGATCACCTCGCGCAAGCCGCAGACCACCCGTCACAACATGCTGGGCATCAAGACCGAAGGCGATATTCAAGCCATCTACGTTGACACGCCGGGCATGCACAAGGGCGGCGAAAAGGCCCTGAACCGCTACATGAACAAAACTGCGTCGGCTGCGTTGAAAGACGTCGATGTGGTGATCTTTGTGGTGGATCGCACCAAGTGGACTGAAGAAGACCAAATGGTTCTTGAACGCGTCCAGTACGTGACCGGCCCGGTGATTGTTGCGTTGAACAAGACTGACCGAATCGAAGACAAAACCGAATTGATGCCGCACCTGACCTGGCTTCAGGAGCAATTGCCGAATGCCCAGATCGTGCCGATCTCGGCTCAAAACGGCCACAACCTCGATGCCCTTGAGCGTGTGATTGCTGATCATCTGCCGGAAAACGACCACTTCTTCCCGGAAGACCAGATCACTGACCGCAGCAGCCGTTTCCTGGCCGCTGAACTGGTGCGTGAAAAGATCATGCGTCAGCTGGGTGCAGAGCTGCCGTACCAGATCACTGTTGAGATCGAAGAATTCAAGCAGCAGGGCAAGACCTTGCACATTCATGCCTTGATTCTGGTTGAGCGTGACGGGCAGAAAAAAATCATCATTGGCGACAAGGGCGAGCGCATCAAGCGTATCGGCACTGAGGCACGCAAAGACATGGAGCTGCTGTTTGACTCCAAAGTCATGCTCAACTTGTGGGTCAAGGTCAAAGGCGGCTGGTCCGACGACGAACGCGCCCTGCGTTCGCTAGGCTATGGCGACCAGTAACAAACAGCCCTCACCCCAACCCTCTCCCGGAGGGAGAGGGGGCTGATCGGGGGATGTCGGCAATGTGCTTCACCCTGAAAGTACTTTGTGGAACCCCTCATCGACTCGGTCGGTTCCCTGACCCTCCGGGAGAGGGTCATGGTGAGGGCGTTTTTGATCTTTTGGGATCCTTGTGCAATGTCCAGCAAATCCATCGTCCCTCAACTCGCTTACGTCCTGCACAGTCGCCCTTATCGTGAAACCAGTGCGCTGGTGGATTTCATCACGCCGCAAGGTCGTCTGCGTGCCGTGCTGCGTAATGCGCGGGGCAAGGCGGGCACCTTGGCCCGGCCGTTTGTACCGCTGGAAATCGAGTTCCATGGTCGCGGCGAGCTGAAAAATGTCGGGCGCATGGAAAGCGCAGGCGTTTCGACCTGGCTCAATGGTGAAGCCCTGTTCAGCGGGCTCTATCTCAATGAACTGCTGGTGCGTCTGCTCCCTGCCGAAGACCCGCACCCCGCAGTATTCGATCACTACGCTGCTACCTTGCTGGCCTTGGCTGAAGGACGACCGTTGGAGCCTTTGCTGCGGGCGTTCGAATGGCGGCTGCTGGATGACCTGGGTTACAGCTTCTCGCTGACTGAAGATATCCACGGCGGTGCTATTGAGGCCGACGGCCTGTATCGCCTGCAAGTGGACGCCGGGCTTGAGCGTGTCTGGTTGTTGCAGCCGGGGTTGTTTAACGGCGTTGAGCTGCTGGCCATGGCGCAAGCCGACTGGACTGCAACGGGCGCCTTGTCAGCGGCCAAGCGCCTGATGCGTCAGGCATTGGCCGTTCATTTGGCCGGTAAGCCCTTGGCCAGTCGTGAGTTGTTTCGCAAGCCCTGAATAGATCGGTATGCTGTGCGCCGAATCTTCAACTCTTCAGGAGAGCCCTCGTGACCACAAGCAATCGCATTCTTCTTGGCGTGAACATCGACCACGTAGCTACGCTGCGTCAGGCGCGAGGCACGCGTTACCCGGACCCGGTCAAAGCGGCTCTGGACGCGGAAGAGGCGGGCGCCGACGGCATCACCGTGCATCTGCGTGAAGACCGTCGTCACATTCAAGAGCGCGATGTGTTGCTGCTCAAGGATGTGCTGCAAACGCGCATGAACTTCGAAATGGGCGTGACCGAAGAGATGATGGCGTTTGCCGAGCGCATTCGCCCGGCGCATATCTGCCTCGTCCCTGAAACCCGTCAAGAACTGACCACCGAAGGCGGTCTGGACGTTGCCGGGCAAGAAGCGCGGATCAAGGCTGCCGTTGAGCGCCTGAGCAAGATTGGCAGTGAAGTTTCGCTGTTCATTGATGCAGACGAGCGCCAGATCGAAGCGTCGCGCCGTGTGGGCGCTCCCGCCATTGAGCTGCATACCGGTCGTTATGCCGATGCCCAGACCCCGACTGACGTGGCTGAAGAACTGCAGCGTGTGGCTGATGGCGTGGCCTTTGGCCTGGGGCAGGGGCTGATTGTGAACGCCGGCCATGGTCTGCACTACCACAACGTTGAAGCCGTGGCGGCGATCAAGGGCATCAACGAACTGAACATTGGCCATGCATTGGTTGCCCATGCACTGTTCGTGGGCTTCAAATCGGCCGTTTCCGAGATGAAAGCCTTGATTCTGGCTGCCTCAAAAGCCTAAGACTTATTCAAAACCTGTAGGAGGGGCCTCCCTGTCTTCGACGCCGCGCTGTCGCGAAGCAAACAGGCCGCCGATAATCGTCAGCATCCCCCAATTAGTTCCCTCTCCCTCCGGGAGAGGGCTAGGGTGAGGGGCTCTTGATTTTTTGTACATATCCGTTGCTGCGGCAACGGCCACTTAGGGTTCCGGCCTTACGCCGTGCCACTTTGAAAAGCGCAAAGTGGCCAAACGCTTTTTGCCCCAACCCCTCGGTGCCTCGCTGTGGCTCGGCATGCCCTCACCACAGGCCTTGCTACGTGGGCCCGCCGCGATCGGCCATCCCTGGCCGTGTCGCGGCTAACCCGGCGTCCTGCCGGGTTACCCTCTGCGCAAAACCTGCGTTCGGCCAGCGTGGTTTAACGGGGCCTCTTAGATCAAGATCAACAGATCGCGAGCAAGCTCGCTCCTACAGTGTGATCTGGTCCTACGCGATAGTGTGTTTTACAGCTGTGGTTCTTCTTTGGGCTTGGTCTTGTCGATGCCGGGGATGTGCAGTTTGCCGTCGGCCACCTGGTCGCCTTCAAGCTGTGGCTGTGTGGCCCAGGTGAGGATGTCGTAGTAACGACGGATGTTGGCCACGAAGTGCACAGGCTCGCCGCCACGGGCGTAGCCATATTTGGTTTTGCTGTACCACTGCTTCTGCGCCAGGCGAGGCAGGATTTTCTTCACGTCCAGCCACTTGTTCGGGTTCAGGCCTTCTTTGGCTGCTAACTTGCGTGCGTCATCCAGATGCCCGGTGCCCACGTTGTAGGCCGCCAGTGCAAACCAGGTGCGGTCTGGCTCGGCGATATCACTGTCCAGTTGGTCCTTGATATAAGCCAGGTACTTGGCGCCCCCCATAATGCTTTGCTTGGGGTCCAGCCGGTTGGACACGCCCATGGCCTGCGCGGTGTTTTGGGTCAGCATCATCAGCCCGCGAACCCCGGTTTTAGAGGTCACGGCGGCTTGCCATAAGGATTCCTGATAGCCCATGGCTGCCAGCAGGCGCCAGTCAATCTGCTCTTTTTTCGCGGCATCCTTGAAGAACACTTCGTACTTGGGCAAGCGCTGTTGCAAGTGCTGGGCAAAGGTGTAGGCGCCCACATAGCCCAATACATCAACGTGCCCGTAGTAGCGGTCTTTAAGGCGCTGCAGGGTGCCGTTTTTCTCGACCTTGTCCAGGTAGGTGTTGATCTCGTTGAGCAAGCTGTTGTCTTCGCCTGCGACTACGGCCCAGCGCTGGTTGCGGGCATCGCCCAAATCAAAGGCTACGCGCACGTTGGGGAAGTACACCTGGTTCATGGCCATTTCGTTGGAGTCGACCAGGGTCAGGTCGATTTGCCCTTCATCGACCATGCGCAGCAAGTCGACGACTTCAACGGCGTCGGACTCGTCATATTCGATACCGGGATATTGCTTCTTAAGTTCGGCAAGCTGTTCGGCGTGGGAACTGCCCTTGAGTACGGTAATGCGCTTGCCGACCAGATCGGCCGCCGTGGTAGGGCGTGATTGCCCGTTGCGGTAAATGATCTGCGGCGTGACTTCGAGGTACGGGTGAGAAAACTTGGCTTGTGCGAGGCGGTTATCGCTGCTGACCAGACCGGCAGCAGCTAAAACCGGGCCGTCAGGTTGGCCCAGCTTGTTGAAAAGGTCATCGAGGTTGTCAGCCGTTTCGATTTCCAGCTTGACGCCCAGATCGTCGGCAAAGCGTTTGACCAGCTCGTATTCAAAGCCGGTTTCACCGTTCCGATCTTCAAAATAGGTGGCCGGGCTGTTACGGGTGATCACCCGCAGTACCCCATCCTCCTTTACGCGCTCAAGGGTGCTGGGTTTTTCAACGCAGGCACCGAGCATCAGGAAGAGTCCGGTTACGAGCAGCCACTTGGCCCCACGCTGGCGGAATGCAGTTAGAGAAAACATGCGCGCAGTATACGCAAAGCGGCACGGGTGCCATATCTCGACAATCTGTGGGCATTCTGATAACAGCCTTCAAAAACGCTGCAACCCTTATGGAATGGGGGTTGCGCCAGGGTTTAAAGATCATTACCGACCATCTGTTTAGCCACTGATAGCCATAAAGAATAAGGATTTGGTCGATTAACGACGTTTGGCGTACGTCTAGTGTGCCGTTTCGGGTGCCGTGACCGAAGGTTTAGGCTAGAATGCCGGGCCTCAAAGCACACCCCTCCCGAGGCTGTCCCGAAGATGTTGATCCTGCGCGGCGCTCCTGCCCTTTCTGCCTTTCGCCACAGCAAACTCCTTGCACAACTGAGCCTCAAGGTTCCGGCTGTCAGTGGTTTGTATGCTGAGTTCGCCCACTTTGCCGATGTCACCGGTGATCTGACCAGCGATGAACAGCAGGTACTGGCTCGTCTCCTGAAGTACGGCCCAAGCGTGCCGGTCCAAGAGCCAAATGGCCGACTGTTTTTGGTGTTGCCGCGGTTTGGCACCATTTCTCCTTGGTCGAGCAAGGCCAGCGATATTGCCCGTAACTGTGGCCTGGCGAAAATCCAGCGCCTGGAACGCGGTATTGCTTTCTATGTGGCCGGTCAGTTCAGCGACGCCGATGCCGAGCTGATTGCATCGGTTCTGCATGACCGCATGACCCAAATCGTACTGGGCGACCTGGAGCAGGCCGCCGGTCTGTTCAGCCATGCCGAGCCAAAGCCGCTGACCGCCATTGATGTGCTGGGTGGCGGTCGCGCCGCGCTGGAAAAAGCCAACGTCGAGTTGGGCCTGGCGCTGGCTGAAGACGAAATCGACTACCTGGTCAATGCGTTCAATGGTCTGGGCCGCAACCCGCACGACATCGAACTGATGATGTTTGCCCAGGCGAACTCCGAGCATTGCCGCCACAAGATCTTCAACGCCAGCTGGGACATCGACGGCCAAAGCCAGGAAAAAAGCCTGTTTGGCATGATCAAAAACACCTACGTGATGCACAGCGAAGGCGTTCTGTCGGCTTATAAAGACAACGCATCGGTGATCGTCGGTAGCGTTGGCGGGCGTTTCTTCCCGAACCCTGAAACCCGCCAGTACGGCGCGGTGCAGGAGCCTGTGCACATCCTGATGAAGGTTGAAACGCACAACCACCCAACCGCCATTGCCCCGTTCCCGGGTGCAGCGACCGGTTCCGGTGGCGAAATTCGTGACGAAGGTGCAACCGGCCGTGGTGCCAAGCCAAAGGCAGGCCTGACCGGCTTTACTGTGTCCAACCTGCAAATCCCGGGCTTTACCCAGCCGTGGGAAGTGCCGTATGGCAAGCCAGAGCGCATCGTGACGGCGCTGGACATCATGATTGAAGGCCCGCTGGGTGGCGCGGCGTTCAACAACGAGTTCGGCCGTCCGGCCCTGACCGGTTACTTCCGTACCTTCGAGCAGTCCATCACCACCCCGCACGGTGATGAAGTGCGCGGTTACCACAAGCCGATCATGTTGGCGGGCGGTATGGGCAACATCCGCGCCGAACACGTACAAAAAGCCGAAATCACCGTTGGCGCCAAGCTGATCGTGCTGGGTGGCCCGGCCATGTTGATCGGCCTGGGCGGCGGTGCTGCCTCGTCTATGGCTACTGGCGCAAGCTCGGCCGACCTGGACTTCGCTTCGGTACAGCGCGAAAACCCGGAAATGGAACGCCGCTGCCAGGAAGTGATCGACCGTTGCTGGCAACTGGGTGACAAAAACCCGATCAGCTTCATCCACGACGTGGGTGCGGGCGGTTTGTCCAACGCCTTCCCTGAGCTGGTCAACGACGGCGACCGTGGTGGCCGTTTCGAACTGCGCAACATTCCAAACGACGAGCCGGGCATGGCCCCGCACGAAATCTGGAGTAACGAATCCCAGGAACGTTACGTTCTGGCAGTCAGCGCTGAAGACTTCGAGCGCTTCCAGGCCATCTGCGAGCGTGAGCGTTGCCCGTTTGCCGTGGTGGGCGAGGCAACTGCCGAACCACAACTGACCGTTACCGACAGCCATTTCGGCAACAGCCCGGTAGACATGCCACTGGAAGTGTTGCTGGGCAAGGCGCCACGCATGCACCGTTCGGTGGTACGTGAAGCTGAACTGGGCGATGACTTCGATCCGGCGGCGCTGAACGTGGGCGAGTGCATCGAGCGCGTTCTGCACCACCCGGCAGTCGCCAGCAAGAGCTTCCTGATCACCATCGGTGACCGTACCATCACCGGCCTGGTTGCCCGTGATCAAATGGTCGGCCCGTGGCAGGTGCCGGTGGCAGACGTTGCCGTTACCGCGACCAGCTTTGACGTGTACACCGGCGAAGCCATGGCCATGGGCGAGCGGACTCCGCTGGCACTGCTGGATGCTCCGGCATCGGGCCGCATGGCCATCGGTGAAACCCTGACCAACATCGCGGCCTCGCGAATTGGCAAAATCTCTGACATCAAACTGTCCGCTAACTGGATGTCGGCGGCTGGCCACCCAGGTGAAGACGCGCGTCTGTACGACACCGTGAAAGCGGTTGGCATGGAGCTGTGCCCTGAGCTGGGCATCACCATTCCGGTGGGCAAAGACTCGATGTCGATGCAAACCCGCTGGAACGATGAAGGCACCGACAAGAGCGTGACCTCGCCGCTGTCGCTGATCGTCACCGGTTTCGCCCCGGTGCTCGATGTTCGCCGCACCCTGACCCCAGAACTGCGCATGGACAAAGGCCTGACCGATCTGATCCTGATCGACCTGGGCCGTGGCCAAAACCGTATGGGCGCTTCGATCCTGGCCCAGACCTACGGCAAGCTTGGTAAGCAGGCCCCGGACGTTGATGACGCAGAAGACCTCAAGGCCTTCTTCGCCGTAATTCAAGGTCTGAACGCTGATGGCCACCTGCTGGCTTACCACGACCGTTCTGACGGTGGTTTGCTGACCACTGTGATGGAAATGGCGTTTGCCGGTCACTGCGGTCTGAACCTGATCCTCGATTGCCTGGCCGACAGCGTTGGTCAATTGCCGGCCGTGCTGTTCAACGAAGAGCTGGGTGCCGTGATCCAGGTTCGCCAGGACGCTACCGCTGACGTGCTCGCACAGTTCAGCGCGGCCGGTCTGGGTGAATGCGTGGACGTGATTGGTCAGCCGCTGAATAACAGCGAAGTCACCATCAGCTTCCACGGTGACAAAGTGTTTGTTGGCCAGCGCGGAGAATTGCAGCGCCAGTGGGCTGAAACCAGCTTCCAGATCCAGCGTATGCGTGACAACGCAGACTGCGCACAGCAAGAATTCGACGTGCTGCTGGAAGAAGACAACCCGGGCCTGACCGCTCAGTTGAGCTTTGACGTCAACGCCAACATCAGCGCGCCGTACATCAAAAAAGGCATTCGCCCACAAGTTGCCGTTCTGCGTGAGCAGGGCGTTAACGGTCAGGTTGAAATGGCAGCGGCGTTTGACCGTGCCGGTTTCAACGCGATCGACGTGCACATGAGCGACATTCTGGCCGGCCGTGTCGACCTGAACGAGTTCAAGGGTCTGGTAGCGTGCGGTGGTTTCTCTTACGGCGACGTACTGGGTGCCGGCGAAGGCTGGGCCAAGTCGGCCTTGTTCAACGCCCGCGCACGTGATGCGTTCCAGGGCTTCTTCGAGCGTACCGACAGCTTCAGCCTGGGTGTGTGCAACGGTTGCCAGATGATGTCCAACCTCAGCGAACTGATTCCGGGCAGCGAGTTGTGGCCGCACTTCGTGCGTAACCGCTCCGAGCAGTTCGAAGCCCGTGTTGCCATGGTTCAAGTGCAAGAGTCGAACTCGATCTTCCTGCAGGGCATGGCCGGTTCGCGCATGCCAATCGCCATCGCTCACGGTGAAGGCCACGCGGAGTTCGCCAGCCCTGAAGCGCTGTTGCAAGCCGATCTGTCGGGCACCGTTGCCCTGCGTTTCGTCGACAACCACGGCAAGGTCACCGAGAACTACCCGGCCAACCCGAACGGCTCGCCGCGCGGTATTACCGGCCTCACCAGCCGTGATGGCCGTGTGACGATCATGATGCCGCACCCTGAGCGTGTGTTCCGCGCCGTACAGAACTCGTGGCGTCCTGAAGAGTGGAACGAAGATGCGCCATGGTTGCGCATGTTCCGTAACGCTCGCGTCTGGGTCGATTAAGGCATTTTGAAGTTCAATGCCCGCTAGACGCATATCCCTTGTGGGAGCGGGCTTGCTCGCGATGGCATCGACGCGGTTTAACAGAAACCGTGTTGACTACATCGCTGGCAAGCCAGGCTCCCACAGGTTTCCAGGCATGTTCAACAGAGTGTTCGCTTATGTACAAGCTCAGCTTTTTCGTTCCGCCAAGCCATGTTGACGTGGTCAAAGATGCCGTATTCGCCGCCGGTGGCGGTCGCATCGGCAGCTATGACCACTGCGCCTGGCAGACCATGGGGCAGGGCCAGTTTCGAGCGCTGGACGGCAGTCAGCCGTTTATCGGGCAAACCGGTCAGGTCGAGTATGTCGGCGAATGGAAAGTTGAGCTGGTCGTGGCAGATGAGTTGATTCAAGCCGTGGTGGCTGCGCTCAAGCACAGCCACCCGTATGAAACACCTGCATACGACGTGTGGCGCCTGGCTGATATCTAACCCGGCGCTGCAGTAAAAAGCCCGCTGGCCCTTATGGGGGGCAGCGGGCTTTTTAGTGCGCGGCGTTTTTGCAGGTTAAGGGCGTATCTCAACCATCGTGCCGTCTTTGACCATGTTCCAGACTTCGCGCATTTCGTAGTTTTTCATGGCGATGCAGCCATCGGTCCAGTCCAGCGTGTGGAACAGCTCTTCGGGGTTGTCTTCCGAGTCTGGCGTGCCGTGAATCATGATCATCGAACCCGGATTCACCCCTTCACGCCGAGCCTTGGCGGCATCGCTGATGTTGGGGTAGTTGATGTGCATGGCCAGGTTGAACTTGTCGCTGCGCTTGCGCCAATCCACCCAGTACAGCCCTTCGGGGGTGCGCTTGTCGCCTTCCTGTAATTTTGGCCCTTTCGGCTGTTTGCCCAACGAGATGCGATAGCTTCTGATCACTTTTCCATCGCTGATCAGCTCGAGTCTGCGCGCAGACTTGATCACCAGGATCTTGTCGACCGATTTGCTGGCACTGGTCCGTTGTGACGCTTGGGGTGGTTTAAGCACCTGTTCTTTGTCGACGGGCTTACCGTTGATAGTCATGACTACAGCGGCTTGGCAAGTAACGGCAAACGACAGGCAAAGTGCAGCAAGCAACCAGCGCATTAGGGAGGTATTCCTGAGGTACAAGGCGAACATCATTATTGTGGGGGTGTTATCAACTCTGGCAGCGGCGGTACCGCCTCGCTGCGCACAGGGTAAGCCTGTGTCGGGCGATCAGAAAAAAAGCATTCTAGGGTACGGCTCACAGTGCGAAAAGCTAACTCGGACCAAGGGATATCGGCCTCATCAAACAGCCGCACTTCGAGGCTTTCTTCACCGGCGGCAAAGTCGGGGCTTTGCAATTGGGCGCGGTAGAAAATATGCACCTGATTAATGTGGGGTACATCAATCAGCGTGTAGATCGCCAACTGCTGAACCTGGGCGCACGCTTCTTCGAGGGTTTCGCGGCGGGCGGCCTGTTCGACTGTTTCGCCGTTTTCCATAAAGCCTGCGGGCAGTGTCCAGAAGCCTTTGCGCGGTTCGATGGCGCGACGGCACAGCAGCACTTGCGTGCCCCAGGTGGGCAGGCAGCCGGCGACAATATTCGGGTTCTGGTAATGAATCGTGTGGCAGTGGTCGCAGACATAACGCAGGCGCGAATCGCCCTGCGGGATATGTTGGCTGACAGAGTTGCCGCACTGACTGCAAAATTTCATGCTGTGCTCTCGCGCTGTGGCGCCTATCTTGGGGCTGAGACGAATTTACGGCAAGCCCCACTTTGTGCCCTGCGACAGTCTGGGGCTTGGGTGCCTTGGGCAATTTGGTGCATGATGCCCGATAAGTGACGGATCGAGATGACCTATGCTGGATGAGCTACTTAGCCGTATGAGTCGCTACACCCCACGGACGCTGGAAACAGACCGCAGCTTTCCGGAGGCCGCGGTACTGTTGCCGGTGACGCGCAGTGACAAGCCTGAACTGATTTTGACCCTGCGTGCCAGCGGGTTGTCGACTCACGGCGGTGAAGTGGCTTTTCCGGGTGGGCGCCGCGACACCGAAGACCCGGACCTGGTGTTTACTGCCCTGCGTGAAGCCGAAGAAGAAATCGGTTTGCCGCCGGGGCTGGTCGAGGTCGTCGGGCCTCTCAGCCCTTTGGTCTCATTGCACGGTATCCGTGTCACGCCTTATGTGGGGCTGGTCCCGGATTACGTCGAGTATCTGGCTAACGATGCCGAAATCGCGGCGGTGTTCAGCGTGCCGCTGGATTTCTTCCGCCAGGACCCGCGCGAGCACACCCACCGTATCGATTACCAGGGGCGCAGTTGGTATGTGCCCAGTTACCGTTTTGGTGTTTACAAGATCTGGGGCCTGTCGGCGATCATGATCGTTGAGTTGATGAACCTGCTGTACGACGACGTCAACATCAGTCTGCACACCCCGCCTGAACGTTTTATCAATGTATAGAGCTGTCTGCAGACAGCCACGCCTGCCTTGAGGACATCAGTATGAAATATCGCTTGGGCGATTCCCGTGTCGACACACATCCCGACAGTTGGGCGGCCCCCAATGCCACCCTGATCGGCAAGGTCCGTCTGGAAGAGGGCGCCAGTGTCTGGTTTAACGCTGTGTTGCGCGGCGATAACGAACTCATCCTGATTGGCAAGCACAGCAACGTGCAGGACGGCGCGGTGATGCACACCGACATGGGCTACCCGCTGACCTTGGGCACCGGCGTGACCATTGGCCATAACGCCATGTTGCACGGCTGCACCGTGGGCGATTACAGCCTGATTGGCATTAATGCGGTCATCCTCAACGGCGCTAAAATCGGCAAACACTGCATCATCGGCGCCAACTCGCTGATCGGCGAGGGCAAGGAGATCCCGGACGGTTCGCTGGTCATGGGCTCACCGGGCAAAGTGGTGCGTGAGCTGACCGAAGAACAGAAAAAAATGCTCGAAGCCAGCGCGGCCAGCTATGTGAAAAACGGCCAGCGCTATGCCCGCGACCTGGCGGTGCAAGACGATGAGTGACGCCGAGCGCCCGGTCGCCTCACCGTGCGTGAGCATTTGCGCACTGGACGACGATGACATCTGCACCGGCTGCCAGCGCACCGTGGCTGAAATCACCCGTTGGAGCCGCATGACCAACCCCGAGCGCCGCGAAGTGCTGGCCTTGTGTCATGAGCGGGCCAAATCCAGCGGCGTGATGTGGGTGTTGGGCAACCAATCCTGAACGTGTAGGAGCGAGCTTGCCTCGCGATCTTTTGATCGTCTAAAAGATCGCGAGGCAAGCTCGCTCCTACAAAAAAATGCATGACTCAAGTACCCTGTGCGCCTTAATTTGAGGTGCCACCCGCAACCATGCTGTTTCTAATCGCTTACATCGCCAGCGTTGTGCTGATCAACTACGCGTTCTCCTCGGCGCCGCACCTGGACATCATCTGGTCAGCCTGGGGTGGGCTGGTCTTTGTGTTGCGCGACATGGTGCAAACGCGCTTCGGTCATGGCGCGTTGATAGCCATGCTGGTCGCGCTGGTGTTGTCCTATATCACCTCCGATCCCTCGATTGCCCTGGCCAGTGCCACCGCCTTTGCGGTGTCCGAATGCATAGACTGGCTGGTGTTCAGCATCACCAAGCGCCCGCTGCATGATCGCCTGTGGATCAGCTCGGCGCTGAGCATCCCGATTGATACCTTTATCTTCTTCGGCATGATCGACGCCTTTACCCCCGGCGTGATCATCACCGCGATGGCTTCAAAATTTGCCGGTGTGACCTGTGTCTGGCTGGCCATGGCCTGGCGGTTGCGCAAAGCCAACCAAGCTAAAGCCTGACACGCTGGATCATGTAAAATGCTGGCCTTTCTTCCCGGCAGGCGCGAGCGTTGCACGCGCCTTCGATGATTTGCTTCCTTGAGGACCTGAAATGACCCGTATCGGAACTCCACTGTCGCCGACCGCGACCCGCGTATTGCTGTGTGGCTGCGGCGAGCTGGGTAAAGAAGTCGTCATCGAATTGCAGCGCTTGGGCGTTGAAGTGATCGCCGTTGATCGCTATGCCAATGCCCCGGCCATGCAGGTTGCGCACCGCAGCCACGTGATCAACATGCTCGACGGCGCCGCGCTGCGTGCCGTCATCGAGCTGGAAAAGCCGCACTTCATCGTTCCGGAAATCGAAGCCATCGCCACTGCGACGCTGGTCGAGCTGGAAGCCGAAGGCTTTACCGTGATCCCAACCGCGCGTGCCACCTCGCTGACCATGAACCGCGAAGGCATCCGCCGCCTGGCCGCTGAAGAGCTGGACTTGCCTACCTCGCCGTACCACTTCGCTGACACCTTCGAGGACTACAGCAAAGCGGTCGAAGACTTGGGCTTCCCGTGCGTTGTCAAACCGGTGATGAGTTCGTCGGGCAAAGGCCAAAGCCTGCTGCGCAGCGCTGACGACGTGCAAAAGGCCTGGGACTACGCGCAAGAAGGCGGTCGGGCGGGCAAAGGCCGGGTCATTATCGAAGGCTTCATCGACTTCGATTACGAAATCACCTTGCTTACCGTGCGTCACGTAGGCGGCACAACTTTCTGTGCGCCGGTCGGCCATCGTCAAGAGAAGGGCGATTATCAGGAATCCTGGCAGCCACAGGCCATGAGCCCGATCGCTCTGGCTGAGTCCGAGCGCGTCGCCAAAGCGGTGACTGAAGCACTGGGCGGGCGTGGTCTGTTTGGCGTTGAGCTGTTTATCAAAGGCGATCAGGTGTGGTTCAGCGAAGTGTCGCCGCGCCCCCATGACACCGGTCTGGTGACCCTGATCTCGCAAGACTTGTCGCAGTTTGCACTGCACGCCCGCGCCATTCTGGGCTTGCCGATTCCGTTGATCCGTCAATTCGGCCCATCGGCGTCGGCCGTGATTCTGGTAGAAGGCCAGTCGACCCAGACCGCATTCGCCAACCTCGGCGCCGCCCTGAGCGAGCCGGACACCGCGCTGCGTTTGTTTGGCAAGCCGCAAGTCAATGGCCAGCGCCGCATGGGCGTTGCCCTGGCCCGTGACGAGTCGATTGAAGCGGCCCGCGCCAAAGCCACCCGCGCCGCCCAAGCGGTTGTTGTAGAGCTGTAACCCGACCTGTAGGAGCGAGCTCGTCTCGCGATCTTTTGAGCTTTAAAAGATCGCGAGGCAAGCTCGCTCCTACAGTCGTTATGCGACCTTGTTCAGGTCCGCTTCTCTGGTTTCCTTCAGGCACAGCACAGCGATCAAGCTGAGCACCGCTGCGCCCGAGACATACCCGCCCACCCAGCTCAAACCGCCCATCGCCACCAGCTTCTGGGCGAAGAACGGTGCGGCCGATGCGCCGACAATCCCGCCAAGGTTATAGGCCGCAGATGCGCCGGTGTAACGCACGCGGGTCGGAAACAGTTCCGGAAGCAGGGCGCCCATGGGAGCAAAGGTCACGCCCATCAAAAACAGCTCAATGCACAAGAACAGCGCCACGCCCCACGTAGTGCCGTGGGTGAGCAGCGGTTCCATCAAAAAGCCGGACAGAATCGCCAGCACGCCACCGACCACCAACACCGGCTTGCGCCCGTAACGATCGCTGGCCCAGGCCGACAGCGGCGTCGCGGCGGCCATAAACAGCACGGCAAAGCACAGCAGGCCCAGGAACGTTTCGCGGGTGTAGCCCAGGGTTGCCACGCCATAGCTCAGCGAAAACACCGTGGAGATGTAAAACAGCGCATAACACACCACCATCGAGGCGGCGCCCAGCAGCATCGGTGCCCAATACTGCGCAAAGAGCTCGACGATCGGCATTTTCACCCGTTCGTGTTGCGCCACGGCTTTGGCGAACACCGGGGTTTCTTCCAGCTTCAGGCGCACATACAGGCCGACCATCACCAGTGCGGCGCTCAACAGGAACGGAATCCGCCAGCCCCACGAGCGGAACTGCTCGTCGCTGAGGGACATGGCCAGTATCAGGAACAGGCCGTTAGCGGCCAGAAAGCCAATCGACGGGCCTAATTGCGGGAACATGCCGAACCAGGCGCGCTTGCCTTTTGGCGCGTTTTCGGTAGCCAGCAAGGCCGCGCCGCCCCATTCGCCGCCTAACCCCAGGCCTTGGCCGAAGCGCAGCACGCACAGCAGGATCGGGGCCCAGGCGCCAATGGTGGCGTAGCCCGGCAACACGCCGATCAAAGTGGTACACACGCCCATCAGCAGCAGGGACGCCACCAGCGTGGATTTGCGCCCGACCCGGTCCCCAAAGTGGCCAAACAGGAATGAGCCCAGCGGGCGAGCGAGAAAGGCGATACCGAAGGTCAGAAAGGCCGACAGCATTTGTGCGGTGCCGGACGTTTGCGGGAAAAATACCGGGCCAATGACCAATGCTGCCGCCGTGGCATAGACATAAAAGTCATAGAACTCGATGGCCGTGCCAATAAAGCTGGCCGTGGCAACGCGGGCCGCGGAATTGGCCGGTTTATCAGGCGAGGCTTCGCTGTAAGTGGTGCTGGAGGTCATGCGCATATCCCTGACAGTTATGAGCTCGTGGTCGCTATCCGCCTTGGCGGCTGGATATGCCGGAGCAATTGTTATGGTCGTTAAGCCCTGAGGCTGGGTGTAAACGCGGTTCGGGATGGGAACAAGCGCTGATCGAACGTGCAGCCACCCGCTGACAGCGCAGGGTGCGGGTAGCACGCGTGTCGGCGGGGCTTGGATAAGCGCTTTGATTATAGGGAGGCCAAATCGAATGTAACAAGGCCTTACATGGCGATCAGGCCGCGAGCTTGACGCTGTCGTGCCAGATCAGCACACGGCTGACGCGGTTATCTTCGGTGGCGAGGATTTCCAGGCGGTAGTGGCCGATCTTCAGGCACACGGTGCTTTCGGGGATGGTTTCCAGCGCTTCGGTGATCAGCCCGTTGAGGGTTTTCGGGCCATCGCTGGGCAAGTGCCAGCCCAGGCTTTTATTCAGCTCGCGCAGGCTGGCGGCGCCATCGACTACATAGCGACCATCGGGGAGCGGCTCAATGTGCGGGTTATCGAGGTCTTGCTCGTTTTCGAATTCGCCGACGATCTCTTCGAGAATGTCTTCCAGGGTGACAATGCCGAGCACTTCACCGTATTCGTCGACCACCACGCCGATGCGGCGCTGCTGCTTATGAAAGTTGAGCAGTTGCAGTTGCAGCGGGGTGCTTTCGGGAACGAAGTACGGTTCGTGGCAGACCGCCAGCAAGGCTTCTTTGGTCAGGCTGGCATCGGGCAGCATGTGCTGGATGTGCCGGGTATTGAGGATGGCTTCGACCTGATTGATGTCGTTGTGAAACACCGGCAGGCGCGTGCGTTTGGTCAGGCGCAATTGCTCGATCAGGTCTTCGATCGGGTCATCGAGGTTCAGGCCTTCGACTTCGCTGCGCGGAATCAGGATGTCGTTGACGGTGATGTTGTCCAGCGCCTGAATGCCCGACAGCAGGCCGGGGCGGCTGTTGGAGGGCTCGGCGTCGCGGGTCGGGACTTCGCTGGGCGACTGCTGCGGCGCGTCGCGGTGCGCCTTGGCGCCGGTCTTGCGCGACGTTTTGCCAATAAAGAAGCCTAAGCCGAGAAACAGCAGGGCCAACACTGCAAGCACTGGACCGTGGGGCAAGCTATCCATATTCATCGCCGTCAGATATGCAGAATGTATTCACGGACCAGTTTGCTGCCAAAGTAGGCCAGCATTAACAGGCAGAAACCGGCAAGCGTCCAGCGGATGGCTTTGTGCCCGCGCCAGCCGAGGCGGTTACGCCCCCACAGCAATACGCTAAAGACAATCCAGGCCAGGCAAGCCAGCAGGGTCTTGTGCACCAGATGCTGGGCAAACAGGTTGCCCAGGAACACCCAGCCAGAAATCAGCGACAGTGACAGCAGCGACCAGCCCGCCCACAGGAAGCCAAACAGCAAGCTTTCCATGGTTTGCAGCGGCGGGAAGTTTTTGATCAGGCCCTTGGGGTGCTTGTGTTTGAGCTGGTAATTCTGCAAGGACAGCAGCAAAGCCTGGAACACGGCAATCGTGAACATGCCATACGCCAGAATCGACAGCAGGATGTGCAGCAGGATCCCCGGCTCTTCATCGACCACCTGAACAGTGCCGGCGGGGGCGAACTGCGACATCAGTACAGTGAATATCCCCAACGGATACAGCAGTAGCAGCAGGTTCTCGACCGGGATGCGGGCGCAGGCCACCAGCGTCACGATGATCACCGCCACGGCAATCAGGCTCGCGGCGCTGAAAAAGTCCAGCTCAAGGCCTGCCGGTGTCAGCAAATGGGTAAACAGGCTCGCGGCGTGGGCGATGACGGCAAGAATGCCGAGCGTTACCAACAGGCGTTTGTTGGCCTTGGCGCCCTGGCGCAGGCATTTGCCTTGATAAAAGGTCGCAGCGGCATATAAGCAGGCGGCGGCGAGGCTGGGTAGCAAGCTGGGTGACAAGGGGAGCATAAATCCTGTTAGGCAAGCCCGAAAGGGCTGAGTTTGGCATACAACCGGCCGTACACGAAAGACCACATACGCGACGCCAAGGTGTGCGCGGCGGCCAGTCTTCGCTATAATCCGCGACCTGCCCACGCCGCAGGCTCGCCGAGCATCAGTTTTACACGGGCTGGGCCGCAATTACCCCGGTCTACTTTGGGCCTGAAAGGATCGCGCATGTTTGAAAATTTAACCGATCGTCTCTCGCAGACGCTGCGCCATGTCACCGGCAAGGCCAAGCTGACCGAAGACAATATTAAAGACACCCTGCGTGAAGTGCGCATGGCGTTGCTGGAAGCCGACGTGGCTTTGCCAGTGGTCAAAGACTTCGTCAACTCGGTCAAAGAGCGCGCGGTCGGCACCGAAGTGTCGCGCAGCCTGACGCCGGGTCAGGCGTTTGTAAAAATCGTCCAGGCCGAACTCGAAAGCCTGATGGGCTCTGCCAACGAGGACCTGCTCCTCAATGTTGCGCCGCCTGCCGTGGTTCTGATGGCCGGTTTGCAGGGTGCGGGTAAAACCACTACAGCCGGCAAGCTGGCGCGCTTCCTTAAAGAGCGCAAAAAGAAAACCGTGATGGTGGTGTCGGCCGACGTCTACCGTCCGGCGGCCATTAAACAGCTGGAAACCCTAGCGGGCGAAGTGGGCGTTACGTTCTTCCCGTCCGATATCAGCCAGAAGCCAGTGGCCATCGCGCAAGCGGCTATTAATGAAGCCAAGCTCAAATTCATCGATGTCGTGATCGTCGACACCGCCGGTCGTCTGCACATCGACGCCGAGATGATGGCCGAGATCCAGGAGCTGCACGCGGCGGTCAAGCCGGTCGAAACCCTGTTCGTGGTCGACGCCATGACCGGCCAGGACGCGGCCAACACCGCCAAGGCCTTTGGTGATGCGCTGCCGCTGACCGGTGTGATCCTGACCAAGGTCGACGGTGATGCCCGAGGCGGTGCGGCGTTGTCCGTGCGCTCGATCACCGGCAAGCCGATCAAGTTCATCGGTATGGGCGAGAAGAGCGACGCGCTCGAGCCGTTCCACCCGGACCGTATTGCCTCGCGCATTCTGGGCATGGGCGACGTGCTCAGCCTGATCGAGCAAGCTGAACAGACGCTCGATAAAGACAAAGCCGACAAACTGGCTAAAAAGCTTAAAAAAGGTAAAGGCTTCGACCTCGAAGACTTCCGCGACCAACTGCAACAGATGAAGAACATGGGCGGCCTTGGCGGCCTCATGGACAAACTGCCGAACATGGGCGGTGTCAATCTGGCGCAAATGGGCAATGCCCAGGGCGCAGCTGAAAAGCAGTTCAAGCAAATGGAAGCCATCATCAACTCCATGACGCCGGCCGAGCGTCGTGACCCTGACCTGATCAGCGGTTCGCGCAAACGCCGTATTGCCATGGGTTCCGGCACTCAGGTGCAGGACATCGGCCGCTTGATCAAGCAGCACAAACAGATGCAAAAGATGATGAAAAAATTCTCTGCCAAAGGCGGAATGGCCAAAATGATGCGCGGCATGGGCTCAATGTTGCCCGGCGGCGGCATGCCAAAAATGTAAATTACCCGCCCGCACGCGTGCGTGCGGGTAACTCGCAACCTTGCGAGACACCCGGCAAACCCGCGTTGTGCGGGAGCTGACCTGTCGCCATTCGTGGCGGCCTTATGGCAAATCTACATCGCAGGCCCATAGGCGCCTGAAAAAGACATTTGCAAAAGTCCGGATATTCCTTAGAATATGCGGCCTTTCGGGCACCTATGCCCGCTGTGCATTTAGATTTGCAGCACCGACTACAGGAACGATGTTCACATGCTAACAATCCGTCTTGCCCTTGGCGGCTCCAAAAAGCGCCCGTTTTACCACTTGACCGTTACCGACAGCCGTAACCCACGTGACGGTTCCCACAAGGAACAAATTGGCTTCTTCAACCCGGTTGCCCGTGGTCAGGAAGTTCGTTTCTCCGTTAAAGAAGACCGTCTCGCTTACTGGTTGGGCGTTGGTGCACAAATGTCTGAGCGTGTAGCTCAGCTTGTGAAGGTCAATGCTAAGGCTGCGGCCTGAGCAATATGAGCGTGACGCCTGAAACTGCTGATGATTTGATCGTTATCGGCAAGATTTTTTCGATTCATGGCGTGCGCGGCGAAGTGAAGGTGTATTCCTTTACGGATCCAATTGACAACCTGCTCGATTACAAAAAAGTCACGCTTCGGCGTGGTGCTGATGTGCGGCAGGTAGAGCTGGTCAGTGGTCGTTCCCAGAACGGCAAGTTTCTGGTTGTGAAGATCAAGGGTCTCGATGACCGTGATGAAGCAGGTCTTCTTCGCGAATTCGAAATCTGCGTGCCACGCAGCCTGTTCCCTGAACTGACCGACGGTGAGTACTACTGGTACGAGCTTGAAGGCCTCAAGGTCATCGATACAGAAGGGCAATTGCTCGGGAAAATCGATCACCTGCTAGAGACTGGCTCTAACGATGTGATGTACGTCAAACCTTGCCCAGGTAGCCTGGATGACCGTGATCGCTTATTGCCCTATACAGAGCAATGCGTGTTGAACGTCGACCTGGTAGCCGGCGAGATGAAGGTGGATTGGGATGCGGACTTCTAAGCGTGGCTAAATTACGCGTAGAAGTGATCAGTTTGTTTCCCGAAATGTTTTCCGCCATCAGCGACTATGGCATCACCAGTCGCGCGGTGAAACAAGGGCTCTTGCAGCTCACCTGTTGGAATCCGCGGGACTACACAACGGACCGGCATCACACTGTGGACGATCGCCCATTTGGCGGTGGTCCGGGCATGGTGATGAAGATCAAGCCTCTGGAAGATGCGCTGGTTCAGGCCAGAGAAGCAGCCGGAGAGGCGGCGAAGGTAATTTACCTGTCGCCCCAAGGCCGCCAGCTTAATCAGTCGGCGGTACGCGAACTGGCGAATGAGGAAGCATTAATCCTCATTGCAGGTCGTTATGAAGGCATTGACGAGCGTTTTATAGACGCTTATGTCGATGAAGAGTGGTCGATTGGTGACTATGTACTTTCCGGTGGCGAGCTGCCGGCGATGGTTCTGATTGATGCGGTTACACGACTGCTGCCCGGAGCTTTAGGGCATGTGGACTCCGCGGAGGAAGACTCCTTCACGGACGGTCTGCTGGATTGCCCGCACTACACCCGACCGGAGGTGTATGCGGATCAGCGTGTTCCCGACGTATTGCTAAGTGGCAATCATGCACACATCCGGCGTTGGCGTTTACAGCAGTCCCTTGGGCGGACCTTTGAACGACGCGCCGATCTTCTGGAAAGCCGCTCGCTTTCTGGAGAAGAGAAGAAGCTGCTTGAGGAATATATCCGCGAGCGGGACGATAGTTAACAACGTATCGATGGTAGATCCAGACGATCTACCTTAGGAGCACAGCATGACTAACAAAATCATCCTTGCACTCGAAGCAGAGCAGATGACCAAAGAGATCCCTACCTTTGCCCCGGGCGACACCATTGTCGTTCAGGTGAAAGTGAAGGAAGGCGACCGTTCGCGTCTGCAAGCTTTCGAAGGTGTAGTGATTGCCAAGCGTAACCGTGGTGTGAACAGTGCTTTCACTGTTCGTAAAATCTCCAACGGTGTTGGCGTAGAGCGTACTTTCCAGACCTACAGCCCGCAAATCGACAGCATGGCTGTGAAGCGTCGCGGTGACGTTCGTAAAGCCAAGCTGTACTACCTGCGTGACCTGTCCGGTAAAGCAGCTCGCATCAAGGAAAAACTGGCTTAAGTCCAGCTTCCCGATGCAGAAAAAAGCAGCCTTCGGGCTGCTTTTTTGTTGCCTGAAATTTGTCAGACCTTTGTCCAGTTGTGGGTAGTAAAAAGCATGACTTCGCGCGAGCAAGAGATCCAACGTCGTACAGATTTATCCGTCACCAGCATTACCAAAGCGGTATTCCCTTCGACCACCAATCACCACAACACCTTGTTTGGCGGCACAGCGCTGGCCTGGATGGACGAAGTGTCGTTCATCGCTGCGACTCGTTTCTGCCGTTTGCCGTTAGTGACCGTTTCCACCGACCGTATCGACTTCAACCATCCGATCGCGGCGGGTTCGATTGTTGAGTTGATTGGTCGTGTCGTGAAAGTGGGCAATACCAGCCTCAAGGTTGAAGTTGAAGTGTATGTCGAGAGCATGAGCAGTGATGGTCGTGAACTGGCGATCCAGGGCTTGTTCAGTTTTGTCGCCATCGACGATGCCAAGCGTCCTGTGCCGGTGTTGCCGGGGTATTAAGCCCGGCACGTCAAGGCACGATCAAAAGATCGCGAGACAAGCTCGCTCCTACAGATTATGTAGTCGCTGACGAGGTACGAGGCTGCGATCGGTTGCGTAGCAGCCGTAATCCATTCAGGCGTCCTGCCTGATCAACGCCAGCAATGTCCACCCTGCGCCCGGTTTCAATTCGCTTTCGGGCGTCACCACATGCACCCAGCCCGTGCTGTCACGGGCGAACAGCAGGGTGGCGCGTTTGCCGTGCAGCTTCAGGTAATCCTCCCAGGTGAAGTTGTCGGTCAGGGTGGTGCTGTACATCTCGGCGCCCTGGCTCAGTTCGCTGGCTAATTGCCCGTAGGTCAGCGCCGGATTGCCCAGCGCGAGGCCACGGTATTCATGGCTGGCGCGGTGTTTGTCAGAACGGCGGTGTTCCTGGCCGTTGGCCAGCGCAAACACCCGGCGTGGGCCAAATTCATGGGCGAAACGCACCGCCGCCAAGGTGTTCAGCTCGCCAGACGCCGACAAGGCAAGTAAATGCCCAAGCCCCACCAGATCCAGATGTGTCTCGGCATGCTGTGAGGCCGGATTACCAAAGTAAGTGGGCAAGTTGTCCATGCGCGCAGCACGGATGTTCTCCCAGTTGGAGTCGGTGAGCACCACGTGGCTGCCTTGTTGTTGCAGGGCTTTGCCGATGACCCGGGCCGGGCCGTTGGCGCCGACGATCAAAAAACCGCTGGGGGGCGGTTCTGCGACCTTGAGCAGACGTGCCAGTGGCCGTGCTGTTGCACTTTGCAGCACCACAGTGCCAATGATCACCGCGAAGGTCAGCGGCACCAGTAACAGCGCGCCTTCATGGCCCGCCTCGTTGAGCCGGATCGCGAAAATCGCCGACACGGCCGCTGCGACAATCCCGCGCGGCGCGATCCAGGCCAGCAAGGCGCGTTCGCGCCAGTTGAGCTTTGAGCCCGCCGTGGACAGCAGTACGTTCAAAGGGCGGGCAACCAACTGAATAATCAACAGCAAAACCAGCACCACAGGCCCCAGGCCGATCATGGCGTGCAAGTCCAGGCGTGCGGCCAGCAGAATAAACAGGCCTGAAATCAGAAACACACTGAGGTTTTCTTTGAAGTGCAGGATGTTGCGCACATCGACGCCCTTCATGTTGGCCATCCACATGCCCATGAGCGTGACCGCCAGCAGCCCGGACTCGTGCATCACCTGGTTGGCCGCAATAAATACCCCCAGCACCCCGGCCAGTGTTGCCAGGCTTTGCAGGTATTCCGGCAGCCATTGCTTGCGCACGATCTGGCCCATGATCCAGCCGCCGATAATGCCAAACAGGCTGCCGCAGAGGATGACCCCGGCAAACGTCAGCAAGCTTTGGCTCAGGCCGTTGTCGCTGGCGCGGGCGATGATAAAGCTGTAAACCACCACGGCGAGCAGGGCGCCAATCGGGTCAATAACGATGCCTTCCCAGCGCAGGATGTTGGCAATCGACGCTTTGGGCCGTACCACCCGCAGCATCGGTACAATCACGGTCGGCCCGGTGACCAAGGTCAGGGTGCCGAACAACAGGGCCAGCAGCCAGTCAAAGCCCAGCAGCCAATGGGTAGCCAGGGTGATCACAGCCCAGGTGGCGAGGGCGCCGATGGTCACCAAACGGTGCACCACGCTGCCGATCTCACGCCATTCGGACAGGTGCAAGGTCAGGCTGCCCTCAAACAGAATCAACGCCACCGCCAGCGAAACCAGCGGCATCAGCAGCGGGCCGAACAGCGCCTGCGGGTCGAGCCAGCCCAGTACGGGGCCTACCAAGATACCGGTCAGCAGCAAAAACAGGATGGCCGGCAGCTTGAGCCGCCAGGCCAGCCACTGGGATGCCAGTGCGGCAAGGCCGATACCGCCGAAAGACAGCAAAATCTGTTGTTCGGTCATACGTAGTCCCGTAAAAACTGATGGTTTATCGCGCAGGCTGCCTATGAAAGACTAGCGGCCGCTTTTTCAATTCACATTTTATTTATGCGCGGCTCTCTGGCCGTGCTGTACGAGTGCCAATGCCTGCCATCGACAACCCGCTTATCGACCGTTTTCTGGATGCCCTGTGGCTGGAAAAAGGCCTGTCGGACAACACCCGCGATGCTTATCGCAGCGACCTGGCGCTGTTCAATGGCTGGCTGCAGGAGCGCGGTATCGAATTGATCGATGCCGGGCGCGAGTTGATCCTCGACCATCTGGCCTGGCGCCTTGACCAGGCGTACAAGCCGCGCTCGACTGCACGCTTTTTGTCCGGTGCACGGGGTTTCTATCGCTATCTCTTGCGTGAAAAGCTCATAGCCGTTGACCCGACCTTGCAGGTCGATATGCCGCAGTTAGGTCGGCCTTTGCCCAAGTCACTGTCAGAAGCAGACGTAGAAGCCTTGCTCGCCGCGCCAGACCTGAGTGAAGCCATCGGCCAGCGTGACCGCGCCATGCTCGAAGTCCTGTATGCCTGTGGGTTGCGGGTGACCGAGCTGGTCAGTCTGACGCTGGAACAAGTGAACCTGCGCCAGGGCGTGCTGCGGGTGATGGGCAAGGGCAGCAAGGAGCGGCTGGTGCCGATGGGCGAGGAGGCGATAGTCTGGGTTGAGCGCTACCTGCGCGACGGCCGTGCCGAGTTGTTGAATGGTCGCCCCAGCGATGTGCTGTTCCCCAGCCTGCGCGGTGAGCAAATGACTCGCCAGACCTTCTGGCATCGCATCAAGCATCAGGCCATGGTGGCCGGGATCGAAAAATCGCTGTCCCCGCACACGTTGCGGCACGCCTTTGCCACTCATTTGCTCAACCATGGCGCTGATTTGCGCGTGGTGCAGATGCTGCTGGGGCACAGCGACCTGTCCACCACGCAGATCTACACCCACGTAGCCCGCGCCCGCTTGCAAGATCTGCATGCCCAGCACCATCCGCGAGGCTAGCTGGACGTCAGTTGATCGTCGGCCCGGCAAGCCATCTGTGGTAGGCTTTGCCGGTTTCGAAAGCGAGCCGCCAAAACCCGTTTTTACACCGTGGTATCAGGCTTGGCCGTTTGTCCGCCTTCAGGAGTTCCCATGCGCGTGACCCAGATTTTTGCCGCCGCAGCCATTGCGTTGGTCAGTACGTTTTCTTTCGCCGACACCGGCGCCGAACAAGCCATTCGCAAAAGCCTTGATACGCTGCAACTGGATGTTCCGATCGAGAGCATCAGCGCAAGCCCGATGGCGGGCCTGTATGAAGTCAAGCTCAAGGGCAGCCGCGTGCTGTATGCCAGCGCCGATGGCCAGTTCATCGTGCAGGGCTACATGTTCCAGCTCAAGGACGGCAAGCCGGTCAACCTCACCGAAAAGGCTGAGCGTGATGGCGTTGCCAAACTGATCAATGGTATTCCGGTGGCCGAAACCGTCGTTTACCCTGCGGTCGGTGAAACCAAGTCGCATATCACCGTCTTCACCGACACCACCTGCCCGTATTGCCATAAATTGCACGCCGAAATCCCCGAACTGAACAAAATGGGGATCGAAGTGCGCTATGTTGCGTTCCCGCGCCAGGGCCTGGGCTCGCCGGGTGACCAACAGCTGCAGGCGGTCTGGTGTTCCACGGACAAGAAAAGCGCCATGGACAAGATGACCGACGGCAAAACCGTCAACGCGCCGAAATGCGCCAACCCGGTTGCCAAGCAATTTGCCCTGGGGCAGTCGATCGGGGTCAACGGCACACCGGCCATCGTGCTTGCCGATGGCCAGGTGATTCCGGGTTATCAGCCTGCTGCGCAGGTTGGCAAGCTGGCACTCAGTGTTAAATAATCCTGCGTCGTTACGCTAAGCCGGTAACGATCATGGCCGGGCACTTCAGTTGCCCGGCTATTAATAGAGAACCGTGGCAGTCCACGGTTGTTTTCCACGGCCGACCTTGAGTCGGCCGTTTTATGGGGAGTTCAGCGTGAATCCGGTCAAAGTAGGTATCTGTGGGCTCGGGACCGTCGGTGGCGGTACCTTTAACGTACTAAAGCGTAACGCCGAGGAGATTGCCCGCCGTGCCGGGCGTGGCATCCAGGTTGCGCAAATTGCTCTGCGTACGCCAAACCCTCAGTGCGACATTACCGGTACCCCCATTACCAACGATGTTTTCGCTGTAGCCACCAACCCTGAAATTGACATCGTTATCGAGCTGATTGGTGGTTACACCATCGCCCGTGAACTGGTGCTCAAAGCCATTGAAAACGGCAAGCACGTGGTCACCGCCAACAAGGCGCTGATTGCTGTGCACGGTAACGAGATCTTCGCCAAGGCTCAGGAAAAGGGCGTGATCGTTGCGTTCGAAGCGGCGGTTGCCGGTGGTATTCCGGTGATCAAGGCGATTCGTGAAGGCTTGTCGGCCAACCGCATCAACTGGGTAGCGGGCATCATCAACGGTACCGGTAACTTCATCCTCACCGAAATGCGCGAAAAGGGCCGTACGTTTGAAGACGTGCTGGCCGAAGCGCAAGCGTTGGGCTATGCCGAAGCAGACCCGACGTTCGACGTTGAAGGTATAGATGCGGCGCACAAACTGACGATTCTGGCGTCGATTGCCTTCGGCATTCCGCTGCAATTCGACAAAGCCTACACCGAGGGCATCACCAAGCTGACCACGGCTGACGTGAACTACGCAGAAGCCCTGGGCTACCGCATCAAGCACCTGGGCGTTGCGCGCAGTACGGCCAGCGGCATCGAGCTGCGGGTTCACCCGACCCTGATCCCGGCTGATCGCCTGATCGCCAACGTCAATGGCGTGATGAACGCGGTGATGGTCAATGGTGACGCGGCAGGTTCGACCCTGTTCTACGGCGCGGGCGCCGGTATGGAACCGACCGCCTCCTCGGTGGTAGCTGACCTGGTCGACGTGGTGCGCGCCATGACCTCCGACCCGGAGAACCGCGTGCCGCACCTGGCCTTCCAGCCGGACGCACTGTCTGCTCACCCGATCCTGCCGATCGAAGCGTGTGAAAGTGCTTACTACCTGCGCATCCAGGCCAAAGACCATCCGGGCGTCCTGGCTCAAGTGGCCAGCATCTTGTCGGAGCGCGGTATCAATATCGAATCGATCATGCAGAAAGAAGCCGAAGAGCATGACGGTCTGGTGCCAATGATTCTGCTGACTCACCGTGTTATCGAGCAGCACATCAACGACGCCATCACTGCGCTTGAAGCGTTGCAAGGTGTTGTAGGTCCGGTCGTTCGCATCCGCGTAGAAAGTCTCAATTAATTGAGAGCGGCAAGTTTCAAGCTGCAAGCTGCAAGCTAAAGGCAACTCTGCTTTTACTTGTGGCTTGGAGCTAAACCGCTTGCCGCTCAAGCCGAAGGTTTGAAAAAAATGCGCTATATCAGTACCCGTGGCCAGGCACCGGCCCTGAATTTTGAAGATGTCCTGTTGGCCGGTCTGGCCAGCGATGGCGGTCTGTACGTGCCGGAGAACCTGCCGCGTTTCACTCAGGAAGAAATCGCTTCCTGGGCAGGCCTGCCGTACCACGAGTTGGCATTCCGGGTGATGCGCCCGTTTGTCACCGGCAGCATTCCTGATGCCGATTTCAAAAAAATCCTGCAAGAAACCTACGGCGCCTTTGCTCACAGCGCGGTTGCACCGCTGCGTCAGCTCAATGGCAACGAGTGGGTACTTGAGCTGTTCCACGGCCCTACGCTGGCGTTCAAGGACTTTGCCCTGCAATTGCTGGGGCGTTT
This sequence comes from Pseudomonas sp. FSL R10-2189, assembly GCF_009600325.1. Classification (NCBI taxonomy): domain Bacteria; kingdom Pseudomonadati; phylum Pseudomonadota; class Gammaproteobacteria; order Pseudomonadales; family Pseudomonadaceae; genus Pseudomonas; species Pseudomonas sp. FSL R10-2189. The sequence continues at coordinate 239,813 of NZ_WIVZ01000004.1, forward strand.
GCTGGATTACGTGCTGGCCAAGCGTGGCGAGCGCGTGGTCATTGTTGGCGCAACGTCGGGCGATACCGGCTCGGCGGCCATCGAAGGCTGCAAGCACTGTGAGAACGTGGATATTTTCATCCTGCACCCGAATAACCGGGTGTCGGAAGTACAGCGTCGTCAAATGACCACTCTGTTTGGCGACAACATCCACAACCTCGCCATCGAAGGCAACTTCGATGACTGCCAGGAAATGGTCAAGGCCAGCTTTGCTGACCAGGGCTTCCTCAAGGGCACACGCCTGGTGGCCGTGAACTCGATCAACTGGGCACGCATCATGGCCCAGATCGTTTACTACTTCCACGCAGCCCTGCAACTGGGCGGCCCGCACCGTTCAGTGTCGTTCTCGGTGCCGACCGGTAACTTTGGCGATATTTTCGCCGGTTACCTGGCGCGCAACATGGGTTTGCCGATCAATCAGTTGATCGTAGCCACCAACCGCAACGACATCCTGCACCGCTTCATGAGCGGCAACCAGTACGCCAAAGAGACCCTGCACGCGACCCTGTCGCCGTCCATGGACATCATGGTGTCGTCGAACTTCGAACGCCTGCTGTTCGACCTGCATGGTCGCAATGGCGCCGCAGTTGCGGGCCTGATGGACGCGTTCAAGCAAACCGGCACTTTCAGCGTGGAAGACGATCGCTGGACTGAAGCTCGCCGTCTGTTCGACTCGTTGGCGGTCAACGACGAGCAAACCTGCGACACCATCGCCCAGGTGTTCGCTGAAACCGGCGAAGTACTCGACCCGCACACCGCCATTGGCGTGAAGGCGGCCCGTGAGTGCCGTCGCAGCCTGGATATCCCGATGGTTATTCTGGGGACGGCGCATCCGGTCAAGTTCCCAGAGGCTGTTGAGAAAGCGGGTGTAGGAAAAGCTCTGGAGCTTCCTGCTCACCTTTCCGACTTGTTCGAGCGAGAAGAGCGTTACACCGTTTTGGCCAATGACCTTAAAGCCGTACAGGCCTTTGTCAGCCAGCATGGCAACCGTGGGAAAGCCCTCTAAGGGTCTTTTTCTTACGTACTTTTAAGCCCGTCATCTGACGGGCTTTTTTGTGGGTGCGTGGCAAACTTGCTCGGTTTTCGCCTCCGTATGCTGGCGAGTAGCCGGTCAAGGAGGCTGTCATGTCACGTTTTGCCCACGTGCTGAAATCATGGATGTTGCGGGTACTCTGCATCGCGCTGGTGAGCGCCACTACCAGCACCCAGGCAGCCCAAGGCTTGCCGTTCCGGCTGCCGAAAAGCTTTATCGAACTCAAGCCGCTGGTGCTTGATTACGAGCAACAGCACTGGCTGGAGGAGCGCGGCCGGCTACGCGTGGGTATCTCCATTGGCGATTACGCCCCCATGGACATCGCCAACGAGCGCAACCGTTATCAGGGCATCAGTGCCGATTACCTCAGCCTCGTGCGGGACAAGCTGGGGGTCACGGTTGAAGTGTTTGGGTTCAGCAAGCGTGACCAGGCAGTGGCAGCGCTGCTCTCGGGCAAAATCGACATTCTGACCAGCGCCACCGGCTACGAGCGCGGTGTTGAAGGCCTGCTGTTCTCAAATGAATACATGACCGATCGCTCAGTCATGGTGGGCAAAGAAGCGGCGGCGCCCGAGGGGAACTGGGCAGGCAAAAAAATCGGCTTTCTCGATGGCGAGGTCGATGCACACGTTGCCGATGCGTTCTACCCCGACAGCGAGATCATCCTCACCCCCACCTTGCACAGTGCGCTGGAAGCGCTCAACGAAGGCGACATTGATGCGCTGGTTGCCCATGAACTCATTGTCCGGGGCTTCAAGACGCTGCGCTCTTACTCAAGCTTGCGTGTTTTGGGGCAGAGCGCTTTGCCGGAGTCGGGGTTTGCCTTTGCCGTGCGCCGCGATGATCCGCAGTTGCAGGCCTTGATTGATCGCGCGTTGAACAGCCTGGATGACGAGATGGGGCACGTAATCCTTTCGCGTTGGCACGCAGGGCATCTGGGCGCTATTGGCCAGCAACACATACAACTCATGCCGCGCGAACACGCCTGGATCAAGCAAAACCCGGTGGTCATTGTGGCCTCTCAGCAATACCCGCCGTATGTCTTCAAAAACGGTGAGGAGCGCTGGGAGGGGTTGAACGCGGATATTCTGGCGCGTATTTCCCATATGACCGGATTGCAGTTTGTCCATCAAGAAAGCGCCTCAACAGCGCAAACCCTGGAAATGCTCAAAACCGGCAAGGCGCAGATGAATACCACCCTGGCCAAGAATGCCGAGCGTCAGGCGTATCTTAATTTCACCTATTCCTATGGCGGCGCTCCTTGGGTCTTCGTTGTGCGCAACAATGATTTTCGCCTGAGCTCTCTGGATCAACTCGCGGGCAAGGTATTGGCGCTGCCGGCACGGCATGCGCTGGAATCAATGATTCGGCGCAACTACCCCGACATCATCCTGCGCAGTGTCGAGAACTATGCGCAGGCACGTGATCTGGTTGAGCAAGGCGAAGCGCTGGCCACGATCCAGAATGAAACACAGGCGTATCTGCACCCGGCCAGGCACTTGAAGGTAGGCCGAAGTGTCGATGGTCGTTGGGCCTCAGACAACTTTTCGGTTGCGGATCAATTCCCGGAACTGCTCGACATACTGAACAAGGGCTTAGAAGCCATCCCCATGACTGATATGCAGGCACTGCGGCACAAGTGGCTGCATGACCTCAAGAAAATGCCGGTCGAACCGCAAGTGTCGAGTTTGCCATTGTTGTACGGGGGGCTGGCAGGCGGTATCGGCCTGGCGGGAATTCTGGTGATGTGGAACCGACGCCTGGTAAACCAGTTGCGCATTGCACGCTTGGCGGAGAGCGCTTTAAGCGCCCGCCTGGGGTTTGGACAACGCTTCTTTGATGCGATCCCCTGTCCGATTTTTGTGAAGGGGCTTGAAGGACAAGTCATCACCTGTAACCGCACTTACGAAGATTTTTTTTCGACCCGGCTAGAACTGATTCTCGGGCGGCCTATGACCGAAGTGCCGTTTTTCTCCACTGAAATCGCTGAGCAGTTTCATGCTGAACTGATGTTGGTGCTGCGCAACCGAAAGCCTTTCTATCAAAAGCGCAGTCAAGCCTTCAAAACGGCCGGTGGTGAGGTGTGTTGCTGGATTGTGCCTTTTTACTCGGGCTCAGGTCATTTGGAAGGTGTGGTGGGAGGCTGGTTTAACCTGTCAGAGTCGCCAAAAATGGGGGTAAACGGTTAGCCAGCGCAGATACGAACTTGTCTAGCGATGTTTTTGGTCCAGGTTGCATCGCTGGTCATTAACTCGCGGTTAGCACACTCTCATGCCCCTTGATGGACAGGTATCAGGGTTAAAGGCGGCATCAATTAGTTTTGTTTTTATGAATTTGCCTACATCTATTTAGGATTCGTCTTATGTCGATTCTTAGGCAATCGCACTAAAGTCGATCCCCTTGCCAATAGTGCGTGAACTCTTCCAAGGCCCTTTATGCGCTCAATGAAAGTTCTGATTCTTGAAGACAATCCTTTTCAACTGATGGTGCTACACCAAATGTTGAACGCCTTTCGCATCTTTGACGTGCTGGCTGCCGAGAGTGTCGAGTCTGCCCGTTGCTCATTGGCCAAATGCGGGGGCATTGACCTGGCTATTTGTGATTTGCATCTGGAAGGGTTGTCCGGGCTTGAGTTGATTCGCGAGTTGGCGACCAAGCGTGAAGCCCAGGCGCTGATTATTCTCAGTTGTGCCGCGCCGCATGTCGTCGAAAGCGCGGTACGCACTGCCCGCGAGGAAGGCTTGGAGGTGTTGGGGTATTTGCCCAAACCCGTGACCGTTAACGGCCTCGGACGCTTGCTGGATGCTTATGGCACACGGGCTGGCGCATGAAGTGAAAATTGATCCCGCGCATCGGGAACCTTTGTCGAGTTTGCTCTGTCAGATTTTTCATCAGCAAGATCAAGTCTTTTGCTCCGAGACTTGTAGCTTGCTGAGCAGGTCATCATGACCTTGTTAAACCCCGAGTTGTCTCCCCACTGCTCGGGGTTTTTTTTGTGTTTTTTTTGTCAGGGCTCCGTCGGTTCTTGCTCCGGGATGGGGGACGATGCATTGCCATCATCGGCCTGTATCCAAAAGGTCTGCGCAGACGCGAGTGAATCCCGGGGCAGATTTCCCAATACCGTATTGATGTCGGCAATGGCTTTTTGCCCTTCCGGGGTTTTTGTGCACCCGGCGTAGATGGTTTGGTAAGCCGGGGCACCCTGGATCGGGTAAAAAGCCAGCGCCTTGGATGAAAGGCCATATTGCCTGGCTTTTGACTGAATCTCTGGCCAATAGCCCAGCAGCGTCGGCAGGCGTCCGGCGTGTTGCATTTGCAGCAGGCTGCCCATGGCATCGTTGCCGTAATGAATAAAGAGTGGGGTGGTCGGGCTCTTTGACAATTGATCGTCGATCCAGACGCCGTAACTGCGTTTGGCCACCAGACCGAGCTTGAGAGACTGAGCGCTCAGCAGGGCAGGCAAGTCGACGGCCTGGTCATGCACAAACGGTGCGATCAGTTGTTGATCGGTACGGCGAATGGCCAGCCCGTTACTGCGCAAACCAAAGATGGGACTGGAATAAACAATGCTCAGGGCACGGGTCGGATTCCATACCAGCATCGGATCGCAGGCCAGGTCTGGCCCCTCAAGCATTTGCAGGGAGCGGGCCCGATTGACCCGCTGGATGACATGCTCATACTGCGGCATGTTGGCGATCAGCACCGGCAGCAAGCGATCGATGATGCCTTGATCCTTGTTCGGGCCATCGTGCACTGCCATTGGTGGCAGGTCGCGCACCAGCCAAATGAGTTTTTCGGCCGCCAGCGCGCCGGGCGTGCAAAAAAACATCGCCGAGGTTATCAACCCCGCGCAAATGCCTCGCCATTTCCAGCGCTTGGTCATCGGGCCTGTCTCCTTGGCGGTCCTTAAAACGGCTTAACGGTTAAATCGCGCCTGCCTGTTTCAATTTAACAATGGCGTTGGCGTCGTAGCCCAAATCAGCCAAGACCTCCTGATTATGAGCGCCCAGCTCCGGTCCTACCCACTCGGCTGACCCTGGCGTGTCAGAAAGACGAGGCACGATGCCTGGCATTTTGAACGCTTTGCCGTCAGGAAGTTTGGCCTGCAAGAACATTTCGCGGGCTAAAAATTGCGGGTCAGTGAACATGTCTTCGGCCGAGAAAATGCGGCTGGCGGGGACTTCTGCGGTGTTCAGGTGTTCAAGCACGGTTTGCAGCGGCAGCGAGGCGACCCAGCGGTCAATCACGCCGTACAGCTCGTCACGGCGGGCATCCCGGCCATCGTTGCTGGCCAGTTGCGGATCGTTCGCCAGGTCTTCACGGCCAATAATCAGCATGAAGCGTTTGAAAATGGCGTCGCCATTGGCGCCAATCTGTACGTGCTTGCCGTCCTGGCTAGTGTGAATCGAGGAAGGCGTGATGCCCGGCATGATATTGCCGGTGCGCTCGCGAATAAAGCCGAACACATCGAACTCCGGCACCATGCTTTCCATCATGGCGAAAATGGCTTCGTACAGCGCCACATCCACCACTTGGCCCAGGCCGCCATTCACTTCGCGATGACGCAATGCCATCAAGGCGCCAATGACGCCCCACAGCGCGGCAATCGAGTCGCCAATCGAAATGCCGGTGCGCACAGGCGGGCGATCTTCAAAGCCGGTGATATAGCGCAACCCGCCCATGGACTCACCCACCGCACCAAAACCGGGCTGGTCTTTCATTGGCCCGGTCTGGCCAAAACCGGACAAACGCACCATCACCAGTTTCGGGTTCAAGGCGTGCAGCACGTCCCAGCCCAACCCCAGTTTTTCCAGGACTCCGGGGCGGAAGTTCTCGATCAGGATGTCGGCCTCGGCCAACAGCTCTTTGAGGATGTTCAGGCCATCGGGGTGTTTGAGGTTAAGCGTCAGGGATTTCTTGTTGCGCGCCTGCACGAACCACCACAGCGACGTACCTTCATACAGCTTGCGCCATTTACGCAGGGGATCGCCGCCATCGGGTGATTCCACCTTGATCACATCGGCGCCAAATTCGGCACAAATTCGTGAGGCAAAAGGACCGGCGATCAGGGTGCCCAGTTCGATGACCTTAAGGCCCGAAAGGGGTTTGGTGGCGAGCGACATGCGGAGTCCTTATGCAGAGCGAACGAGAACAGCGTTTTAACATAGGTCGTGGCACCCCGTCCTGTGGGAGCGGGCTTGCCCGCGATAACATCACCGCGGTGATTCAGATAGACGGCGTTGTTTGCATCGCGAGCAAGCCCGCTCCCACAGAACACGGGCGGATCGGTTAGACTTGCCGTCTTTCTCCGTATCAAGAAGCCCGTTCATGGCCCAGCCGTCCACGACCTACAAGTTCGAACTCAACCTCACCGATCTCGATCGTGGGGTCTATGAAACCGTCAAGCAAACCATCGCCCGTCACCCTTCGGAAACCGAAGAGCGCATGGCTGTGCGCCTTCTGGCTTACGCCCTTTGGTACAACGAGCATCTGTCGTTTGGCCGAGGCCTTTCAGATGTAGACGAACCAGCGCTGTGGGAAAAAAGCCTGGATGACCGTGTTCTGCACTGGATCGAAGTCGGCCAGCCCGATGCCGACCGTCTGACCTGGTGCTCGCGCCGTACCGAACGCACCAGTTTGCTGGCCTATGGCAGCTTGCGCGTCTGGGAAGGCAAGGTCATCCCGGCGATCAAAAACCTGAAAAACGTCAACATCGCTGCCGTTCCGCAAGAGGTTCTGGAAGTGCTCGCTAAAGACATGCCACGCGTTATCAAGTGGGACGTGATGATCAGTGAAGGCACCGTGTTCGTGACCGACGACCGTGGCCAGCACGAAGTTCAGTTGCAGTGGCTGCAAGGCGAACGCGGTTAATTCACTCGATTCAACACTTTAAGAGAACATCCCCCCGGTTATGCGCATCGAACCTCGTCCACTGCCCGAAACCCTGCCTTTCTTGGGCGAAATGCCGACCCTGCTCACGCGTTTGTACGCCGCGCGGGGTGTGCAATCACAAGCTGAACTGGACAAGAGCCTGGCGCGGTTGATCCCGTACCAGCAGCTCAAGGGCATCGACGCGGCGGTGGACTTGCTGGTGATGGCGCTTGAACAGCGCCAGCGCATCTTGATCGTCGGTGACTTTGACGCCGACGGTGCCACGGCCAGCACCGTGGGCATGCTCGGTTTGCGTCTGCTGGGCGCCGCCCATGTCGACTACCTGGTGCCCAACCGGTTTGAGTACGGCTACGGTCTGACGCCAGAAATCGTTGAAGTGGCATTGACTCGTTCGCCGCAATTGCTGATCACCGTGGACAACGGGATCTCCAGCGTCGAAGGCGTGGCAGCGGCGAAAAAAGCCGGGCTGAGCGTGCTGGTCACCGATCACCACTTGCCGGGCAACGAACTGCCGGCGGCCGATGCCATCGTCAACCCTAACCAGCCGGGTTGCGAGTTCCCCAGCAAGGCGCTGGCCGGGGTAGGGGTGATCTTCTACGTACTGATTGCCTTGCGTGCACGCTTGAACAGTTTGGGTTGGTATCAAACGGTCAAAGCGCCCAACATCGCCGAATTGCTCGATTTGGTGGCATTGGGCAGCGTGGCCGACGTGGTGCCGCTGGACGCCAACAACCGCATTCTGGTGCATCAGGGGCTTGAGCGAATCCGCGCCGGGCGGGCGCGGCCAGGGCTTAAGGCGATCCTGGAAGTGGCCAAGCGCGATCATTCGAAGATTACCTCTATCGACCTGGGCTTTATTCTCGGGCCACGGCTGAACGCGGCCGGGCGCCTGGACGACATGAGCCTGGGCATCGAGTGCCTGCTCACCGACGACCCTAACGCGGCGCGGGACATGGCCGCCCAGCTCGACGAAATGAACCAGGACCGCAAATCCATTGAGCAAGGCATGCAGCGTGAAGCGCTGGCCCAGCTCAAGGACCTGACGCTGGACAGCATGCCGTTTGGCTTGTGCCTGTTCGACCCGGAGTGGCACCAAGGGGTGATCGGCATCCTGGCCTCGCGCCTCAAAGAGCGCTATTTCCGCCCGACCTTTGCCTTTGCCGATGCCGGTGACGGCATGCTCAAGGGCTCCGGGCGTTCGGTGCCGGGCTTTCATATTCGTGATGCCCTCAGCGTGGTTGCCGCGCAGCACCCGGAGTTGATCAGCAAATACGGCGGCCACGCCATGGCAGCGGGTCTGACATTGCCTGAAGCCAACTTCCCACTGTTCTCCCAGGCATTTGACGAAGAAGTCCGACGTCAATTGCGTGAAGAAGACCTGACCGGGCGGCTGTTGTCTGACGGCAGTTTGGCAATTGAAGAATTCCACCTTGAACTGGCTCGCGCGTTGCGCCATGCCGGGCCGTGGGGGCAGCACTTCCCTGAGCCGCTGTTCCACGGCGTGTTTCAGTTGGTCGAGCAGCGTATTGTTGGCGAGCGGCACTTGAAAGTCGTACTTAAGACCGAGTGCGGCAGCGTCAAACTGGACGGTATTGCCTTTGGTGTAGACCGCGAAGTGTGGCCCAACCCGACCATTCGCTGGGTCGAACTGGCCTACAAACTCGACCTCAACGAATTTCGCGGCAACGAAACCGTGCAATTGATGATTGCCCACATCGAACCGCGCTAACGCCTACAAGCAAAACCGTAGGAGCGAGCTTGTCTCGCGATCTTTTGATCTTTTAAAAGACCACGGCCTGCCCCCTCATTTGAACCCCACCTCTTCCAGTGTTGTCGACTAGTCTCTAAGGAGTGCCTGGAGCCTACCCACTGGAATGAGAGGTGACCCATGAGTCTGCTGCTCGAACCCTACACCCTGCGCCAACTGACCTTGAATAACCGCATTGCGGTCTCGCCAATGTGCCAATACTCCAGCGTTGATGGGCTGGCCAATGACTGGCATTTAGTTCACTTGGGCAGCCGGGCCGTTGGCGGTGCCGGTCTGATTTTTACCGAGGCCACCGCGGTAACCCCCGATGGCCGGATCACCGCTCAAGACCTTGGGCTGTGGAGCGACGAACACATCGAACCGCTGCAACGCATCACCCGCTTTATCCGCGCCCAGGGCGCCGTGGCGGGGATTCAGCTGGCGCATGCCGGGCGCAAGGCCAGCACGCACCGGCCCTGGCTGGGCAAGCATGGCAGCGTCAAAGTGGACGAGGGCGGCTGGGTGCCGGTTGGGCCTTCACCCATTGCCTTTGACCCCAATCACACCGCGCCCAAACAACTGGATACAGAACAGATCCAGGGCATAGTTCAAGCCTTTATCGATGCCGCCAAACGGTCGCTCGAAGCCGGATTTTCGGTGGTTGAAGTACACGCTGCCCACGGTTACTTGCTGCATCAATTTTTGTCGCCGCTGAGCAACCAACGCCTCGACGAGTACGGCGGTTCATTCGAGAATCGCATCCGCCTGGTGCTGCAAGTGACCGAAGCGGTGCGTGAAGTGTGGCCCAAAGAACTGCCGGTCTTTGTCCGCGTTTCGGCCACCGATTGGGTCGAAGATGGCTGGAACCCAGACGAAACGGTTGAGCTGGCGCGGCGCCTGAAAGCACTGGGTGTTGATCTGATTGACGTGTCGTCGGGGGGGACGGCGGCGACGGCAGAAATTCCGGTGGGGCCGGGTTACCAGACCCGATTCGCCGAGCGTGTGCGCAAGGAGGCGGCCATCGCCACGGGCACGGTGGGGATGATCACCGAGCCGGCGCAGGCCGAACATATTTTGCGCACAGGCCAAGCGGACTTGATTCTGCTGGCCCGTGAACTCTTGCGTGACCCGTACTGGCCGCTGCATGCCGACGATGATCTGGGCGGCAGAAAAGCGATCTGGCCGGCGCAGTACCAGCGTGCGACCCATCGCGATCAGCCGATTCATGAATCGGACCTGCGCGACTGAAACCCGACCTGTCACTTGAACCCGTTACGAGGAGGTTGCTGATGAACACCCGTGGATTGCTCGATCAACTGCTGAAGTCTGGCCAGGAACTGCTGGAGAAAAAAACCGGTGCGTCAAACGACGCTGCTGGCGCCAGTGCCAACAAAGGGGGGTTGGGCAATGTGCTGGGTGCGGGCGGGCTCGGCGGCCTGCTCTCGGGGGCAGGAGGTGGGGCGATGGCGGCCAGTGTCCTGGGCCTGTTAATGGGCAGTAAGCGCGGGCGCAAGTTCGGCGGCCAGGCCTTGACCTATGGGGGGTTGGCGGCCTTGGGCGTGCTGGCCTACAAAGCCTATGGCAACTGGCAGGCCAGCCAGGGCACGGCCCCCGAACACCCGCCGCAAACCATTGATCGTGTCGAGCCGGTGCAGGTTGAGGAACACAGTCAGGCGATTCTCAAAGCACTGGTCGCGGCGGCCAAGGCGGATGGTCACATTGACGATCGCGAGCGGCAAATGATTGAGGGCGAGTTGAGCAAGCTCAAGCACGACCCACAACTGCAGCAATGGCTGCAGCTTGAACTGAACAAACCGCTGGACCCGGCCGAAGTCGCCAGCGCGGCCACCACCCCGGAAATCGGCGCAGAAATGTACATTGCCAGCTTGATACTTGTGGATGAAGAGGCGTTTGGTGAACGGGCTTATCTGGATGAACTGGCCAAGCAACTCAAGCTGGATCCGGGGCTAAAAGCTGAACTGGAGGCTCAGGTTAAACAGGCTCAGGCGTGAGATAGAAGCGTCCCCTTACGTCTCTGTAGGAGCGAGCTTGCTCGCGATCTTTTGATCTTTTAAAAGCTCGCGAGCAAGCTCGCTCCTACACGGGTTATGTGCGCAACCCGATGTTGTAGGTATTTTTACTAATTGCTGTGAGAACAGTCTCAACGTCCGTGAGAATCCTTGCTGGCCCTCGGCTATACTCCTCCATCATTTGAATGGCCCCGAGGATAGACTGTGAAGAACTGGACGTTACGCCAACGCATTTTGGCGAGCTTTGCGGTGATCATCGCCATCATGTTGCTGATGGTTGTCGCGTCTTACTCGCGCCTGCTGTCGATTGAGTCGAGCGAAGAGACCGTTCGCACCGATTCGATTCCCGGGGTCTATTACAGTTCGATGGTGCGCAGTGCCTGGGTTGACAGCTATGTCCTGACCCTGCAACTGGTCGGCTCGGCCACCCAGCGTGATTTGACCAGCGAAGACCGTAAGCTGTATGCCAGCTACGAAGACCGCATGACCCACGAACTGGACAACTACCGCACCACCATTTTTGACGATCAGGACCGCGCCGAGTTTGATGAATTCGAGCGTATCCACGGTCAATACACCAAGGCCTTGGCTGGCGTTCTGCAGTTTTACGAAGACAAAAAAACCGAGCAAGCCGATGCCATGCTCAACGAGCAACTGGCCCCGCTATGGGCGGCCGGGCGCAAGCAGCTCAACACCATCATTGACACCAACCGTACCCAGGCCAACCACGCCACCGAAACCATTGCCAATGCAGTAACGACGGCAAAAATCAGCATGATCATCTCGCTGATCGTGGCTGTGCTGGCTGCCGGGCTGTGCGGCTACCTGTTGTTGCAGGCGATCATGTCGCCGATGCAGCGCATCGTTTCGATCCTTGAAACCATGCGTTCCGGTGACTTGAGCTCGCGCTTGAACCTGGACCGCAAAGACGAGTTCGGTGCCGTCGAAACCGGCTTCAACGACATGATGACCGAGCTGACCGCGCTGGTGTCTCAAGCCCAGCGGTCCTCGGTCCAGGTCACCACCTCGGTGACCGAGATCGCCGCCACGTCCAAACAGCAACAAGCCACTGCTACCGAAACCGCAGCCACCACCACGGAAATCGGCGCGACCTCCCGCGAAATTGCCGCCACCTCCCGTGACCTGGTGCGCACCATGACCGAAGTGACTTCGGCTGCCGATCAGGCTTCGATCTTGGCCGGTTCCGGGCAGCAAGGCCTGGCGCGCATGGAAGAAACCATGCATTCGGTGATGGGCGCTGCCGATCTGGTTAACGCCAAGCTGGCGATCCTCAATGAAAAAGCCGGCAACATTAACCAGGTGGTCGTCACCATCGTCAAGGTTGCTGACCAGACCAACCTGCTGTCGCTCAACGCCGCCATCGAAGCCGAAAAGGCCGGTGAATATGGCCGTGGTTTCGCCGTGGTTGCCACCGAAGTGCGCCGCCTGGCCGACCAGACGGCTGTCGCCACTTATGACATCGAGCAGATGGTGCGCGAGATCCAGTCCGCCGTGTCGGCAGGTGTGATGGGCATGGACAAGTTCTCTGAAGAAGTGCGCCGTGGCATGGCCGAGGTGACGCAAGTCGGTGAGCAACTGTCGCAAATCATTCATCAGGTTCAGGCCTTGGCGCCGCGCGTGTTGATGGTCAACGAAGGCATGCAGGCGCAAGCCACCGGCGCCGAGCAAATTAACCTGGCACTGGTGCAGTTGGGGGATGCCAGCAGTCAGACCGTAGAGTCCTTGCGTCAGGCCAGCTTCGCGATCGACGAACTCAGTCAGGTTGCCGTTGGGCTGCGCAGTGGCGTTTCGCGTTTTAAAGTCTGATGAGCGAACTTTTAACCCAGCGTGCGGCCGCCGTGGCGCGGAGTCAGCGCCTTTTTCTGGTGTTCTACATCGGGGATGAGCGTTATGCCTTGTCGGCGACCGATGTGGTCGAGGTACTGGCGCGTTTACCGCTCAAACCGATAGCCCACGCCCCGGCCTGGGTGGCCGGCGTGTTTGCGCACCGTGGGCAGATGGTCCCGGTGATCGATATCAGCGCCATGACCTTTGGCCACGAGGCCGTGGCCCGTACCAGCACGCGGCTGGTGCTGGTCAATTTTCGCGGCAAACTGCTGGGGCTGATGCTGGAGCAGGCCAACGCGACCTTGCGCTGCGACCCGGCAGATTTTCAGCCTTACGGCCTGGATAACCGCGACGCGCCGTACCTGGGGCCGGTTCGTGAGGATGCCCAGGGCTTGCTGCAGTGGATCCATGTCGACGACCTGTTGAGCCCGGCGGTGTGCGCGCTGCTGTTCCCTCCGAGCCTGGATGACGCCAGCGCAGAGGGTCTCGCATGAGTGACGACCAGCGCTTTTACGATTTTTTGAAGCAACGCATAGGCCTGGATGTCGCGTCCGTGGGCCTGGCGATTATCGAGCGTGCCGTACGCCAGCGCTGCCTGGCGTTGAACATGCCCGACAACGATCACTACTGGCAGCGCCTGATCTGCTCCCACGACGAGCAACAGGCGTTGATCGAATCGGTGATCGTCCCCGAGACCTGGTTTTTTCGGTATCCCGAATCGTTTGCCACATTGGGCCGTCTGGCCCGCCAGCGTTTGGCCGACACCGGCGGCCTGCATACCCTGCGCATTCTGAGTTTGCCGTGCTCCACGGGCGAAGAGCCGTATTCGATTGCCATGGCCCTGTTTGATGCTGGGCTGGTCGGGCATCAGTTCAAGGTCGAAGCCCTGGACGTCAGCCCGTTGTCGGTAGCGCGGGCGCAGTCGGCGCTGTATGGCAAAAATTCATTTCGCGGCCAGCAAATTGGTTTTCGTGAGCGCTATTTCACCTCGGTCAATGACAGCTATCAGCTGTCGGAGCGGGTGCACGAGCAGGTCACTTTTCAGGTCGGCAACTTGCTCGACCCGACGCTGCTCAGCCATCACCTGCCTTATGACTTTGTGTTCTGCCGCAACCTGTTGATCTACTTCGACCTCAAGACTCAGCACCAAGCGCTGGATATCCTCAAGCGCTTGACCCGTGACGACGGCGCGCTGTTTATCGGCCCGGCCGAGGGCAGCCTGCTGGGCCGCCTGGGCATGCGTTCAATTGGCGCACCGCAGTCGTTCGCCTTCTGTCATAGCCATGAGCCGGTGCCTGTTGCGCGGCCAGCGCTGGCCGAGCCCAGACCGCTGCCCAAGCCCGCACCACGGCCGATGCCGCCGGTCTCTGCGC